>JAFGJK010000039.1 GCA_016929135.1 Spirochaetota bacterium | reverse complement strand
TATGTCAGTCCGGAAGAGTATGAATCACGGATGAGATGCGCTCAATATGTTGCGTAACTCAGTGTCCGCAAAATCGGGGCAAGTCCAATACTTCACTCACCTTACGCAAGGTGAGCACGAGCCTCCCGGCAGGGTCTTCACTCGCAGGCCGTAAGCATGGCCAGGGCGGTGTCGAGCATTCGCACGGCGTAAGCCCACTCGTTGTCGAACCAAGTGAAGAGCTTCACCATGCTCCCCACGGCAACCCTGGTCTGAGTGAGGTCCACCACGGAAGACCGGGGGTCGTGGTTGAAGTCGCAGGAGACCAGGGGCTCGTCGGAGACCCCCATGATGCCGTGCAGCGGCCCCGCGGCGGCCTCCGAAAGGATCCGGTTCACCTCGTCGCGGTCCGTGGGCCGCTCCACCGTGATGGCGATGTCCAGGGCCGACACGTTCACCACCGGCACGCGCACCGCCGTCGCCTCAAAGCGCCCCTCCAGGTGCGGCAGGATGCGGTTGATCCCCCTGGCCAGCTGCGTCTCCACCGGGATGATGGACTGGCCGGCGCTCCTGGTGCGCCTGAGGTCGGTGTGATGGTAGGCGTCGATCACCGGCTGGTCGTTCATTGAGGCGTGAATCGTGGTGATGAGCCCCCGGGCGACGCCGAAGGCGTCGTCCACGGTCTTGATCACCGGGACCAGGCAGTTGGTGGTGCAGGAGGCGTTGGAGACGATGCGGTGACGCCTCCGGAGCGCCTGGTGGTTTACCCCGTAGACCACGGTGATGTCCACCTCAGGCGTCGCCGGATAGGAGAAGAGGACGCTTCCGGCGCCGGCATCGATATGCCGCTGGGCGTCGGCCCGCTCGCCGAAGAGGCCGGTGCACTCCAGCACCAGGTCCACTTCGCGCTCCCCCCAGGGGATCTCCTCGATGCGGGAACGGTCGGAGAGGGCGATCCGGTCGTCTCCCACGGAGAGGACCGAATCCTCCAGGCTGACGGGGAGCGGGAAGCGGCCGTGGATGGTGTCGTGCCTCGTGAGGTAGGCCATGGTGCCGCTGTCGGCGACGTCGTTCACCGCCGTGACCTCCATGACGTTCCGGTAGTTCCGCTCGTAGAGGGCCCTGAGGATGCACCGACCGATCCTTCCGTAGCCGTTTATCCCGATGCGAAACGCCATACCCCCCCCACCGGCACCCTGTACCGCCGCAGGATACCGTACATACCGAAGATGAACACCCCTCATTGCATGAGTGCATACAGTATAAGGAGGGGCAGGGGTGTCCATTATTATTCGCGGGTCCTCTCGCGAAATATCTGCCGCGGGCAGCACCGGAGGAGTGGCGGAAACGCGATGCGTATGCCGGTTACGGGGTATGTTATATCGTTTTTTCCCTCACGGCAGGCAAAAAACACGATTATGCGAAAATATCTCTCTTGACAAAAAGCACCCCTTATCAATGAATATCATTCAGAAAATGAAAGACGTTCGAACATGAAGAAATTCTCATTCACTACCGAACTCCCGGCATCGGATACCACGGTCGCCGGGTTCCTGAAGGCCTTCGAAAGAGTACTGGAAAACTCGAATTATCGATCCATGCTGGACCTCTACTCCCGGGTATCCATGAACTGCTCCCGGTGCGCGGAGGAGTGCCAGATATTCCGTGCAAGCCGCGATCCCCGCGATATCCCCTGTTACCGGAGCGCGCTGCTGCTGGACATCTACCGCAATCATTTTACCGCCTGGGGACTCCTGAAATCACGGATACGCGGCACGTCCCCCCTCAGGGAGAGCGATATTGAGGAGATGGCGGAATCCTTCTACCACTGCACCGTCTGCGGACGCTGCTCCATCTTCTGCCCACTGGGGATCGACCACCGCCTCATCGTCCGACTCGGGAGGTACATCCTCAGCCTTGCCGGCATCGCCCCCAAGGCCCTGACCGTATCGGTCAAAGAGCAGACGGAGGGAGCGACCCGCAACACCTCGGGAGTTCCCCTGAAGGCGCTGAGGGACAATCTCGAGTTTCTGGAGGAGGAGATTCAGGAGATCAAGGGGGCCGCAGTCAAGTTTCCCCTGGACGTGAAAGGGGCCGAATACGTGTTCTTCGCACCGGTCAGCGATTACCTCATGGAGGCGGACACGCTGATGGGGATAGCCTGCGTCCTCCAGGAGGCGGGGGTGAGCTGGACGATCTGCTCCGAGAATTACGACGCCATCAACTACGGGCTCTTCTACAACGACGAGGTTCTTGAGACGATCACGCAATCCATGTACGAGGCGTTCAGGAACATCGGCGGGAAGAAAATACTCATCGGCGAATGCGGGCATGCCTCACGGGCAGCCTCTCTCTTCATGAGCCACTTTACGAACAGCGACATACCGGTGGTGAACATAATCGAGCTCACCGCGCGGCTCATCGAGGAGGGGCGGATAGAGCTCGACCCCGATGCCATACAGGAGAAGGTCACCTACCACGATCCCTGCAATATCGCCAGGTCCGGCTGGATCGTGGAGCAGCCGAGACGCATACTGCGCTCCTTTGTAAGGAACTTCGTCGAGATGGATCCCCATGGAACGCTCAACCTCTGCTGTGGCGGGGGCGGCGGCACGGTATCGGTGAGCGAGTTCAAGCCGTACAGGATGGACATCGCCGGCAAGGGGAAGGCGGACCAGCTCCGGGCCTCAGGTGCCGAGCTGGTGGTCACCCCCTGCGCGAACTGCAAAAAGCAGATAAGCGAGCTCATTGCCCATTACAGACTCCCCATGCGGCACGCGGGACTGCACGACCTGCTTCTCACGGCGATAAAATTGAAGAAAGCTGACGGTGAGGGATGACCATGGAAACGCTGCTGTACCTCGCGAAGGGACCTCTGTTCCGTTTCTGCATCGCGCTGATGCTGCTGGGGTCGATCCGCACGGTCTGGTCCGCCCTCAGGGCGGCGAGGCGCGCCGTCACCTCCCGGCTCCCCTACCCCACGCTGGGGGAGCAGCTGCGTGAAACGGCGGCGTGGATGCTCCCGTTCAACAGGATCGCGGGAACCAGGATCATCTTCAGCATCGTGTCATTCATATTCCATCTGGGGCTGATCACGGTCCTCCTCTTCCTCCAGGACCACGTTCTCTCCGTACGGGGGGGTATCGGCTTCGGCTGGCCCCATATGCCCAGGGAGCTCGCCGACATCCTCACCGTCGCGGGCCTCGCCGCCGGAATTTCTCTGCTGGCCTTCAGAGTGTTCGACCGTGGCCTGAGAGGCATCAGCGTCGCCGCTGACTATGCCGTGCTGAGCCTCATACTCCTTGCGATGGCCGCCGGCTTCGCCGCATCCCGTCAGTGGAATCCGCTCCCCCACGACGTCACGGTGCTCATCCACGTTATCGGCGGCAACATCATACTGGCGCTGATCCCCTTCACCAGGCTGGCCCACGGGCTGCTCTTCCCGTTCATGCGCCTGGCCACGGCCTCCGCATGGCGACTGCAGGGACGCATGTCACGGTGAGCGCGGATACGGCAGGATGCGTTATCAACACGGCCGGATGCCGGTCGATCCATACCAGGACAGAATGAATACACAGTAACGGTTGCGACACCATGACACGACAGGATCAGGACAAGAGAATGCGGAGAGGGGAAACGGGCGACGCGGTGTTGAAATACGGCATACTCGGCGCCTGCGGCATCCTCATCATCAGCATGGCCTTTGCGCTCCACCGGGAGAGGGACAGGACGGCCGCGGTCTGTCAAAAGGTATCGGCGGCCCCATTCGGCGATACGATGCGGCTCGACGGGAACGGGAACGGTCTCTACGTAGATTTTTCACATGCCAGGCACACCGAAATCGCCTCGCAGGATGGACGGGGATGCCCCCTCTGCCACCACCTCCCCGCCGCGCGGAACAAAACCGCACCCTGCTCGCGCTGTCACGGAAACATGGTTGCCGAATCCTCTATGTTCGATCACCAGCTGCACGCGGGGATTTTCAGGAGCCGAGGCAACTGCGACGAGTGCCACCCCGGCGGCGACCGCTCAAGGGAAAAAGCAAGAGCCTGCGGGAGCTGCCACGGAGAGTATCCGATGCCCAGCGCGGCGTACCTTTCGGTGAGCTCCTTCCAGTGGGCGCTGCATCGGCGGTGCAGGGAGTGCCACAACAGGAGAGGCGTCATGAATGGCAGCGCCCTCTCCATGGACTGTTATTTCTGCCACAAATAACCGGGCATCCCCCGCCGCCCTCAAACCCCTGACTCCGAATTCCGGCAGGAGTACCGTCCGGGTAAGCGCCTGGAACGGGCTGCGACGCTGGCGACGTCTCCCGCTAGGCCTCGCGGCGCACCGTGATGAATACCTTGAAGAATGCCGCCAGGAGCATGAAGCCCAGGGCCCAGACCCCGGCGGTGATGAATATCTCCGGCGCGGTGGGCCGGTACTCGGTCACGGCCCCCAGCGGCGACGGGATGAATCCCCCCACCACGAAGCCGAGCCCCTTTTCGAGCCATATGGAAACGAAGACCATGGCGACCGTGAGGGGGAGCACCCGCAGGCTGTTCCTGGTTTTCGGCACGACGATGAGCACCAGGGCGGCGAGCGCCAGTATCGCGGAGGCCCAGAGGGCCGGCGCCAGTGCGGCATGCCCCTCGAGGCCGCGGAACAGGTACACGAAGGACTCGCGATGCGAGCCCACGCCGCTGTAGAAGCTCGTGAATATCTCCAGGAGTATGAAGAAGACATGGGCGCTGAAGGCGTAGGCCACGATCTTTCCCATGGAGCGGATCGCTTCCTTCCCGGGATCGAAGGTCGTGAAACGCCGCACCGCCATGCAGAGGAGTATGAGGAGCGACGGCCCCGACGAGAAGGCCGAGGCGAGGAAGCGCGCTGCGGTGATGGCCGAGAGCCACAGGTGCCTGCCGGGAAGGCCGGCATAGAGGAAGGCGGTGATGGTGTGGATGCTCACCGCCCAGGGTATCGAGAGATATATCAGCGGCCTCACCCACCCCGGGGGCGGCGTCCCCCGGTACTCTGCCCCCAGGACGGTCCAGGCGATCACCAGGTTCAGCACAAGGTACCCGAAGAGGACCACGGTGTCCCAGAACATCGGCGATGTCGGCGAGGGGTAGAGGAAGACGTGCAGGACCCGGAAGGGCTGGCCCAGGTCAACGAAGATGAAGAGCATGCACATCACCACCGACGAGACCGCCAGGAACTCCCCCATGATGGTGATCTTCCCGAAGGCCCTGTGGTCGTGCAGGTAGTAGGGAAGCACCACGGTCACCGCCGATGCGGCCACGCCGACGAAGAAGGTGAACTGGGCGATGTAGAGGCCCCAGGAGACGTCCCGCACCATGCCGGTGACCGAGAGTCCCAGCTCCAGCTGCCGCAGGTAGAACCAGACGCCGGCCGCGGCGACCGCAGCCAGGGCCCCCAGGAGCAGCCAGTAGAGTTTTCCGCCGTGAAATGCCTTCTGTATCATCGGAGCCTCACAGGAGATAGTATATGCCGGGATCGGTATCCAGCTCGGCCCGGCGCCTCAGGGCGAATCTGCCCTGGAGGGCCCGCCGCAGGTCGGACCCGGGGTCGTTCAGGTTCCCGTGGATCAGCGCCCCGGCGCGGCACGCCTCGACGCAGAGGGGTCTGCCCCCGGTATCGAGGCGCTCGGCGCAGAAATCGCACTTCTCCACGACGCCCCTGGTGCGCGTCGGGTAGTCGGGATTGATGGCATCCTCGCTCAGGAAGCGCCTGGGGTCGTACCAGTTGAAGCTGCGCGAGCCGTAGGGGCAGGCGGCCATGCAATAGCGGCAGCCAATGCAGCGGTGCTGGTCCATCATCACGATGCCGTCCTCCCTGCTGAAGGTCGCGCCGGTTGGGCAGACCCGCACGCAGGGGGCGTTGGTACAGTGGTTGCACAGGACCACGGTCTTTTTCTCGCGGAGCTCGGCGTTGGCGATCCGCCCCACGGTCTCCGGGAAGATTCGCCCCATCTCATCCTTCCAGATCCATTTGACTGCCCTGAGCTCGTCGGCGATCCTCGGGACGTTGTGCGCCCCGTGGCATGCGGCGGCGCAGCGATCGCACCCCTCCTCCTGGAGGCACCGGCGCAGGTCCACCGCCATGGCGTGCCTGAGCGGCGCGCCACCCGTCAGCAGCTCGCTTCCGGACACGACCTCGTAGAGGGCGGTGCCCCCCAGCAGGAGCAGCCCCGTTTTCGCTCCCCGCTTCAGCAATTCTCGCCTGGTGGTCTTCACGGCCGCACCTCCTTCCGGTACACGTGGCAGTCCCAGCATTTCGGCGCGGAGGAGAGCGCGCCGTGGCACCGGTCGCAGAATTTTTCCTTGTGGCGGTGGCATTTCATGCAGGAGCCGGTGAGGCTCTTCGCATAGGAAACGCCGCCGATCATGACCTCCCGCCTGTCGCCCCGGCGGACCACATCGTCGCGCCACTGGTGGAGCAGCACCATGTGCTCCGCCCTCATCTGGGCGGCCGGCCTCACACACTCCTTCACGTCCCGCGGGAGCTCCGGCCGCGGCGGGGGACTCGGGGGACTCAGGAGCGACACGATGAAGGGCGAGGCCAGAAGCGCCGCCAGCGCCGCGGATATCAGCACGATACTACTCTTTCTCATGGCCCGCCTCCGCCAGGGTTTCGCCCCGGAGATTCACCGTCCTCTCGGACTCGCCCTTCATCACCAGGGCGTTGCCCAGGAGTTCATGCACCCCGCAGACCTCGACGCCGGGCACCCAGAACTGCATGAGGGCAGGGAGGGTCGCCTTGTCGATGGCGCAGATGCAGGAGAGCATGTTCACCCCGTGCCGCTCACGGACGTACCGCACCGCGGCGGCCCTGGGGAGCCCGCCGCGGAGCCGCATCTCCAGGTTCTCGTCGGTGCCGACGCCGGAGCCGCTGCCGCAGCAGAAGGTGTGCTCGCGGATGGTGTTCTCCGGCATGTCGTGGAAGTGCTCGCAGGAATTCCTCAGTATGTATCGCGGCTCCTCCAGGAGCCCCATGGCCCGCGCCGTGTTGCATGAATCGTGGTGCGTCACCCGGACGGCCGCGTTCCTGGATCGGTCCAGGACCAGCCTCCCGTGGTGGATCAGGTCGGCGGTGAACTCGCAGAGGTGCACCATGCCGGTGCCGGCGGCGTTATGGAAGACCGTCCCGGTGACCGGAGACCGTGGGGTCTCCAGGAAGTCCGCCGGACCGTTCATTGTGTCCATGTACTGGTGCGCCACGCGCCACATGTGGCCGCACTCCCCCCCCAGGATCCACTTCACGCCCAGGCGCCGCGCCTCGGTGTAGATCTTGGCGTTGAGCCGCTTCATCAGCTCGTTGGAATGGAAGAGGCCGAAGTTCCCCCCCTCGGAGGCGTAGGCGCTGAAGGTGTAGTCCAGGCCGATCTCGTGCAGCAGCATCAGGTAGCCGTAGAGGGTGTAGATGTGGGGATCGGCAAAGAGGTCGGCGGAGGGGACCACCAGCAGTATCTCCGCCCCCTTCCGGTTGATGGAGGGCTCCACGGCGATGCCGGTCATCTCCTGTATCTCCTCGCAGGCGAACTCCAGGTTGTCGTGGAAGGTGTGGGGCTGGATCCCCAGATGGTTCCCGGTGCGGAAGCAGTTGGAGGCCGGCTCGATGATCCAGTTGATGTTCAGCCCGATGAGGTTCAGCAGCTCGCGGCCCATCATGGTGATCTCTGCGGTGTCGATACCGTAGGGGCAGTAAACCGAGCATCTCCGGCACTCCGAGCACTGGTAGAAGTAGTAGAACCACTCCCTGATCACCTCCTCGGTGAGGTCCCGCGCCCCCACGAGCCTTCCGAAGACCCTCCCGGAGAGGGTGAAATACCGCCGGTAGACCGAGCGCATCAGCTCGGCCCGCACCACCGGCATGTTCTTCTCGTCGCCGGAACCGATGTAGTAGTGGCACTTGTCGGCGCAGGCGCCGCAGCGCACGCAGATGTCCATGTAGAGCTTCAGGGAGCGGTGCTTCTTCAGCCTCTCGCGGAACCCCTCCAGGACGATCTCCTTCCAGTTCTCGGGGAGCTTCCAGTCCCCGTCGTGGGGCTGCCACTCCCGGGGGTTCGGAAGGCCCAGGTACTCCACGTGCCTCGGGTTTCCGGAATAGCTGTAGCGCCCCTTCTTCAGGACCGTCTTCACGTCCATCCAGGACGTCCCGGGTGCCTTCCCATCGACCTCGAGTAAATCCTTCTGACTATACTTCGCCGCCATTGTCCCTCTCCAGTGCGTATCCCGCCTTGACGATCTTGTCCCTGAACTCCTCCTCCCATTCCTCGTAGCTGTGCACCTTCACCGGGGCGTTCCAGGGGTTCACGTGCCGCTTTCTCCTGTTGGAGTTGGCCATGTTCCTGGTGGGGGAGAGGAGCACCCCCACGGCGTGGGCGATCTTGCTGTGGGGTATCACCGCCATGAGCGCCGAAGCCAGCACCAGGTGCATGTAGAAGAGCGGCCCGGCCCCGGCCGGGAGCGCCGGCCTGAGGGTCACGAGACCCATGGCGTACTCCTTCGCCCCCAGGAGATCGGTGCGCCAGACGTACCGCTGGAGCATCCCCGTGGCTGCCACTGCGGCGATGAGCAGCGGCAGCGCGTAGTCCTGAAAGAGCGACAGGCGCCGGAGGTCCCGGAGGGCCATCCTCCTGAGCAGGAGGTATGCCAGGGCCGCGGCGATGACGATGTTGGTGATGTAGATACCGGGATTCCCGATGCGGAAGATGTCGTCGGCGGCGGCCATGAGGTCGGCGAAGGCCGGGACCGGCTCCATGAAAAACCGCAGGTGCCGGACGACAATGTACAGGAGCGACCAGTGGAAGGCCATGGCGCCGAGCCAAAGCCACTTGCCGGAGCCGTAGACCGGCAGCCCCTCACCGCTCCTCCCCAGCGCGGTGTTCCTGAAGAGCGATCTGAACAGGAGCACCTCGGAGAGCATCCTGAGCGCCGTGCCCAGGGGGCCGTCCGGGTTGTCAACCCTCCGGTGCTCGATCCAGGAAAGCGACTTCTCCTGCCCCGCGGTGACGGGGATCCTGAAGGGGACCGGCGATGCCAGCCACCGCGCGGTCCGGTAGATTATGCCGGTGATGAAGAAGACCGCAGCCCCGTAGGGGACCACGATCCCGGCCGCCGTCGGCGCCAGGGCACCCAGGATATACGCGGCAGCGCAGAGCGCCGACACCGCGATAGACGAAAAAATGATTCTCATCGGCCCGCCTCCTTCCTGTTGCGCGGCACCAGCCGCGCCCTGTCGGCATTCCTGATCCGCTCCAGAAGGGCCCGCGACGCCACGGCGGCGCGGTTGCCCATGGTCTCCAGGGAATCCACCCTTTCCCGGAAACCGGGAGGACACGGCGCCCCCCGGTCACTCATCGCACCGGAGAGCTCCCGCAGGTCCCCGACGATGTCCACGGCCCCCCCGGGGGCGTCTCGGTACAACAGGAAGAGCCGTGCGATCTCCTCCACCGCCGCCCTCACGGATTCCCGGCAATCCCCGCAGACGGCCCAGTCGAAGATGCGCTCCAGGTCCTCCCTGGCCATCGAGGCGGACGGATTGGCGAACCTGTCGCCGCAGACTGGAGGGAACCCCGCCGGGAAGAGCCGGGCCATCCATGCGTCGATTATCCTGTTCTTTTCAGCCGTGAAGGTCCCCTTCATGTTCGTCACCTCCCCCCGGCGTCTCGTTGAAAAATTAATGACATATGCAGTATCCCCTGCTACTCTTATTAGCGGATACGCCTTTTTTCGATCTAAAAACGGAGCGGTTCAGAAAAAATGTTCCAGGGGGACTATAATACTTGACTTTTTTCTTACCGTCTCTGAATATACCTCATAAAATGAACTACGTTCATTTTTCAACTACTTTTTTTCACGGGAGGATAATTTATGTCCGACACCCCCATTCTGGATAAACTGGAAAGCGGCCCCTGGCCCAGCTTCGTCAAGGAGATCAAACGCGCCGCGGAAAAGAACCCCGCCGCGAAGGATCTGCTGGGACTGGTGGAGCTTTCATATAAGGACAAGATTACGCACTGGAAACACGGCGGCATCGTCGGCGTGGTGGGATACGGCGGAGGCGTCATCGGCCGCTATTCGGACGTGCCGGAGCTGTTCCCCAATGCCGAGCAGTTCCATACGCTCCGGGTGAACCACCCCTCGGGATGGTTCTACACCACGGAATCGCTCCGTAAAATCTGCGACATCTGGGACAAGTACGGCAGCGGCCTGACGAACATGCACGGCTCCACCGGGGACATCATCCTGCTGGGCACGAAGACGGACAACATCCAGCCCTGCTTCAACGAACTCTCGGAAACCGGCTTCGACCTGGGCGGCTCCGGATCGGTCCTCAGGACCCCCACCGCCTGCGTGGGCCCCGCACGGTGCGAGTGGTCATGCTTCGACACCCTGGACATCATCAACGACCTGACGCAGACCTTCCAGGACGAGCTGCACCGGCCGCGGTGGCCCTACAAGTTCAAGATCAAGGCCTCCGGCTGCCCCAACGACTGCGTGGCCGCCATCGCCCGCTCGGACTTCACCATCATCGGCACTTGGAGGGATTCCATCGAGATCGACCAGACCGAGATCAAGGCCTATCACAACAAGGGAATGGACATCAAGAAGGACATCGCCGACCGCTGCCCCGCCGGCGCCCTGGACTTCGACGAGAAGGCGGTAACGCTTACGGTGCGGCCGGATGAGTGCGTCCGCTGCATGCACTGCATCAACAAGCTCACCAAGGCGGTGCGGCCCGGCAAGAAAAAGGGGGCCACCATCCTCATCGGCGGGAAGGCGCCGATTCTGCGCGGCGCCTTTCTCTCGTGGGTGCTCATCCCCTTCATCGAGCTCAAGCCCCCCTACCAGGAGATCAAGGACCTCCTGGCGAAGATCTGGGACTGGTGGGATGAACACGGCCGCAACAGGGAACGGGTCGCCGAGACGATCAACCGGGTCGGTCTCAAGGACTTCCTGAAGGCGGTGGACCTGAAGCCGACGCCGCAGATGGTGAAATATCCGCGGTCGAACCCCTTCGTCTTCTACAAATAATCAAGGAGCTACACAATGGCACGAACAGATATAGGCCCCCCCGATTTCCGCACCATGCTGCCGGAGATCATCAAGAAGAACTACGGAGCGTGGAAGTATCACGAGATCCTGAAGCCCGGCGTGATGAAGCACGTGGCGCACTCCGGCGACGAGCTCTACACGGTGCGCGCCGGATCGCCCCGGCTGATCAGCGTCGACTTCATCCGTGACATCTGCGACATCGCCGACAAGTACTGCGACGGCCACCTCAGGTTCACCAGCCGCTACAACGTGGAGTTCCTGACGCCGAAGAAGGAGAACGTCGACCCGATCATCGGCGAGGCGGCGAAGATGGGCCTCCCGGTGGGGGGCATCGGCGACTGCATCTCCAACATCGTCCACACCCAGGGATGGATCCACTGCCACAGCGCCGCCACCGACGCCTCGGGCCTGGTGAAGGCCATCATGGACGAGCTGCACGAATACTTCGTGAAGTTCAAGCTGGAGGCGAAGCTCAGGATCGCCGTGGCCTGCTGCATCAACATGTGCGGCGCGGTCCACTGCTCGGACCTGGCGATCGTGGGCGTCCACACCAAGCCGCCGAAGGTGGACAACAAGAGGGTCCCGCAGATCTGCGAGGTCCCCTCCACCATCCGCTCCTGCCCCACCGGCGCGATCCGCAAGAACCCGGACGGCGAGGGGGTCGTGGTGAACAAGGAGCGGTGCATGTTCTGCGGCAACTGCTACACCGTCTGCCCGGCCATGCCGCTTGCCGACCCCGAAGGGGACGGGCTGGCCATATTCGTGGGGGGGAAGGTGTCCAACGCCAGGAAGCCCCCCATGTTCTCGCGCCTGGCGGTCCCCTTCATAAGGAACAACCCGCCGCGCTGGCCGGAGCTCATCGACGTCCTTAAGAAGATCATCGAGGTCTACATTGCCGGCGCAAGGAAGTACGAGCGTCTGGGAGAATGGATCGAGCGGATCGGCTGGGAGCGGTTCTTCTCCCTCACCGGCATCGAGTTCACGGAGGACCACGTGGACGATTTCACCACCGCCTCCGAGACCTACCGGTCATCGACGCAATTCAGATGGTAGCAGAGAGACGGGCGGGGAACACTCCACTCCTCCCCGCCCGTCTCTTTTTTCACCCCCGCACAACCGGACGGCCGTTACGGGCCCTATCCCCCATGCCGCGTTAGTCGCGCCTCGCCTGCTTATGACCGATGAAAAATAATTGACATTTCCCATACTCAGCAGTAGTCTCTGGAAAATCGATTACCCGTAATCGGAGGTTACTGTATAAGAAAATCGGCCGCAGCAATCTTCTTTCTTGCCGTCACCCTGCTCTTTTCTAACCGCGGAGGCCTGTTAGAGATCAGGAGCGAGGCCGACAACACCCTGTTGACAAACAGCCTTGGTAAGTATAAATTCGTCTGCGGGATGCTCGGTGGACGGGAATTCAATCTCCGAATGAAGAATGTCAGAAACGGGATCATCGAAAACGCCACGCTTTCCGTGCAGGAAAGGGAGCGGCAGGTGGCAGGGGTCGACAGCCTGAAGTACGCGGACGACCAGTTCATCCTCTTCGCCATCGTTCACACCAAGATGGTTATCCGCCAGCAGGGGGCCACGAAGATATACCTGGTTGACGGGTCGGGGAAGAAGGTGGGGGACGTGGCCGCCGTTTCAACGTATAAGGTATTATCGGAAGGGGGCGGATATCATTACGTCACCCAGTGGATCGTCATGGCCTCCAGGCCACTGGAGCGGAAGAACTACAGCGACCTCCCGGTGGTCCTGAAAGCGGAGTTCTTCGGCAACCAGCGGAAGGAGTACATGGTCCTGGATAAATAGCCCCTCTCCATGCATCATGGCGCCGTACCGGGCGCCATGATGCAACCACATGTCCCCATCAGCAGATATTCGGAAAGTGGAGGGAATTGTGAAGGGAAAACGATCCGCAGTGCTCCTTCTCTTCTTCCTGCTGATATCCGCCGGCGCCGAGGGGGTCGGCGAGACGACGTCTCCCCCCGCCGAACAGGATGGCCGGGGGAAGATTATCCTGAACGTACAATTCATGAAACAGAAGCACATGGGGTGCTCCAGGACCTGCTTCGCCATGGTGATGCATCACTACAATCCCGCCATCACCCTGGAGATGGTGGAGCGGGACGCCCCCAGGGCGCCGGACGGGGGGAGCCGGAACAGCCTGATGATCCTGCTGGCGGAGCGGTACGGCTTCACAACCAGAGCCTTCCCGGGAACGATCGATGACCTGCTCCGGCTCCTGCAATCGGGGCGCCCGGTCATCGTGGCCCAGTACCCCTCGCTGACCGATATAAAATCGAACCACGACCGGCTCGTCGTGGGGTTCGACAGGAATGAGAGGATCCTCTTCGTGCACGATCCCTCTGTGGGGGAGGGCATCCCCTATCCGTTCGATACGTTCAACGCCCTGTGGGCGTCCGATGCGGGGGGTGATGACCGGTATTCCGCCTTCCTGGTCACGCCGGGCGGGGCAGAGAAGGTGCCGAACCGGACCGTCCGCGTGGACGGCGAGGAGGAGGACTGGCAGGGGACCGAGCCCCTTTCCCCTGACCGCGCCGACGATACCGGCAGTGGGGACCTGCAGATGAACATTAAGGATCTGTACTGCTGCAGAGACAGCTCACACATCTATTTTAAAGCCAATTTCATGAAGACCCCGGCGCCGATCTCCTCCACCATCTACTTCATCAACATCCTCTACCATGAGCACGGCGCCAGCAGGTGGAAGAAGCTCCATTTCCAGCCGTCTGTCGCCCCCTGGATACTGGGGGATGACCAGAGCCGCGTGCCCCTGACGCGAACCCAGTGGAAGACGGGAAGGGTCTTCGAGGCCGGGATCGGCCTGGAGAATTTCAAATCGTTTCCGGGCATTGTCTCGGTCCAGGCCGGCGTGTACGATACCGGAAGAAAAAGATCCATCGATGTGAGCTATCCCAACGCGCTGCGCATCGGGGAGTAGCGCAGCGCCTCACCGGCAAAGGGGAACAGGCCCGACTGGAGTTTATCCTGGTCAGTTATCGGCGCCGAAACGCTTCGTCAGGAGCACCTGGTTGCCCCGCCTGTTGAACCGGATCTCGTCGAAAAGATTGGCAGCCATGGTGATGCCCCTGCCGTGGGCGAGCATCTCTCCGTTCGCCCTCTCCCGCAGGCCCATCATGACCTTCCGGTGGTCGAAGCCCTCCCCCTCGTCCATGATGCTGTAGACCACGCGCTCCGCCGTGAGCGAGTACTCCACGGTGATCGTGCGGTTTCGGTAACGGGGATCCTCCCGGCGGCGACTGATGAAGTCCAGGTACCCGTCGTCCATGGTGGCCTCTGTCTTCTCGTCGAAGCTGATGTTCAGGTTCCCGTGCTCGATGGCGTTGATGATCATCTCCCTGAGGCCGATGCGGAGGAGGTTCACCGCGCGCTGGTCCACATACTTCACCAGGTTCCGCACCAGTCGTTGGCTCAGCTCCTCTGCCGTGACCAGGTAGTTGCCGATGACGTACCTCTGCCGCTCGGAGCGGAAGTTCTCCAGAAGCGCGTCCTCCAGTATCCGGGAGGCCTTCCCCAGTATCTCCAGCCTCCCCTCGCTCCCGATATGCTCCAGGCGGAGATGCCATTCCCTGGGCTCCGACGCGATGTGCGACCGCAGCTTCACCTTCATGGTCACCGGCCGTTTCGTCCGCGCGAACTCGTCGAGCCGCTGCTGCACCATCTGGAGCGTGACCCCCATGTCCTCGGGCCCCTCGTAGATGAAATCGTGGAGGCGCTTCGTCACCAGGTCCTCCAGGCCGGTGCCGAATTCGTTCATGAGGGTCCCGTTGGCGGTGACGAAGCGCCACTGCTCGTCCAGGGAGAAGATCCCGTCGTCCGTGCCCTCAATGAGGATCCGGTACCGCTCCTGGGAGACGGTGATGGCCCTGTTGGCCCTGTCCAGGTCCTCTATCTTCTGCTCCAGGATCTCATTGAGGCTCCGCACCCTTCCGTGCAGGGTGAAGAAGCGGTTGGCCAGCACGAAGGCGGTCCCCCCCATGAACAGGAAGAACCCGTAGCGGGTGAGGACCAGGTCCATGTTGAGGTAGAGCGCATCGATTATATCGAATACGGTGGTGGCGCACAGCACCAGGACCCCCGCCAGGAGGTTGCCGGACACCGACTTCCCGATTGTCGCGGCGAGGCCCTTCAGCGCCGCAAGGGACTCCCCGCGGCCGGCATAATCGCGGGCAGCGGCCCGCAGGTCGCGGTAGAAGGCGAACCCGATCCGGTAGAAGAGATAGAACGATATGGGCACGAGGGAGGTGAGCTGCCATATCCTGAGCACATCCAGGGCAAAGGGCTTCGGCGTCGCCAGCACCAGCAGCGACAGCAGGACGGTGAATGCCGCGTACCCCTTGGTAAAGGGATGGAGCTTTTTGTAGAGGATCAGGTCGAAGAAGCTTCCGATCAGGGGGATGAGAAGGAACAGGGTGAAGAGCTCCACGCGGAGTATGACCTCGGTGTCGTCCATCAGAGAGTACACCGTGTGCGTCCTGGCGAAGAGGTACACGAAGAGACCCACGGAGAAGAGCCCGTAGAACAGGTTGTAGCGCTCCTGTCGCTGGTAGGCATAGAGCAGGAGGTGATAGAGCCCCATGAAAAGATAGATGAATATCAGGATCAGCGGAACGGTCTCGGAATTCAGGTCCAGGATCTCCGGATAATCGTCGATTATATAGGGCGTGCTCTGGTAGAAGCCGGTGTCACCGTAGGCGGGGTCCCCCACGATCCGGAAGGCGGCGATATTCTCGCCGGCCCTCAGCAACCGTGGATCGATGGGGGCGTGCACGTCGCGCATGGCCTTCCAGACCGCAATGGCGCCGTCCGGGCACCGGTGCATCTCCCGCCGGATCAGGTGGCCGTTGATGTAGATTTCCCAGTTCCCCCCTATGGCGGCCAGGTGTATCCCCAGGATCCTGTCGGTGGCGAGGTCGTTTCCGTCGAGCAGGAATGAGGTCACGAAGGTGAATTCCCTGTCCGGATGCGAGGCCGGGGACAGGAAGCCACGGGAGTGGACATCCTTCAATCCCAGCTCGGGGACCTTTACGGTCCGCTTCCCCTGCCGTCCGGGGGGCACCCGCATCCATCCGGCATCAGCCGGATCCGGAAGCGAGTCGGTCCATTGCGGCGAAAATCCGCTCCGCACGTACAGGTCCCGCGCGTTCAGGTCGGCCACTGGCCCGGCGAAGAGGACGCTCCCCATGAGCACCAGGAGGGCCCCCAGGATGAGGTATGCAGGCCATCGGATCATGCAGTGATGATACCGGCGGCGCTGCTCCGTGTCAATTGACTTTTCGGCGCCGGAACGTTCCTCCGCCCTCGAAGGGCGCAAGCCCCCGCGCCCCGCCGGGACGGCCATCCCCGAACCGCTCTGCCCTCCCGAATCCCGGGCGCCCCCTACGAGTGCGACTCATCCGCCGCCAGCCCGATCACGTTCCCCTCACAGTCCGACACCCTGGCATAGGAACCGTTCGGTATCGGCCGCTTCGGCGTTACCACCGCACCTCCGGCGGCTATGACCCTCTCGATCGTTGCATCAATCGACGCAACGCCGATGACCAGCATCGGCCCCTTCGCGGCGTCGCTCCGTTGGAAGAGGCCGCCGTTTATGGCCCCCTTCTCCTGGACCATATGGTTTTCGTCTGTCTTCGCCGCATAGGCCAGGGTATAGTCTGCCTCGGGGATATCGGCGAGGCGCCACCCGAAAATCTCCGAATAGAATCTCATGGCGCGGGCTTTATCGTCAAAAGGGATCTCAAAATGCACCACCCTGTCCATAACTCCTCCTCGTCGGATTTGATACCGAAAGCACTGGAATCCGACCTCGAATCCGATCGATAAAGATACACAGAAAAAACCTCCGGGTCAGAGGGGTTTCGCGTTTTCCCGCGTCTATAAGGGCCCCCGTCCATGAGAGGGCGCTCCCGGCGCAGCCGGACGGCGGGATCAGGGGTACAGCTCGCCCCCGGACCCCGAGGCGACGAATCCGCACCGCGGGCAGAACTGCTGGTTCGGGGACAGCTCGCCGTGGCACTGGCAGCAGGTTATCACCACCCGGTTGTCGCGGATCAGGAGGGATCCATCGTCCACCGTCCGGAGGAAGGCGTTCCTGATCCGCATCCGTTCCCGCAGCTCCTGCTTGCCGCGGCCGATATAGCTCTTCCCGATGAGGATAAAGAGCGCCGAGACGGCCAGCCACGCCACCGTCCATATCTTCCTCTCCGGCGGCACCTCCCAGCTGAAGTAGTAGACCTGGGGGATCAGTGAGGTGATCCCCCCGAAGAGGAACCCCAGCCCCATCTTCGGATATCGCTCGGCACGCTCGGCCCAGCAGGGTATGCAGCAGGTGTAGTGAATCCTGGTCTCGCCGGAGCTCCTCGTCTCGACGAGCTCCCTGCCGTCCTCGCCGCAGATCGGCCTGTTGCAGCGGGAACATTTCGTCGTGGCGGTTTTATCGCCGTGATATGCACACTGCGTCATCGTATCGCATTCTCCTTGTCTTCGTGTTCATTACGGGAACCGACCGAACCGGGAACACGGCGACTACCGCAGTGACGATACCGCAATGACCTGGGCCCACGAACCCTGCCGGAACCCGCTCAGTCGAAACGGGCAAGGGTGGACCTGATCTCATCGGGGGGCGTCGCCAGCCTCCTGAAGGTCTTTTCGCCGCTCCACATACCCGACGGCCCCGCGTAATTGATGTTTCTCCTCTTCAGGGTCAGGGTGTCGCCGTCGAAATTGACGACCTTGTAGAGCAGCAGCCACCCCCTCCCGTGGCACCTGTCGTAGAGGTTGTTCCCCCGGACCATCCAGCGGCAGTCAAAGGCATTGAAGGCGAAGGATGTTCCGGAGTTGTTCACCGCGGGCTCCAGCATGAGGAGGTTGCCGTTGACTTTTATCCTGAAAAAGAACCTCCGGTAGTCAGGCGTACCGGGGTTGGTGGCGTCGCCCCACAGGCCCTGAAGGCTCGCGCTATCGACCGGCGATGCGGCCTTTTCCTCCTCGAGATCCCTTTCGATCACCGAGAGGATCTCCCCCGCCCAGGGGGCAAGGGTCTGCTTTCTCGCGAATACCCTCGGATTCCCCCACCGGGCATTCTGGGCATCGCCTGATTGTATCTCCAGAACGGTCATGGAGGTGCCGGTGAGTCCCGTGATCTTCATGGAGGGGGGCGGCTGATCCATATTCCCCTCATGAATGATACCCTTGGAAAGCTCCCATCGCCCTGCGTTCGAATCCATGTAGACCCATTCACCGTAACGGAAGTCCTTGGTGATACGAAACGAGACGCCCCCCTCCCGCATTATGGCATAGCGGGAGGTCTTCCCCGTCTGGTTGAACCAGATCCCCTGGACGTTCTTCTCCGTGACGGGAACGGCAACGGCCCGGGTGCCACTCAGGGACGCAGTGAACAGGAGCGCCGATACGGCGGCACACCACCAGTGTTTTGTACGGGATTTCGGCATGGCATTCTCCAGAATTTTTTTTTATTATAGCACACGATCCGGTGGAGTCAATAAAAAATACAACAAACGGGCCGAGCAACGGACAGGGCTATCAATACCGAAGGCGCCGGGGAACGCCACTCCCCGGGGGCAGTGACATCCCTATTCCCCGCACCCGGGGATCACGGTCCGGCGGATTTTTCCGCTTGTCATCCCGGCAGCACCGGCTATCATTCGGCACAGAGAATGAGGCAGCAGCCCGTGGATTTCAACTGGATATTCAGGATCGCCGTCGCGGTCTCCGTCGTTCACGTCCTGGAGGAGTATCGCTTCCACTGGGTCGCCTTCGCGAACCGGTACGTGCCGGGCATCACCCCGGGGCAGTTCGCCGCGGTCAACATCGTATTCATCGCCTACACCGTCGCCGGAGCCATGGCGGGCACCGGGTGCCCCGTCTTCTCCATGTCGGTCCCGGCGCTCCTCTTCATAAACTCGTTTTTCCACATCGTCCCCTCCCTTATGAAGAGGGGCTATACGCCGGGTCTCATTTCGGCCATTCTGCTCTATATCCCCCTCTCGGTGTACGCCTTCGTGCGCGCCCTGGACGAGGGTCTTCTCTCCCCCGCCGGCGCGGTTGCATCGTTCGCCCTGGGGATCCTGTGCATGGCCATGCCGGTGCTGTTCCAGAGGGTACGGATCGCCCGTGCCGGCACAGGGGGTGAATAGCCCCCGACCATCGCTAAACCTTCAGCTGCTGCTCAATCTGCCGGAGATCTTTCCCCCCTGCGCGCGCAGAGGGCCGGGAGGTCACCATCCGGGATTACACCCAAGGCTTCTGTTTCGACCGGCGCACGGCGATAAAATTCCCGCCGGTGCGCCCCGCGCGGAATTTATTCATTGACAGCAACGGCCATGGGAGTACTCTGAAAAAATGTTTTCACTGCCACATACATCCAGGGTCCTCACGACCGATGATTGCTGAAGCCTTCCTACGCTGGAGCAGAGCCCTATCGCTAAAGGCCGCTCATCTCGTCGAGCGGGCCAAAATGACCGAGCACTCCTTCATGGTGGTCATCGCCCTCGTCATCGGGCTGATCGGCGGCTTCGGGGCCATCGCGGTCAGGGCTATGATCAAGGGAATCTCCTCTCTTTCGTTTCACGGCGGCGGGTCGATTCTCGACAACATCGTCGCCTCGCCATGGTACGTGAAACTGCTCGCCCCCGCGCTGGGGGGCTGCATCGTCGGACCGATGATCTATTTCTTCGCCAGGGAGGCGAAGGGGCACGGTGTCCCCGAGGTGATGCAGTCGATCCTGCTCAGGGGGGGCGCCATACGCCCCCGGGTCGCCTTCATCAAGGCGCTGGCCTCATCGATAACCATCGGCACCGGGGGCTCCGTGGGGCGCGAGGGTCCCATCGTCCAGATCGGGGCCAGCCTCGGATCCTCCATCGGCCAGTTTTTCCGCGTCTCCTCGCAGCGCATGAAGACCTTCGTGGGGTGTGGGGCCGCCGCGGGCATCGCGGCCGCATTCAACGCACCGGTGGCCGGCGCCCTCTTCGCGGTGGAGATAATCCTCGGCGATTTCGCCCTCACCCAATTTTCCCCCATCGTCATATCGTCGGTGACGGCGACGGTGGTCTCGCACCAGTTTGAGGGAAACTTCGCGGCCTTCCGCGTTCCGGCCTATCAGCTGAAGAGCCCCTACGAGCTGCTCTTCTACTTCGCCCTTGGGCTGATCTGCGCCCTGATCGCCGTGGCCTTCATCAAGGTGCTGTACTATCTCGAGGGATTCTTCGAGCAGAGGGTCAGGATTCCGGAGTACCTTCATCCCCTTCTGGGGGGACTCGCCGTGGGCGTCATGGCACTCGTCTTCCCCCAGGTGATGGGCGTGGGATACGACACCATCAACGACGCCCTGCACGGGAACCTGGTATGGTACCTCGCCGCGACCCTGATCCTCTTCAAGATACTCGCGACGTCCATCACCCTGGGATCCGGCGGCTCGGGTGGCATCTTCGCGCCGTCACTCTTCCTCGGCGCCATGGCGGGGTGCGCCTTTGGATACACCGTGCACCTCCTCTTTCCCGAGATCACCGCATCCCCCGGCGCCTACGCCCTGGTGGCCATGGGGGGGCTCGTGGCCGGCGCCACCCACGCCCCCATCACCGCCATCATCATCGTCTTCGAGCTCACCAATGAATACCATATCATTCTTCCCCTGATGATCACCTGCATCCTTGCGACCATCGTATCGCAGAAGATCATGCGGGAATCGATCTACACGCTGAAGCTGGTGCAGCGGAACATCCACATCAAGAACGGCGCCGAGACGAACATAATGAAATCGATATTCGTCAAGGACGTCTTCACGCGGCACGTGGAGCCGGTCTCTCCCGGCGCCACCTTCGATCAGGTGGTGAACAGCCTCGTCTCCGGCAAGGATCCCTATTCGCCGGTGCTGGACGGCAAGGGGAGGATACGGGGGATGATACTGCTGCAGGACCTGAAGGACTTCCTGTTCGATCGAGAGACACTCCAGAACGTGCTCATCGCCTCGGACATCGCCCGGACCGACATCGAGACGGTCTCCCCGGACGACGACTGCCAGAAGGTCCTGGACCTCCTGTCGCGCACCAAGCTCGACGGCCTCCCGGTGACGGCGGGCAAGGAGGACAAGCGGATTCTCGGCATGGTCTGGCGGCGCGACATCCTCGACGCCTACAACAAGGAGATCGAGCGACGCGATATCTCCTCCTCCTTCGCCTCGCGCATCACCATGGCCAACGCCGACAAGGGGGTCCATTTCATGGAGGGGTATGCCATAAGCGAGATTCCTATTCCCAAGCTTTTCATCGGCAAATCCATACGCCAGCTGGGGATCAGGGGCACCTTCGGCGTCGATGTGCTCCTGATCAGAACCAGCGCCCCCCGGGGACCCGGCGTGAAGGCGATCCCCGACCCGGACTACGTGTTTTCCGAAGGGGATTCGCTGGTGATCGCCGGGGAGATCGGAAAGATCAACCTTCTGAAGAGCCGGATCTAGCGCGGACTTCAGTGCTCCCGCTTTTTTGTGATCTCATCGTACATGGCGGGAACGCGGTGCCTTATGAAGTGCCCCATGGATGATTCGCGCACCGCGTCGAGCTGGCGCCGCTTGATCTCGGCGACTGCCGCGCACTCGCCGTCGGAATGCCCCGTCGCCACGGGGAGCCCCTTTGGGTCCAGAACCAGTGAGACGCCCTTGAAGTTCAAGCCCCTGCCGCTTGGGCCGGCCATGTTGCAGGCCGCCACGTACAGGCTGTTGTCGTAGGCCCTGGCCGGCAGGTACCGCATCCACCGAGCCATCTTCTCCTCCGAGGATTCCGGCCGGGGCGAGGCGTGGGCGTAGAAGATGATGTCCGCCCCCTTCAGGGCATACACCGAGGCGAGCTCGGGGAAGTGGGCGTCGAAGCAGAGGCCGATGCCGAAGCGGAACCCTCGCCACTGAAAGAGGGGCGCCTCGCGGCCCGCGTAGAAGTAGTTCTGCTCTTCCGGCGAGAGGTGGATCTTCCGGTAGGCCCCCTCGAAGCGCTCCGGCGTCGCCACCGCCTGGGAGATGTAACGGCGCCGGGACGTCCCCTCCAGGAGCCCGGCGATGACCACCATCTGGTGAAGGCTCGCGATGTGCGCCAGGCGCTCCGTGATCCTTCCCGGCACCGAATCGCAGTGGCCGGCCACTTCGTCGGACAGGTGATAACCGGAGACCGAGAGCTCGGGGAAGCAGGCGATCTGCACGTTCTCGTCGCGGAGCTTTCCGGCCCACCGTTCGATGCAGTCCAGGTTGCGCTCTGCCTCGCCGAAGAGGGACCCGCAGCTCACCGCGGCGATCTTAATCCTATCCACGGGCGGCCCTCCTCTCGGCGGCAAGCCGCACCAGGTTCCGTATCCACTGCACGCCGCTCCGCGGATGGGTGTGGCAGAAGGTTGCCAGGGCCATCCCCCGCCGCACGCCGTCCCTCCCATCCATGATGCCGGTCCCCCTATCCATGGCGAAGACGGTATCGCAGGGGGGGATCTCCCCCTGATTGCTTATCCGGGAATACCTGAACTCGTGCCCCCTCGCCGGCACCCCCCGTTCGAAGTAGGGATTCTCCCGGTCCGCATGGAACTCCACGTACCCGTGAGCCTGGGGCCTCGCCGACACGGAGAACCGGTAGGGGAACACCCCCACCATGGGATAGGCCGCATCCCCCTTCTGAATCGCCTCGGAAAGATATATGAGGCCCCCGCATTCCGCATAGACCGGCAGGTCCCCCTCAACGGCCGCGCGGATATCCTGCCGCAGCGACCCGTTGCCGCTGAGGCCCTCCGCGAAATTTTCCGGGAAGCCGCCGCCGATATAGAGGGCGTCAACATCGGGGAGCCGGCGGTCATTGAGCGCATCGATCCTCACCACTCTGGCGCCGAGCCGCTCCATGGCCTCCAGGGTCTCAGGGTAATAGAAGGTGAATGCCCTGTCGAAAACCACACCCACGGCCGGTGAGGGCCCCCGGGCGGGGCTTTTCTCCGCCGCTTCCGCCGTCTCCAGCTCACGGTAGCGGTACCCCCCGGTCATGGCCAGTATCCCGTCGATGTCCACGGACCCTTCGATACGGTCGGCAATGCCGTCGATGAGGCGGTCCGGGTCGGGGTGCTCGTAGACCGTGGTGAGACCCAGATGCCGCTCCGGCAGGTCCACCGAGGAGAGCCTGGGGACCGCGCCGAAGACCCTCACCCCGGCATGCTCCTCGACCGATCGGACGGTGACGCGGCGGTGCCGCTCCCCGGCCACGTTGTTCAGGATGACCCCCTCCAGGGGGGCACCGCCGTCGAAGGTCCTGCACCCGTGGACCAGCGCGGCGATCGTCCGCGTGGCCTTGGTGCAGTCCGCCACGAGGATGATGGGGAGCCCTAGTTTTTTCGCTATCGCCGCGATGCTGTGGGTTCCGTCGGCGTCGACCCCGTCGAAGAGCCCGCGGTTCCCTTCCATGATCGCCAGGGTGCACGAAGCGTTGGAATGGAGAAAAGAGGAGACGAGCTCCCGCTCGTCGAAGAGATAGGAATCCAGGTTGTAGCAGGGCCTCCCGGCAGCGGCGCCGAGCCATCCGGGATCGATATAATCCGGGCCCTTCTTAAACGGGGCCACGGCTATGCCGCGGCGGTGCATCGCCCTGGCGATGCCCATGGAGATCACGGTCTTTCCCGAACCGCCGCGAATACCCGCGATGGCAAGGCCCCTTCTGTGCAAACGACCTCTACACGCAGCCCGTGGGTTTCGGGAGCCCCGCCCACTTGCAGGCGGAGTTCGCCGGGCCCTGCGGGAAGAGCTCGTACATCTGCTTCAGCTGGACGCCGGTCTCCTTGGTGAGCTTGCGCACCATCGGCGCGATGCCGTTTTCCTGGAAATAATTGCGGAGATAGTTCATCACCTTCCAGTGCTCGTCTGTCAGCTCGGTCACCCCCTCCTGGCCCGCCAGGGCCTTGGCGACGTCCTCGGTCCATTTTTCCGGCTCCTGCAGAAACCCGTCTTCATCAACCTCAAACATGACTCCGTTGAGATCAATCGTTGCCATATCGGCACCTCCTGGTTGTTCATTTGCTGATGTCGATCACCGCGTTACCCTTTCGATTATCGACGCTATGCGTATCAGATATGAAAATGAACGACATTCATAAACCGACATTTTGCCTATTATATATCATATATTTTTCTGTCAATTACCATTAATTAAAAAACAGTAAAAAAATCATGTTTTCACGGCAGGAGACCGGGGTCAGAGCCAGGGATTCATCGATATCAGGTCCCATCGGCTCTGGCCCCGGCGGCATCGATTCGTTCAGCGGCGGGATAGGGTCATTTCGACAACTGCGCCCTGCAGGCCTCGGAGAGCTCCCCCTCATGGCTCTTCAGGCAGTTGATTATCCTCCCCTGACCGGGCCTGACCCCCTTGCAGTATTTGCGGTGGTCTTCGCGGCAGGCGGCCATGAATCCCTTCCCCTTTTCACGCATCTCGGCGAAGTGGGCCTTGCAGGCCTCGGAGAGCTCCGCCTCGTGGGACTTCAGACATTTGGCGATTCTCCCGTGCCCCGGCCGGATGTCCTTGCAGAACTTGTCCACGTCCGCCTTGCACGGCCGGACCGTTTCGGCCTCCTGCGTCAAAACGGACATGGCAAAGACAGCCGTCACTACCATCAGCGCGCCGAAGGTGAGCAAACGTTTCATACAGGTCCCCCTTTTTTTGTTTTTTTACTGCATGCATTCGCATGGAAATTTCGCTTCAATAATACTACAAATCCCCGCCCTTTTCATGATCGGAGAAGAAAAAGCGGAGAAAACGCCGCCCCTATTCGTAGCGCAGGGCCACGATGGGGTCCAGCCGGGATGCCTGGATGGCCGGCCACAGGCCGAAAAACAGCCCCACCAGTGACGAGAAGAGGGTCGAGATCGCGATGGACGAAACCGATATGCGCACCGTCCACTGCGTCACCGCCGCCAGTGAGAGCGATATGGCCGAGCCGAAGAGGATGCCGCCGATCCCCCCGAAAAGGGACATCAGCACCGACTCGATCAGGAACTGGATGAGTATGTCCCGACGCTTAGCGCCGATGGCCTTCCTGAGGCCGATCTCCTTGATCCGCTCTCGTACCGAGACGAGCATTATGTTCATGATTCCGATGCCCCCCACGAAGAGGGAGATGGAGGCGACGATACCCAGGAGCATGCTGATGGTCCTGGTGGTGCTCATCACCGCGTCCCGCATCTCCGACATGTCCCGTATGGTGAAGGCCTCGTCGCCGGAGCCCACGCGGTGGCGCCTGTCCAGCAGTTCCGTGATGGCGTCGATCGAGTCCTGCACCCTGTTGATGTCGGCCACCTCGATGTCGAACATGTCGATGTACTTCTTCCCCAGGAGTCGGTACATCGCCGTGGTGACCGGCACGATCACCACGTCGTCCTGGTCTCTCATGGGGGACGCCCCCTTCACCGGGAGCACGCCTATCACCACGAAATTCTGCTTGTTGATCTTTATGGTCTTCCCCACCGGGTCGGCGTCGCCGAAGAGCTCCCTCAGGACCGTGGCGCCCAGGAGGGCCACCTTGCGGCGCGTCGCCAGGTCGCTCCTGTCGAAAAACCTCCCCGCGATGGGCCTGGAGGACTTGATGTCCTGATACTCCACGCTGACCCCCTGCAGGAGGGTGTTCCAGTTCCTGTTCATGTACACCAGCTGCGCCCTCCCGGATACCATCGCCGAGACCCCCTTGATCTCCTTGAGCCGGGAGAGCATCTCCTGGTCCTGGAAGGTGAAGCGGGCCACGCTCCCCGTCTGGATCATCACCCCGTGCTGCTGCCGTGCCCCCGGCGTCACCATGAGCGTGCCGGACCCCAGGGAGCTCAGCTTCTGCGATATCGCCTCCTTCGCCCCCTCGCCGATGGCCATCATGGAGATCACCGCGGCGACGCCGATGAGTATTCCCAGAATGGAAAGGAAGGAGCGCATCTTGTGGGATACGATGGTCCTGAAGGACTGTGTCACGTAATCGAGGAGCTCGGCCCTGTCCACGGACACGCCGGCGAGCCCCGCCAGCCCCCTGATGTCGCCGGCGGCGCGCGGGGCCTCCTTCCTTCGCACCCTCTGCCTTGTGTCCGATATGACCCTCCCGTCCCGCATCCTTATGATCCGCTTGGCATGGCGCGCCAGCTCGTCCTCGTGGGTCACCATGACGATGGTTCTCCCCTGGTCGTTCATCTCCTCCAGGATACGGATGATCTCCTCCTCGCTTGTGGTATCCAGGTTGCCGGTGGGCTCGTCGGCCATGATGAT
>JAFGJK010000038.1 GCA_016929135.1 Spirochaetota bacterium | reverse complement strand
CCACAACGACGGGTGGTTCCCCCTGGTGCACCGGCTCTTCACCATCGACACCATCAACCAGCAGATCATCCGGAAACGGAAGATCAAGTACATCGAGGCCTTCGGAGGTGAAGGCAGGGTGATATCCGATTTCGTCTTCGACCTCTACCGCGGCTGGTTCGAGGATTCAGCCGGCAAGGTCTCCCTGACCGTGGTGAACGCCACCGAGGGGGGCGGGCGGATCCGCAACACCGTGGAGGAGACGCTTGCCTCGGTGGCGCGGCGCCTGCCGGAAAAGAGCCCCCTTCCGCAGCAGCTTCTGGAGCGGATCCTTGCCCGGCGGGGGGGGATCGACCTGTCGGTGCTCGCCGGGGCCATGGGGAACACCATCGAGCGGCTGGACGACATCCTGCTGAGGGCCCAGCGCGAGCCTGACAGAATCGAGGAGATCGCCGATTCCATCGAGGGGAGCGACCTGTCTCTCCTCTTTGCACCGGTGCTCCGGAGGACCACCCTCTACCTGGTACGGAAGCGTGTCGAGCCGGACAAGGGGCTTCCGATTCTCCTCTCGGAGATCCAGAAGGCGGCGAAAAAACTCCGCTCCCTCTTCCTTCGCTCCCTGCAGATGATGAACCGCGGGACCCCCTGAGCGGCCCCCGGCGGTACAAAATCAGTTCATTATCGGTCCGCGGCTTCCGATACATAGAGAAAGGACGGGTATACCTATGCGCATATGCTGTATCCTCATTACATCGGCCCTTCTCTGCTCGCTCTCGCCGCTCCGTGGCGCAGAGAGCGGCCGGGCGACCCTTGACTGGATCGGGCAGAAAATCACCTCCTCCAGCAGGTCATCCATGGAATTCAGCGACGAGGGAATGCCGGTCGATCCGGACAGCGGCGAGGTGATATCCCTGAACAGGGGGAGGCTCCTGTCCTACAGGTCCTCCAGGGAGCGGGCGATGGAGGAGATAGTCACCGCCATGAAAAGGGTCCGCGTGGACGGGGAGCACCGGATCGGCGACATGCTGGAGGGGGACGAGGAGCTGCAGCGGAAGCTCTACCGGCTGGTCAGCGACGCCGTGACCTATCGGCAGCATCCCGCTGATTACCGCACCTCTGCCTGCAGGGCCGAGCTGAAGATCCCCAGCCTCATCGCCGCCATGCCCTTCCAGTACCCGGGGGAGGATTTCCCCGGCAGGACCGACATGCCCCTGGGGACCCATTACAGCAGCCTCATCATCGACACCAGGCGCCTGAATGTCCAGCCGATGCTCTTCCCCTCGATATACAATGAGAGCGGCCTTGAAATTTATGGAAGAAACTATGTTGACATCCGCCACGCGGTGCGCTATGGAATGGTCACGTATTCCTATACCGTATCGGAGGCCATGAAGCACCCCAGGGCGGGGGAACACCCCTATTACACCATCGCCCTGAAGAGCCTGAACGGCAGCCCGGTCATTGCGGAGAAGGACGTGATGAAAATTTACGGCAGCAGCGGCACCCTCTCGGAGTTGAAAAGATGCAGGATCATATTCATCATACGGAAAGAGCGCCACAGGCGTAAGGGGCGATGAACATATCCGGCATCATATCAAGGTTTTTTGGCCTCCTCGACGGCCTCCTGAACAGAATCGACCGCAGGACCGCGGCGACGATTCGCAACGGCTTTTTCGGGATCGTCTTCATCCTCATGGTGATCGGCGCTTTCATGGGATACAACATGGGGACCGATTCCGCCCGGATCAAGAGCCCCTCGATCATCAGCACCACCGACGAGATATTCGACATCGACATCAGCCGTTCGAGGCCCGAGGGTGCCTTCTCGGAGATGCTGGACACTGAGAACATCCGCGAGGGGGAATACCGCCCGCCGGAACGCATCGCCTACCCCTCCCAGGAGAAGATCGAGCCAGAGGCCGAGGAGGGGGTCATCGAGACCCCGACGATCATGAAGAGAAGGAGGACACCCCTCTCCGCCGAGGAGGAGCCGGTTATGGAAGGGGAATACCGCCAGAGCCAGTACCGGAAGGGTGACGTGCGCGAGGTGGGGAAGAACGTCCGCACCGGGGAGAGCGCCTCGGATATCATCACCGGCGACGAGGAGAAGGCGCGGGAACCCCTGGCGGAGGAGGCGGCGCCCACCGCCGCCGATAAATCGCAGGGCACCAAGGGACTCCACAGGATCAGAAGGCGTGAGCCGCAGCCCATGACCGACGATGCGGGGATACTGGGACGTTGAAACTGAAACTGTCATTACTGGTCGCTCTGGCCCTGTTCACGATCCCGCTCCATTCGCGCGACTTCAAGGAGACGGAGCAGATCATCAACACCATCCTGAGCGAGGGGAACGGCGACTCCCGGAAGGACGGAGCGCAGAAGACTGATACCCCCCGTAATGAGGATGCGCCTCAGAAAGAGCCCCTCCCCCAGAAGGAGCAGGTGCAGGAAATGGAATCGGGAATACCCGGCGAGACGGAAACGCAGGCAAAGGACAAAAAGGAGAAGAAACAGAAGGAGACACTGGGGATGTCCCAGTCCGACGAGATCCTTCTGAAAACCGGCATTCAGTTCTACAGCAGCGGTCTCTACCCCTTCTCCCTGAAGCAGTTCAGCGAACTGATATCCAAGTACCCCCAGAGCCAGTTCAGGGACAGCGCGGCGATGTATTCAGGGAAGATCTACTTCAAACAGCACCAGTATGACAAGGCGCTGGAGCAGTACGCCACGGTACAGGACAAATCCGGCGAGTACCCGAACGCCCTCTTCTACACGGCCGAGACCCATTCCGTGATGGGCGATCCCCTGCAATCGATAGAATTCTACACGAAGGTCTCTTCGCTCTTCCCGGACCACGAACTGGCAGACGACGCACTCCTGAAGGTGGGGCGCCTCTACCTCAACCAGCAGAAGGGGCTGCAGGCCCTTGACACGACGCTGACTCTGATAAAATACTACAGCGCCAGGGAGACCGTTGACGACGCCTATTACCTTCTGGGCAACATATTCATGAAGGACCCCGCCCTGAAGGACTTCGAGAAGGCCAGGAGTATATACAAATCCTTCATGAAAAAGGCGGCCGGAGGTGAGCCGCACTTCTCCAAATCACCGCTCCGGTTCCGTGTCCAGTCGGAGCTCTCACGGATCGAGAAAAGCTACTACAAACTGGAGCGGTAATCCCGGAAAACCCGATTTTTTCCTCGGCGGGATTATATCATTTGACAAATTAGGCGAGACTAATATCATTCATTTATCGGGTACACCCTCATGAACGACGAGAATGCCATATTCCAGAGTTCCAGCCTTTCCCCCAATATGGAGGATTACATGGAGGCCATCGTGGTCCTCTCGGAAAAGCACCGGGTGGTGCGGGTGAAGGACATCGCCCAGAGCCTCAACATAAAGATGCCCAGCGTCACCGCGGCACTCAACAAGCTCAAGGATCAGAAGCTCATCGACTACGAGAAGTACGGGTTCGTTGAGCTCACCGAGAAGGGGAAGGAGATCGCCGAGCGGATCTATTTCAGGCATCGGTCGCTGATGGAGTTTTTCAGCGACGTGCTGATGCTGGAGGCCGAGATGGCGGAAATGCAGGCCTGCAAGGTGGAGCACCTTCTCTCTCCGGAGGCCTTCCTGAAGCTGTACAACCTGCTGAAATTCGTGAAAACCGAGCGGGAGGCGGGCAGGGAATGGACCCGCCGCATCGACGAGCTCATGCGGTCCCTCTAGGCTCCGGGATCCCCGGGCGCACGCGGGGCGCCGCTACCCCGCCTTCTGCTTCTTCTTCAGCTCGATCTCCTTGAGCACCTTCTCCTGGGTCTCCTTGTTCACCGGGACATAGTTGTGGAATTCCATGGAATAGTTCGCCCTTCCGCTGGAAATGCTCCTGAGCTGGGTGGCGTACCCGAACATCTCCATGAGCGGCACGTAGCCGTTCAGCTTCTGGGATCCCTTCCGGTAGCGGCGCATGGACTCGACCTTCCCCCGCCGCCGGTTCAGATCTCCCACGACATCGCCGATATAGTCGTCCGGCGTATTGATCTCGATCTTCATGAGCGGTTCCAGAAGGATCGGCTTCGCCTTCATGAAGGCCTGTTTGAAGCAGACGGCCCCGCAGGTCCTGAACGCCATGTCCGAGGAGTCCACCTCGTGGAAACTCCCGTCCAGGAGCACCACGCGGACGTCCACCACCGGGAATCCCGCCAGGATACCCTCATCCATTGCGCCGACGATACCCTTCTGCACCGACGGTATGAACTCGGCCGGGATGACACCCCCCTTGATGTGATCGACGAACTCGAAGCCCTTCCCCTCGTTCGGCTCGATGCGCATCACCGTATGGGCGTACTGCCCCTTGCCACCGGTCTGCTTCACGTGGCGGTAGTTCATCTCCGACTCCGTGGTGATGGTCTCCCTGAAGGCCACCGAGGGCTCGCCGACGATCGCCTCGACGCCGAACTCGTGCTTCAGCCGGTCGACGATGATCTCCAGGTGCAGCTCGCCCATCCCGGATATGACGGTCTCGTTGGTCTCGTTGTCGTAGCGCACCCTGAATGAAGGATCCTCCATGGAGAGTTTCCTGAGGGAGGCCCCGAGCTTCTCCTCCTCCTTCTTCGAGGGTGCCGATATCTTGAGCTCGATGACTGTGGGGGGGACGAAGATCGATTCCAGGTGCAGCGGGAATTCCTGGTCGCAGAGCGTGTCACCGGTCTTGGTGAACTTCATCCCTATGAGTGCCACAATATCGCCCGGCCCGGCGGTCTCCACCTCCTCCCGGTCCTTGGCATGTATCTTCAGGATGCGGCCGATCCTCTCCGGTTTGTCCTTCGAGGAATTCAACACCTGCATGCCGCTGGTCAGCTCGCCCGAGTATATGCGTATGAAGGTCTGCTGCCCCACATAGGGATCGTGGATGAGCTTGAAGGCCAGCGCCGCGAAGTGATCCTTGCTCGAGGGATTCCGCACGTGCATCTTTTCCGCATCGGCCACATCGGTACCGCACACCGAACCGACGTCGATCGGCGAGGGGAGGTACTCCAGCACCGCGTCCAGCAGCAGATGGACCCCCTTGTTCTTGTAGGCGGCGCCGCAGAAGACCGGGGTGATGAGCATCTTGATGGTGGCCTCCCGCGCCGCCTTCTTGATGAGGTCAGCGGGAACATCCTTCTCGTTCAGATAGAGATCCATGATCTCCTCGTCGTAATCGGCCACCTTTTCAACCAGGTGCCGCCGCGCCCTTTCGCACTCTTCACGATATTCCTCCGGCATGTCTATCGCGATGACGCCGCTTTCGCCGAAGGAATATGCCCTCCGCTCGATGATGTCGATGCAGCCGGCAAAATCATCCTCCTTCCCCATGGGGACCTGGAATGGGACCGGGTTCGCGTCCAGGTGGGCGTCCATCTGGTGCACCGCCTCGTTGAAATCGGCACCGATTCGGTCCATCTTGTTGATGAAGGCGATTCTGGGGACCTTGTAGCGGTCCGCCTGGTTCCACACCGTCTCGCTCTGCGGCTGCACGCCGGCGACCGCGCAGAAGAGCGCCACCAGGCCGTCGATGACCCTGAGGGAACGCTCCACCTCCACGGTAAAGTCCACATGGCCCGGCGTGTCGATGATGTTAATATCGTAATCCCTCCAGCGGCACGATATGGCCGCCGAGGCGATGGTGATCCCCCTCTCCTGCTCCTGCTTCATGAAGTCCATGGTGGCCTGCCCGTCGTGGACCTCACCCATCTTTCTGGTGATCCCCGTATAAAAGAGAATCCGCTCGGTCACCGTGGTCTTACCCGCGTCGATGTGCGCGGCAATGCCGATGTTTCTCAGTTTCTGTAATGACATGAATATACCTCTCTGCCTATCCTTGTTGCGTGAACTGTACCGGTTTCCGGTGGTTGTGCCTGATGTGCGCTGCCGCAGGACCTTCCGCGTGGCCGTTTCGGAATAACCGAGTGCGTTTCCCTTCCAAAAGAAAAATTGAGGGCATGTATAGTTGACATCCCTGCGGTGTCAATACAAATTTAACGATTTTTTTCGTTTCCGTAAAGCCCTGTTTGAAAAGCCCCTGTGTGAGCCTTCATGCCCCCTCTGTATTCCTATATAGTGCTTGACTCCAGGGGGGTACGGTTATAATTTTGGTTGTCCCCCAACTTAATTTCAGGAAGTGCCGATGGACACCGCCTATTCGATTCACTGCGAGGATCTCCCGCGATACGTTCATGTGTCGCTGCAGGGCATGCTGAAAAAACCGGACGTGCCGGGATTCTTCGACACACTGCTGGACACCCTGGAGCAGTGCCCGCAGAACCGGGTGCTGGTCGATGTGACGCAGGCCGCCGTGGAGACCTCTATGATCAACGCCCTCCTCTGTGCCGACAAGGTCAGCCGCATCCCCAGGCGGAGGCGCGTGGCGCTCCTCCTGAAGCCGGCACAGCGGGATCTCGGCGAAAACCAGGAGCTGGTCTACGGCAACCGGGGCTTTTCGGTGCGGTATTTCCTGAACAGGGGGAACGCCCTCGCCTGGCTGGAGGAGGGGTCCCGGCAGGCATCGTAGCACTGAGACGCCGATCCCGCTCCTACTGCTGCATCACGTTCAGCAACTCCAGCTGCGTCCTGGCCTGGCCGGCGCTGCCTGAATCAGGATAGTCATCGACGATCTCCTGGAAGACCTCCTGGGCCTTGCGGTCGTAGCCCATCTTGGAATAGCAGATGCCCACCTGGAAATATGCATCCACGCCGTCGTCGGTGGTGCTGAACTCCTCGAAGAGCCGCCGGTAGGTGCCTATGGCCTTCTGGTAGTCATAGCGGTTGAAGTGGATCTCGGCGATACTCCGGTAGGCCTCGTTCCGGTGCACACCGTCGTTGAAGATCTCCAGGTATTCCCCCAGCACCTCCAGGGCCTTCTGGTTCTGACGCAGCCGCAGCAGCTGCATCCCGTTCTGGAACTTCAGATCGTCGGCAATCCTGTCAAGGCTCGGCTGCGCCGCCTTTTCCGCACCCTGCTGGCTCATGGCAGCGGCGGGGAGCAGTATGATTCCCGCCGCGACGATCGCGATTGCTGATTTCTTCATGCCCTCTCACCCTCTCATGCAAACTCGGGTCTCTCCCCTGGTATGAGTATCGGACTATGAGACATAATCTTTAGAAAAAAAGGTGCTCCACCAGGATTTTTACCCCGATCCCCACGAGGACGATGCCGCCGAACACCTCGATCCTGTTCTCGAAGAGATGTCCGATCCGGCAGCCGATGATGAACCCGGCGAAGCTGAAGAGAAAGGCCACCACGCCGATCACGACGGAGGGGACCATGATGGCGGTCCCCAGGAGCGCGAAGGTGACGCCGACGATGAGCGCGTCGATGCTGGTGGCGATACCCAGGGCGATGAGCCAACGGAAGCTCAGGAGCGTGAACCTGCTCTCCTTCTTCTCGATCCCGAACGATTCGTAGATCATCTTACCCCCGAGGAAGGCCAGAAGGATGAAGGCGATCCAGTGGTCCAGATGCTCGATGGAGCTCCTGAAGCGCACCGCCAGCAGCCACCCCACGATGGGCATCAGGAACTGGAAGAGGCCGAAGGTTGCGCCGATCCTGAGGGCGCTGCGAACCCTGATGGCGCAGACGACGGCGCCTGCGGCGACGGCGACCGAAAAGGCATCCATGGCCAGCCCCACGGCGATGCCGATGTAATTTATCGCTTCCATACCGCTGCGGGCATGCTCGCACGGGGGTCGCTGCAACTCAAGGAAAAAAAAGTGTCCCCCGTACCGGCCGGCAGGCCGGACGGAATTCTTGAAGCCTCCCCGATTCATGGGTACATTAATAGCGGGATACCGCCGGGGGAGGTGACAGCATGAAGCACAACGTACGATCGCAGCACCGTATGTATCTCACCTTCTATCTCAGGGTGTTCGAGGGGGACACCCTGCGGGGATTCATCGTGGACATCTCAAAGAGCGGGATGATGCTGTTGTCCGATTCACCGCTGGATGAGGAAAGGGACTACAGACTCTCCATCAAGCTCCCCCCCTGCCCCGGGGAGGGCGGGACGGTTCGCTTCTCCGCCCGCTGCAGGTGGTCGAGACCGGACGAGGGGAATTCATCATTTTATCTGAGCGGTCTCGAGATCAGGAATATGGCCGGCCGCCGCGCTGCCGTCATCGAACGGCTGGCGCATGAATACAGACTCACCTGAAGCCGAGGGAGGATACCATGTGTATAAAGAGGATTCTCATCGCCGTCGATTTCAGTGAAAGCCCGGATGAGCTCGCGGGGAGGGTACTGCCGCAGCTGAACTGTCCGGGCGCCACCATATTCCTGCTGCACGTCATCAGGGACATCTCCCGCATCTCCTACTACGCCGACGCCTACGAGGTGTGGCTGCAGTACCGCGACAGGGCGGTCAAGGAGACCATCGAGCGGCTGCACGGCTACATGAGCGTCCTCTCCGGGAGATTCAAGGAGATCCAGCCCATCGTGGAGGTGGGGGAACCGGACGAGAGGATCGTGGAGGTGGCGGACAGGGTGGACGCGGACATCATCATCGTGGGAAACCACTCCAGGACCGGGATACAGCACTTCATCCACAGGAACGTGGCGGAACGGGTGATGCGCCTGGCCAGGAAAGAGGTCCTCAGCTACCACGTCGGCCACAGGGAATGAAGACACGCGGAAAAACCGCGGCCCCGTTCCCGTGACGGGCTGTCACCATTAACACTTGACACCATCCCCGCTCCGTGGTATTCTCATCTCACCAGAGGGGAGGAATTCAATGGCAAAGGAACATCGCCGGTTTCCGCGCTTCAGCATAAACAGGATCGTCGAGATCGGCATCATGAGGTCGGACACCTTTTCGGCGGAGGGGATTAATATCAGCGAGGGGGGAGTGCTCTGCGAATCCACCTATCCGGTTGAGCCGCTCGCCAAGGTCACGGTCATGTTCACCATTGAAACAGCGGGGAAGGACCACACGATCGAATGCGACGGCTCGGTGGCACACGTGAAGAGAAAGGGGAAGAAATATCTCTTCGGCATCCATTTCGCCGACATCGATCCCGACGACCAGAAACTCATCCGGGACACCTTCAAGTAATCGAAACGCCATGCCGCGCCTCGAGCGCCTGGCCCGATGACACGCCGCGGTACGGCGCGCGCGGCTGGCGCCCTCATCACTTTTTTCGATCATGAAAAAAAAAGGGGTTTCTTTTTCCCCCCAGTATTTAAGGTGGCGTATTGTGTTCAACCGGGAATGAGACATCATGGGAATCACCGAATTCATCGCCACCTATGCGACCGGCCTTATCGAAAGGACCGGGTACGTCAGCGTGTTCATCCTCATGACAATGGAGAGCATGGTCTTCCCGATCCCCAGCGAGGCGGTCATGCCCTTCGCCGGATTCCTGATAGAGCAGGAGATATTCACCTTCTGGCAGGTGATTCTGGTGAGCACGCTGGGGAGCATCGTCGGCTCCCTCATATCCTACTACATCGGCCTCTTCGGCGGCATGCCCTTCGTCAGGAGATTCGGGAAATACGCGCTGCTGGACGTCGAGGAGCTGGAGGCCACCGAGCGGTTTTTCCGGACGCGGGGAGAGATCACCATCCTCATCTGCCGGTTCATCCCGGTGGTACGGCATCTGATCTCCATCCCCGCGGGGATAGGAAAGATGAACGTCGTGAAATTCCTGGTCTTCACGATCATCGGGGCGGGGCTGTGGAATTCCTTTCTCGCCTACGCCGGTTTTGTGCTGAAGAGGAACTGGACCGAGGTGATGAAATACAGCCACATCATCGATATCGCGGTGGTGATCATCCTGCTGGGACTCGTCGCCTTCTACGTGTTCAGGCACGTCAGAAAGAGATCCCGGCGGGGGAGCCGCTGAGGGATCCCTCAGCGGCGGGACCGGCGTCCCGCCACCAAAAAACTATTGATTTATTTCCCCTCCTGACCCCTCACTACCGCGACGCCGGCAGCTGCCGGCGGAAACCCAGAGAACGCTGACCGGAGGTGAACAATGATCGCCCCTGCTGACATGTCCGGAAGGAGATGCCTCGTCACCGGCTCCACCAGCGGCCACGGCCTTGCCGTCGCCGGCGCCCTGGGGGCCATGGGTGCGGAGATCGTACTCCACGGTCCCACCGGCGACGCCGTCGACCGTGCCCGGACCGAGATCGAATCCCTCACCGGCAGAAGGCCGGAGACCCTGGTGTGCGATTTCTCCTCCCGCCGCGACATCGAGCGGGGGGCCCGTGAGTTCCTTTCCCTGGACCGCCCGCTGCACCTGCTGGTGAACAACGCCGGGATGGTGAGCCAGCGCCGCCGCCTCACCGTCGACGGCATCGAGGAGACCTTCGCCGTGAACTACCTGGCCATGTTCCAGTTCACCCTGCTGGTGCTGCCGCGCCTGATCGCCTCGGCGCCGGCGAGGATCGTGAACGTGGGGTCCGACGCCCACATGATCGCCTCCCTGAACCCCGAGGACATCGACGGCAGCGGAAAGGGGTACTCCTTCATGGGGGCCTACGGGAGATCGAAGCTGGCAGTGGCCTATTTCACCCGGGAGCTGGCGCGGCGGCTCGGGGAGACCGGCGTCACGGTGAACGCGGTGGACCCCGGACCCATGGCGACGAGCATCGCCAAGAAGCCCGGGCTGCTCCCCCGGATTGCCGATGCCGTCATCCAGCGGACCTTCCCCACGCCGGCCAGGGCGGCCCGTACCGCCATCCACCTGGCGACCTCACCGGAGGTGGAAGGGGTGACCGGCGCATACTTCCGCTTCATGAAGATGAAGGAGCCGAAGCTCAGGGCGGGGGCGGATTTCGGCCCCCTCCTCTGGAAGATAAGCGCCGGCATCACCGGCACGGACTACACCGTGTTGTAAGCGGCGATACCCCCTACAGCCCCTTCACCTTCTCGACGAACACCCTCTCCAGCTCGGCGAGGGCCCTCCTGAGATCGGACTCGTCGATGGTGGGGCCGCACCAGAAGCGGTAGCCGGCGGGGGCGTCCTTGTAGGAGTTGATGTCGTGTGCGATGTTCTTCTTGCTCAGCTCCGAGGCGACGCTCTTGAGAAACTTGCTCTTCTCGTCGGCGGGGAGCGCGCCCACCTTGGGGTGCGTCACCGACAGGCATACCGAGGTGTTGGACCGGATTTTCGGATCTGCCGCCAGGAACTCGATCCAGTCGGTTGTGGCGACCCACTCCTCCACCGCCCTCAGGTTCGCCCTGCTCTTTGTGATGAGCCCCTCCAGGCCGATCCTGCCGGCCCAGTCGAGGGCGTCCAGGTAGTCCTCAACGCAGAGCATGGAGGGGGTGTTGATGACATCCCCTTCGAAGATCGCCCTGTTGAGCTTCCCCCCTTTTTTCAGGCGGAAGATCTTGGGCATCGGCCAGGAGGGGTCGTAGGACTCCAGGCGCTCCACCGCCCTGGGGCTCAGGATCATCATGCCGTGCGCCGCCTCTCCCCCCAGGCATTTCTGCCAGGAGTAGGTGAGGACATCCACCTTGCTCCACTGGATCTCCATCGCAAAGGCCGCGCTGGTGGCGTCGCAGAGGGAGAGGCCCTGGCGATCCTCCGGGATCCAGTCGTAGTGGGGGACCCTCACGCCGCTGGTGGTTCCGTTGGCCACGAAGACCACGTCCCCGTTCCAGTCAACCCCGGAGAGGTCCGGTATCGCGCCGTACTCCGCCCTGACGACGGTGGGCTTGAGTTTCAGCTGTTTCTCCACATCGGTCGCCCAGCCCTCGGAGAAGCTCTCCCAGACCAGCACGGTCACCGGTTTCGGCCCCAGGAGCGACCACATGGCGCACTCGAAGGCGCCGGTATCGGAGGCCGGCAGGATGCCCACCATGTATTCGTCCGGTATCCTCAGCACGCTGCGCGTGTCCTTAATGGCCTTGACGATCCTTTCCTTCCCCAGCGCGGAGCGGTGCGATCGGCCCACCGCCGCGTCCTTCAGCGTATCGATGCTCCACGCGGGCCTCTTGCTGCAGGGGCCGGAGCTGAAATTCGGATTCTGCATACACCACCATCCTTTTCAAATAATTATTAAAAACCGGGAATCGGCACGCGACACGGCGCCATCCCGTCACCCCTCCGGCATCAGGGGCATCCGGGCAGACATTGAAATGATCGCCAATCCATGAATCCCCGTGTCAGGGGTGCATGATCCCCCGATAGGGACAAGTATCGCAGGAGGCCCTGGCGATCAAGCAAAAAAGTCACGGATCCGGGATCCCGGCATACCCCCCTCCCCGGTGCAGGGACGCCCCGGCCCCGCAATTTTCTATTGAAAAAAAACCGACCCCGGCCACCATGGCTCTCACGGGAAGGCCGCAGCATGCTAAAAGTAGAACACCTCAGTAAGTCCTTCGGGGCGCAGACAATATTCGACGACGTCTCCTTCACGGTCCTCAGGGGGGAGAGGGCGGGGCTCACCGGCCGCAACGGCCACGGCAAGACCACGCTCCTCAGGATGCTCTGCGGGCTGGAGCAGCCGGATGCCGGCGATATGCACGCACCACGGGGTTACAGGATCGGGTACGTCTCCCAGGAGACCAGATTCCTGAGGCCGACGTTGCTCCAGGAGGGGGCCCTGGGACTTCCGGATCACATGGCCGAGGAGACCTGGAGGGTACGGAAGGTCCTGGACGGCCTGGGCTTCGGGGGGGATGACATGGAGAAGGACCCCGCCATCTTCTCTGACGGCTACAAGATCCGTCTCAACCTCGCCAAGGCCCTGCTCTCAGAGCCGGACCTTCTTCTCCTGGACGAGCCCACGAACTACCTGGACGTCGTGGCGATACGGTGGCTCATCGATTTCCTCAGAAAGTGGAGGGGGGAGCTGATGCTGGTCACCCACGACAGGTCCTTCATGGACGCCGTGGCCACCCACATCCTGGGAATACACCGGAAGAAGATCCGCAAGATCCAGGGGGGGACCGGCAAGCTCTACGACCAGCTTCTCAAAGAGGAGGAGGTCCACGAAAAGACGCGGATGAACGACGAGCGGAAGCGGAAGGAGACCGAGCTCTTCATAAGCAGGTTCAGGGCCAAGGCCCGCCTGGCGGGCCTGGTGCAATCCCGCATCAAGGCGCTGGAGAAGCAGAAGAGCCTGGAGAAGCTCGAGCGGATCAAGACCCTGGACTTCTCGTTCCGTTACCGGCCCCTGCAGGCCAAATCACTCCTGACCGCCCGGGACATCTCCTTCGGCTACCCCGGTTCGCAGCGGATGCTCATCCGTGACCT
>JAFGJK010000037.1 GCA_016929135.1 Spirochaetota bacterium | reverse complement strand
GGGACGAACCGGGAACCGTACGGTGGCTCATCGAGCGCCTGTCGAAGCGCTCCATCTCCGGAACCTGCGGCGTCATCATCGACGGGATCGAACACATCACCCCGGCGGGCCAGAATGCTCTCCTGAAGACCATCGAGGAACCGCAGGAGGGGACCGCCATCATACTGATCAGCGCCAACAGGTCCCAGGTGCTGCCGACCATCCTCTCACGGAGCACGGAGATCCCCTTCCAACCCCTCTCGGAGCGGCAGGTGGGCGAGGTGCTCCGGGGGCTTTCCTCCGGTGCTGAGGGCGCCGAAGACGCCATCGGTGCGAACAGCGTCGACCTTGCCGCCGCCATCAGCGGCGGATCGGTGGAACGGGCGCTGGTGCTCGGCGACGCCGCCTTCATGGAGTCCCTCATGGGGCTCTGCGCCGCCATCTCCGCTACGGCGAGAACCGGGGCCCCCTTCGACAGGGATCTCTCCCAGTACCAGAAGAGGCCCGGCTACGAGGCCCTCCTGGACATGCTGGTGCACATATACCGCCTCATGCTCCGCGGGACCCTGCAGGGAAGCGCACTGCCGGAGGCGCTGGCCCCCGCGGTGATGGAGGACAGGGACACAATCGTGAAAATAATAAAAATATTCCTTGCCCTGAAAGGGGGACTTGCCAATAATCTGAACATGAGAATGCACCTGAAGGGGATGCTCTACGGCATCGGCGGCATGGAGACCATGGGGATGCCCGATCTGAGCGCATGAGGCGCGAGGAGATACAATGGAAATATCGGCAGTACGGCTCAGGAACAGCTACCAGATCAACTATATAGACACGAACAACGTCTTCGTGAACCACAACTCCCTCTGCATCGTCGAGACCGAGCACGGCGTCGACATCGGCAGCATCATAAAGTGCCCCCGGCTCCACCAGGGGGGCGGTGCGGACATCAAGGGGAGGCTGATCCGGAAGACCACCGAGGATGACATGAAGGAGCTCCCGGAGATCGAAGGGATCGAGGCGAGGGCCTACCAGGAGTGCCGCGACAGGGCGGCAAAGAAAAACCTGGAGATGAAGCTCATTATAGTGAAATGCCTCTTCGACAAGACGAAGATCATATTCTACTTCGTCGCGGACAACAGGGTGGACTTCAGGGAGCTGGTGCGGGAGCTGGCCTCGATCTTCAAGACCAGGATCGAGATGCGGCAGATCGGCGTGCGGGACGAGGCGCGGTTGATCGGCGGCTACGGCCCCTGCGGCAAGGAGCTCTGCTGCGTCCATCAGAAGGAGGAGTTCGAGCCGGTCTCCATCAAGATGGCCAAGGAGCAGAACCTGAACCTCAACTCCATGAAAATCTCGGGGATGTGCGGCCGCCTCCTCTGCTGCCTGAGCTACGAATACGAGACCTACCGTACGCTGAACAGGACCCTGCCGAACCCGGGCACCCAGATCATCGTGGAGGGGGAGGCCTACAACGTGATCAACGTCGACACCCTGCGCGAGGCAATCACCATACGGAACAAGGACCGGGTGATCGAGATATCCAGGAACGATATCGAAAAGCGGGGCAATGTCTATCACCTGAAGGACAACGTCATCAACCGCCTTACCAATCAGGACGAAGAGAACGTGTACGATGACGGACTCATGACCCACTGAGCGGGTCCAGGCCGCCGCGTCGGCGCGGCCGTATCGAAGACAAACAGCGGCGGTCGTCAGCAATGAAAATCGGCATCATCTCCGATACCCACAACAATATAGACCTGACGAGACGGGCGCTGGCCATGTTCGCCGAACTCGGCGTCGATTTTGTGGTCCACGCCGGCGACATCACCTCCCCGCGGATGCTGAAGCTCTTCAGGGAATTCGAAAGCATATTCGTCCTGGGGAACGGGGACATCGACGTGGAGGACCTGAACCGGGAGGCTGCGGCGCTGGGATTCGGGTGCATCGAGGAATCGTGCACCTTCGAGCTCCAGGGGAAGAAATTCATCGTCTTCCACGGCGACAAGGTCCCGGCCTTCCGCCAGGCGGTGGCCTCCGGGGAGTACAACTACATCATCAAGGGGCACACCCACTTCTTCGAGAACTACGTGTCGAACAACACCAGGGTGATCAACCCGGGGAGCCTCTACAGCACCGACGAGTGCTCGGTGGCGATCCTGGACATCGACACCGACCGCGTGGAGAAGATACGCGTGGAAGAGGAGTGAGGTTGGCATTTATGACGGCCTGAATGATCTTCGGTTTCTCAGACCGTCATAGTCATTCATTCAATATCCAGCGCTGTAGTATTCACGCTCACCCGCCTCCTGCCACCTCCTCGCGTTGAATAGTACAGCGCGAAATCACATCGACAGCAATTTATGCCTTTACGACTGCCGCATTTTTCAGGTAGTTGCGCGAGTTCTCCAGGTAGTGCTTCCAGGCGTGCCTGATTTCGGCGGCCTGGGCGTCCGATACCTTCCCCACCACCCTGCCGGGGGCTCCGATGACAAGTGAGCCCTCCGGTATCAAGGCGTTCTCCACCACCAGGGCACGGGCGGCGACGAGGGAGCCCCTCCCCACGCGGGCACCGTTGAGCACCACGGCGCCGATCCCCACCAGGGTCTCGTCGCCGATCTCGCAGCCGTGCAGGAAGGCCCCGTGTCCCACGGTGACCCCCTGGCCGATCACCAGGTCGATCCCCCCGTGCGTGTGAAGGACGCAGCCGTCCTGCACGTTGGAATTCCTGCCGATTATGATCCTCCCCATGTCGCCGCGCAGCACCGCGTTGAACCAGACGCTGGCGCCGTCATGAAGCTCCACCGAGCCGATCACCGTGGCGTTTTCCGCGATGTAGTGCCCGCCTCCGAAAAAGGCCGGCTTCCTGTCACCGATCCGATATATCATGCACGTCGCTCCTTTCCCGATATCGGAGTACTCTCCCCCCGGGGAATCCCTTCTGCAAGCCCTTTTTCATCTCTTCAAAAAGTTGATTGACCTGCCGATACTTCGGAGCCCACAGTGATGGGGTTCCGCAGTGCGATGCGGGACGCGGTCACGAAACGGGAGGGGGCGGCATGAAGGTGCGGGGAACGGTGGTACTGGTTACGGGAGCATCCAGCGGAATAGGGAAGGCCGCTACGGGAGGATCGACGTGCTGGTGAACAACGCCGCCACCATCATCGTGACCCCCGCGGAGGAGGCGGACCCGGAGGACCTGCTGCGGTCCTTCCGGGCGAACCTGGTGGGGCCCGTGGCGGCGGCGAACCGCGCCGCGGTCCAGATGCGGCGGCAGGGGTACGGCCACATCATCAACGTCGGATCCCCGGGCTTCATGATCGGCATCCCCTACTACCTCCCCTACGTCTGTTCGAAGGCGGCCATGACCGCCTGGACACGCACCATCCAGGCGGAGTGGCACGGCAGCGGCGTCGTCGTGAGCGAGTACTTCCCCGGCTACATCAAGACCGACTCGCCGGCGGAATCCTCCCGGGGGCCCGTTGCCCAGGATCTCATCGTGGACCCGGAGGCGAACCCGGTGTCCCGATTCTTCACCAGGCCCAAGAGCCCCGAGGCCGTGGCGCGCCAGCTGGTACGGCTTGTTGAACGGCCCAGGACCCTGGCCGCCTCGGGATTCATGGTGAAGATGGGCGCCTTCCTATCCAACATCCCCGGCGTGCGCCTCTCCATCGCCAGGAACATGGCGCGCGCCGTACGGAAGCGGCTCGATTTCCCCCCGTAAAAAACTGATTGACCGGCTGGTTTTTCACGGTGCAGTATGGGGCGTTGAAACGACGCTGCAACAGGAGGAATCCATGAGAGAAACGATACCGCTGAAGGAGCGGCCCGCGGACATCGTCTTCCTGGCCTTCTTCGTCATGAACCTCTTCTTCATCACCTACATCGTCGACCTGGAGCAGCTGGTGATCCCGGACGTCCGCGATTTCATCTATCCCGTCTGGCCCCTTCCCCGCATGGTGGACCTGGTGCACTGGTGGGGATGGAACTTCGACCCGGTGCTCATGGCACGCCCCCCCTGGTGGAAGGCCACCATCTGGATAGACTCGCTCCTCTTCGGCCCCTTCTACGCTGCGGCGATCTACGCCTTCATAAAGGGGAGGGAGTGGATCAGGGTTCCCTGCTTCCTCTGGGCCGGGCTGATGATCGCCAACGTGACCATCATCATGAGCGAGGAGTACTTCGGGCCCCACGCCACCCCGACACCCCTGGCGGTAACCCTGGCGAACCTCCCCTGGTTCCTCTTTCCGGTGCTCCTCACCGCCAGGATGTGGCTGCGGGAACACCCCTTCACCAGGGAGCGGCGGGAGTAGCGGGCGGAAACGGAAACCGGGGGGCTGTGCCCCTCAGATCCTGAAGAAATCCATCTCTCCCCTGAGGGTCTCGGCCATGGAGGCGAGCTTCTCGGCGTTTCCCGATATCTCCTCGGCACCCGAAGCGCTCGCCTGGGTCAGCTCGCTCATATGGGCGATCGACTGCACCACGTCGTGAACGGCGCGGCGCTGCTCCCCTGTTGCCGCGGCGATCTCCTCGGAGCGCTCCTTCACCGTCTCGGTGCCGCGCCTGACCCCCTCGTAAATCTCCTCCTGGCGCCGCATTGCTTCCTCGATCTCCCCCATCCGGAGCCGCACCTGGTTCATTCTGTCGATGATGGAGAGTATGATTTCCGAGGTGGCGGCGATGTCCTGCTTCCCCCGGTCTATCTCGCGGATGTTGCTTCCGATGAAGCGGTCGATCTCCCTGATGCTCGATGCCGTGGCGTCGGCGAGCTTCGAAATCTCGTCAGCCACCACGGCGAAGCCCCGCCCCGCCTCGCCGGCCCTGGCCGCCTCGATGGCGGCGTTCAGAGAGAGGAGGTTGATGCGCTCGGAGATCTCGTTGATGATGCCCACGATCCCCATCATCTCACGGGAGCTCTCGGTGATGCGCTCCATGGTGTCGTTCATGCTCTCCAGGGCCCTGTCCCCCTCCGCGATCTTCCGGGAGATGTCGTCGTTCAGCATCGTGGCGTCGCCGATGACCGCGCCCATGTCGGCGATGCACCCGGCCAGCTCCTCCATACGCGCCGCCAGGGACGACAGCTCCACGTTCTGCTCCCCGGCGCTGCCGGCGATGCGCTCCACCGCGCTGAAGACCTCCTCCGCCGTGGCGGTCCCCTCCTCCGAGGAGGCCGCCTGGCTCTGCGCGTTGCCGGCAAAGGCGACCGCCGCTGCCGACATCTCCTCCGACGACGCCGCCAGCTCGTGCGATATGGACTGGACCTTCCGTATGATTCCCCGCAGCCTGCGGGAGTAGTCGTCCAGCGACCGCATCATGATCCCCACCTCGTCCATCGTCGAGAGCCGCAGGTCGTGGGTGATAACGCCGTTGCCCATCTCCTCGATGACGGAGCGGCACCTTTTCAGCGGCTTCAGCTTCAGGGCCACGAAAAAGTAGATGACCGCGCCGATCACCAGGAAACCGGCGCCGCACAGCAGCGTCATGAAGAGCGCCAGCGAAAGGCTCTCCCCCTCGTACTCGGCCGTGTCGGCCACCGCGGCGACGGTATACCCCCGCTCCCGGTTGGTCCTGAAGTACAGGATGTTGAAGCCGTCGCTGGTGCCGTATCTGAAGGATCCCTCCCGGCCGCGTGCGGAGAGGATCCGCTCCCCGGCACGACGGTCGACCCCCTTCAGCGCCGCGGTGCGGCCACCGCGCGCCAGTATTTCCCCGGGGCGCGTCACGATGATATGCCCGGTCCTGCCGATCCTGATGCTCCCGATCCTCTCCGCCAGCGCCCCCTCGATCATATCCGGGTCAGAATCCCCTGCCCTGAGGGACCGCTCCAGCTCGCCGTCGACGATC
>JAFGJK010000036.1 GCA_016929135.1 Spirochaetota bacterium | reverse complement strand
GGAGCGGGCATCCATGCGCGCCAGGGGGCTCACGCAGCAGCTGCTCACCTTCGCGAAGGGGGGGGCCCCGGTGAAGCAGATCGCCTCCATCGAGGAGGTGATCCGGGACTCGGCGCTCTTCGTGCTCCGCGGCAGCAGCATCAAGGTCTTCTTCAATTTTCCCGGGGACCTGGACAGCGTCGACGTCGATATCGGACAGTTCAGCCAGGTGATACAGAACATGGTGATCAATGCCCAGCACGCAATGCCGGAGCACGGGACCGTCACCATCTCCGGCGAGAACGTTGAGATCCGGGGCACGGGGCAGATCCCCCAGAAGCCCGGGCGCTATGTGAAGATCGTCATCGCCGACGACGGCGCGGGAATCCCGGAAGGCATCATCGGCAGGATATTCGAGCCCTTTTTCTCCACGAAGCCGGGGGGCTCGGGCCTCGGCCTTGCCAGCGCCCAGTCGGTGATCAGGAAGCACGACGGGCATATCGCCGTCAGGTCCCGGGAGGGGCAGGGGACCGAGTTCACCATCTTCCTCCCCGCCTGCGGGAGCGATGCCCGCAGGACGGCCGAGCCGGCGCAGGACATCGCCGCCGCCAGGGGGAGGGTGATGATCATGGACGACGAGCACGACGTGCTGCTCATCGCCGACAGGATCTTCAGGCTGCACGGCATGGAGCCGACGCTGGTGGCCAGCGGCGATGCCGCCGTCCGTTCCTACCGAGAGGCGATGGAATCGGGGAGTCCCTTCAGGCTGGCGGTGCTGGACCTCACCATGCCGGGGGGCGGAGGGGGGCTCGATGTCATGAGGCGGCTCCGGGAGCTCGACGGGGAGGTCGCCGCCGTGATCTCCAGCGGCTATGCCAACGATCCCATCATGGCGGAGTACGGGAGGCACGGCTTCCGTGCGGTGATGGTGAAGCCCTACCGGGTCGAGGACGTGTCGGACCTCATCAGGCGCCTCCGCCTGGACCGCTAGGCTATCCCTCGTACCGCTCGATGGTGGTGTTCAGCTCGTTCACCATGTCCACCAGATTCTGCGAGTCGTAGGCCATCTTCACGGCGTAGGCGGTGGTGGTCTGGGAGCGCTCGCTCATGACGTCCATGCTCTGGACGATCTCCTCGATGGCCCGCTTCTGCGCCTGGGAGGCGGCGCTGATCTCCTCGGCGCGCTGCCGGAGCATCCTGGCGTTTCTGTTCACCAGGGAGTTCGTGGCAACCTGCCGGTCCTTGAACCGCGAGAGCTGGCCGATCCGCTCGTTGATGGCATTGATGCCGTCGATGATGTCCCTCGTGATCTCCACCGCTGCGGAAACGCCGGAGAGGCCGCGCCCGATCTCGTTCTCGTTTGTCTTGATGATCGTTTCGATGGACTTCAGGCTGGCGTCCGTGTCATCGGCGAGCTTTGATATCTCGTCCGCCACCACGGCGAATCCCCGGCCGGCGTCGCCGGCCCTGGCGGCCTCGATGGCCGCGTTCAGGGAGAGGAGGTTTATCTTGTCCGAGATGTCGCCGATCATCCCGATGATGGCCGACATCTCCGTTGAGCTCTCGCGCACCCTGCCGATCCCGTCCTCCATCACCCGGAGCGACTGCTCGCCGCTCCTGGCCTTCTCCGTGATCATGCCGGCGGTCCTGAGGGAATCCCCGGTGACCCGGTCGATATCGTCCACGGCGCCCGAGAGCTCGTCCAGCGCCGTCACCAGCTCGGTGATGCTCCCGCTCTGCTCCTGGGCGTTCATGGCCACGCTGTCGATCCCCGCCGATATCTCCTCCACGGTGGCGCCGATCTCCTCGATGGAGGCCGCCTGGTCGTGGGTGTTCTCCGAGAACTCGTCGCTCTGCTGCGACATCCTCCGCATCTCCGCCACCACCCTGTCGGAGCTCTCCTTCAGGACCTTGGTGATGAACATGTTGGTGCGCAGGTTCTTCCGGGATTCCTCCTCGGTGAGGCTCATGCTCCGCCTGAAGACCCTGAGGATCAGGAAGGATATCAGGTAGAGGAAGCCGATGGAGAAGAGGGAGTTGTTGAAGGCGATGACGATCATCTTTGTCATGTCCGGCGTGGCGAGCGAGCGCATGATGAGGAAGAGGGCCACGTCGACGAGCGCCAGTATCACGGAGATGACGGTGAGAAACCGCACGTTGCTGAAGACGGCGCACATGGTGATGCAGGGGAAGACGAAATAGATGTACGAGGTGTAGGAGAGGTTTATCTCCTGGAAGGGCTGCCGTATGAGCCCGGCGGCGACCACCGCCACCGCGAAGGATATGAAGATGTTCGCCGAGAGGAGGTAGCGCCCCCTGCGGAGAAACAGGAGGGCGACGCAGAGGCCGGCCATGAGGGCCGAGGTCATGGGGATCGTGACGAGGAAATCGTACCACCCCGCCAGGAGCATGCTGCACTGGAGCAGAATGGTGAAGAAGATGAAGGAGAGCTCGAAGTACATGAGTATCCTGGCCCTGGCCTTCTGAAGGTAGTCGCTCTCATCGTAGCGCTCCATGAAGAATCGTGTGATGGCGTTGTTCATCGCTGTGCCCCTCTTCTCGCTCTGTGTTGCGCCGTCGGCCGGCGTCGGCGGCTCCATCTATATGGAATCATCGGGTGAAATATTTCAACAATAATACGCCGAACCGTGACCGGGAACCGCACGTAAAGCCCCCCGGTGGCGGCGGGATGCGCCGGGATGCTGCGTTATGGTGTCACGCGGCGGTTTTTCGGGGGTAACCGGCGGTTCACGGCGGGGGAGGCCCCGGAGGCGGAAAAAACATTGACCTGAAATCCCCCCCGTGGGAGAGGGTAGAGATCATCAATCCGGGGGTACGGCATGATCGAGAGAAAGGGTTCCGACGTCGTGATCATTGGGGGGGTCGCCGCGGGGCCCAAGGCCGGGGCGGTGCTGGGCCGCCGCCTGCCGGGCGCCACCGTGGCCCTCTTCCAGAGGGACGAATACATCTCCTACGGGTCCTGCGGGCTCCCGTACTTCGCCTCGGGGGAGGTGGGACGGTTCGATGCCCTGACAAAAACGTCCTACGACGTGGTGCGCACGCCGGAATTCTTCCGCGACATCAAGGGGGTGGACGTGATGACGCTGGCGGAGGTGACGGCAATCGACCGCGCCGCCGGGACGGTGACGGTGCGGGACCTGCGGGACGGCTCGGTCTTCACCCACGGCTACGCGACCCTGGTGATCGCCACCGGCGCGCGACCGAAGCGGCCCCCCTTTCCGGTTGACCGGAGTCCCCTGATCAGGTACTTCACCAGGCCGGAGGACGCCATCGACTTCCGCCGGCTCGCGGAGAGGGGGAAGATCGGGAGCCTGGTGATCGTCGGCGGCGGCCCCATCGGCTGTGAGCTGGCCGAGGGGGCAACGGTCTGGGGCTTCGAGACCACCCTGGTGGAGCGGGAGGTGCAGCTCCTCCCCGGGGGCTTCGATCCCGAGATGGCCCTGCACGCCCGGCGGGAGCTGGAGCGCAACGGCATCAGGGTACTCACCGGGGCCGCGGTGCGGGGTATATCCCTGCGCGACGGGCTGCCGGTGACCGTTACCGACATCGCCGGGGAGCTCGCCTCGGACTACGTGATCCTCTGCCTGGGGGTGGAGCCGGAGACCTCGCTGGCCGCCTCCTGCGGCCTGGAGCTGGGCCGGTACGGCGGGATCCTGGTGGACGAGCACATGCGCACCTCGGATCCCTCGATCTACGCCGGCGGCGACTGCGTCGAGGTGGTGAGCGGCATCACCGGGGAGAGGGTCTTCCTCCCCATGGGGTCGCTGGCGAACCGGCACGGCCGTGTCATCGGCGAGAACATCGCCGGCTCCATCGGCGAGAACATCGCCGGCTCCATCGGCGAGAACATCGCCGGCTCCATCGGCGGGAGCATCGACGGCACCCCGGCCCGCATGCCCGGCGCCCTGGGCACGGCCCTGGTGAAGGTGTGCGACATGAACATGGGCTGCGTGGGGCTCACCGAGCGGGCGGCCCGCGCCGCCGGCTACGACGTGCAGTGCCTCTGGAGCGGCTTCGGCGACAAGCCGGAGTACTACCCGGAGGCCAGGGGGATGGTGCTCAAGATGATCTACGACGGCGCGACCAACCGCCTCCTGGGCCTCCAGGCCGCCGGCGACGGCGACATCCTCAGGAGGGTGGACGTCTTCTCGGCGATGCTCGGCAGGGGGTGCGCGGTGGACGACCTCCTGGACCTGGAGCACGGCTACGCCCCCCCCTATTCCGAGGCGATGGATCCGCTGCACCACCTGGCCTCCCTGGCGGCGGCGAAGAGGCGCGGCCTCTCGCTGCTCCCCCCCTGCACCGCCTCCGCCGGCTACGGCGATTTCCTCGACCAGGATGCCATGGTGTGGCTCGACGTGCGCGAGGACTCGCAGTTCGCCGAGAAGCGGATCCCGCAGTACGATACCGGCAGGGTGCTGCACATCCCCATCGGCCAGCTCAGGGCACGGATCGGCGAGCTGGACAGAGACGCCGAGTACGTCATCATGTGCGGCCGGGGGAGCAGGAGCTACCAGGCCTGGTGCATCCTGCACAGCGCCGGCTTCACCAGGGTGCACGTGGCCGGCGCGGGGAACGCCGGGGCGGGACTGTAAGGGCCCACGGGCGCCGGGGGGCTTGCCCCCTGCCCGGCAGGGGGCCTGCCGCAAGGGGGCTCCTGCGGAGTGCGATGCTACCTGCCCGGGAGGGGGGCCTTAGCGCCCCCCTCCTCGAGGAGAGCACATGCGCACCGTTCCGGTGCGGAGCCGTCCTGGCTCGCGCTTGGGGCTGTCAGGGTGTGTCCTGAATTGCACCGCAGGGCCGTCCTCCCGGTGTCATCGGCTGCGAAGCCTCTGTATCGCGAGTCCCTTCCCGTCTCCCCGGTACACGAGCTGTGCGCGCGTCATCGCGTGATTTCTTCTTGACATGCCCTCTATATGTAGTACTTTGTATACATGATCTATTATGAGTCTGCGATACAAAAGTCGATCGCCAAAGGCGATATCCCGAAACAGACCATAAAACATTTCCATCATGCATTTCAATCCCTGGATCTCACGAAAGACCTGAATCTGTTTGACATCAAGAGATTGAAGGGCAGTTTCAAAAGAGACTACTACCGCCTGCGAAAGGGAAAATACCGCGCGATTTTTTACATGGAAAAAAATGATTTCTATGTCGTATATATTGGGAAAAGAGACGAGGTATATAACTCATGGGAGTGACATCTGTCCGGTTCAATCAGAAAGAGGAAAAATTGATCAAGTTCCTGAAGGAATACTACAATTGCGATGCCTCCACCCTGGTCAAGAAGTCTTTGTGGGATTTATATGAAGACATAAAGGACAGGGAAGAGATTGAAGCGTTTGAAAAAAAAGAGAAGAGCGGCAAGGTAAAATTCGTATCATTCGAAAACCTGAAATAACGCCGCGCGCGGCGCGAGGTATGGTACCTGCCCGGCCACCCGGCCCCCTGAGGGGGCGGCTGTGTGCAGTAAAGATTTGCCCCCCGGCCCCCGGAGGGGGCGGCTGTATCCACAACTTGTTCTTCCAATGATATTGTAATCTATAGCAAAAGTACTCGCAGCGTGCCCCCCCAGGGGGACAGGGGGCGAACAGAGAGGATGTCGTGCCCCCCCAGGGGGACAGGGGGCGAACAGAGAGGATGTCGTGCCCCCGCCGGGGGTCAGGGGGCGAACAGAGAGGATGTCGTGCCCCCACGGGGGGACAGGGGGCGAACAGAGAGGATGCCGTGCCCCCGCTCATGGGGCTTTCAGAGCGAGCCTTGATTTACAACGCAGATCCTGTTGCCGGGTGTTGGCAGCTGCGCTGCATTCGTATCGAGGTGCCGGGGTCCTCAAACGCCGGGAGGCTTTATCACCTGCCCGGGGAGGGGGCGGCTGCCCCTCTTCCGTTCCTCCCGTATCGTCTCTTTCCCAAAACTCAGAAAAAATCAATTGACGCCGTACAACTATTGTGTTACATTCTTTCATGCCTGAAAAAGAATATATCGCATATGAAGGTGATATCTATACCATCGAGTGGTATTATGATGAATCCGAAAAGAGCCAATCCCTTGATTACTTTATGAAATTGAGATCCGATATGCAGATGAAAGTCATGTATTTATTCAAACGCATCGGCGACAATGGGAAAATAAACGACACTACCAAATTCCAGAACGAAGGTGACAGTATCTATGCATTTAAGCCTCAGCCGCATCGGTTCCTTTCATTCTTTGTGAAAGGTAAAAGGATCATTGTCACCAACGCATTTCATAAAAAGACCGAAAAATTGCCTAAAAATGAGAAATTAAAAGCGACCCATTGCAGGGAGAGTTATTGTGCGCGGGTCGCCAGGGGGACATATTATGAAAAATAAAAGTAAGAATCCAAGCACCTTCGACAAACTGATGCGGGATCCTGAATGGAAATTTGAATTTGAAAAAGGATATGAAAAGTTTCTCCTCTCTGAATTCCTGATCGAAGCAATGAATGAGAATAATATTTCCGTGAGAAAACTCGCTGAAAAAGCGGGTGTTTCTCCCACCCTGATTCAGAATATCAGATCAGGAAAACGTTCGAATATCAGCCTGGAAACGCTTGCTCCCATACTTTCAGTATTGAATTATAAACTGCAATTTGTGAAAGACAGGAAAAAACGGCCTCAAAAGAATAAATAATGCTTGTGTAAGGGGAGCTGCCGCCCAGGGCTCCTCAGGCGCCGGGGGTATGGGACCTGCCCTGCCCCCCGGCCCCCTGAGGGGGCGGCTGTGTATGGCACTGATTTGCCCCCCGGCCCCCTGAGGGGGCGACTGTGTATAGTATTTACTCTTGATTGAGATTTCCGGTATACCGCTTTGTCGTTCGTCTCGTGCCCCCGCCGGGGGACAGGGGGCACTTGGCATGGCATGGACCGTGCTTTTTTATGCACGGGGATTACGGATTTTTTCGCGCCCTTGATAAATGCATTGAAAAATACAAAAGTGCCTGTTATTATATAGAAAGCGAAATGATATATGAGGAACAACATGAATATTTTGAAGGAAGCGACAATCGAAACCATTAAAAAGCTCCCGGATACCTGCACTTTCGATGATATCATGTATGAAATATCTTTTGTGGCGCAGGTATATGAAGGACTTGATGATGCGAACAGTGGTAGGCTGATCTCCACCGAGGATTTGCTGCAAAAGGTCAAATCATGGGGCAGGTGAGGTGGACTGAGAAATCAGTTTCAGATCTATATGCAATCCATGAATTTATATCGAAAAACTCCGCTGTCTATGCGTCCCGTATCGTACATTCCATCATAAAATCCACCGATGTATTGCATACCCAGCCGTTCCTGGGCCGGGTTGTTCCTGAATTTGATGATGATTCGATACGGGAAATCATTAATAAGGATTATCGTATCGTGTACAGAGTGGTGAATGAGCGCGATGTTGAAATACTCATTGTATTTCATGGGCGTCGTGAATTACCCGATATCGATCGTTGATCGTCCTCAGGCGCCGGGGGTATGGGACCTGCCCGGTAGGGGGCTCCCGCCAGGGGCTCCTGCGGAGGGCAATGGTACCTGCCCGGTAGGGGGGGCTGACGCCCGGGGGCTCTTGAGTCGAAGGGGCTTGTTTTCACTTTTTATAAAGTGCGCAAAGGTGCCAAGGGGACCATGCGCGTGGCCCCCTTGGTGAGCGCATTCGAGACCTCCTGTCTCGCGCTCACAGGCCGCCTTCCTGGCGGCTCGCTTAACACCG
>JAFGJK010000035.1 GCA_016929135.1 Spirochaetota bacterium | reverse complement strand
CCGCCGACACCCTGGCGGCCCTCCGCGAGGCGCGCGCCAGGGGGATAAAGGTGCTGGGCATCACGAACGTGGTGGGGAGCACCATCGCCAGGGAATCGGACGGCGGCATCTACATCCACGCCGGCCCGGAGATCGGCGTCGCCTCCACCAAGGCCTTCACCTCGCAGATAACGGTGCTGATCCTGCTGACGCTCCTTCTGGCGCGCCGCCGGGATATGACGATGGAGGAGGGGCAGCGTCTCATCGGGGCCCTCGCGAGGATTCCGGAGTACGTCCAGTCGGTGCTGGACAACCGGTCCATCGAGGAGATCGCCACAACCTATGTCGCGAAGAGCAATTTCATCTACCTGGGCAGGGGGATACAGTTCCCCGTGGCCCTCGAGGGGGCGCTGAAGCTCAAGGAGATATCGTACATTCACGCAGAGGGATACCCGGCGGCTGAGATGAAGCACGGACCCATCGCCCTCATAGACAAGGATATGCCCGTGGTCTTCGTGGCCCCCAGGGACGAGGTCTACAGCAAGATCGTGAGCAACATGGAGGAGGTGAAGGCCCGGAGGGGAAGGATCATCGCCGTGGCCACCTGCGGTGATCACGATATCGAGCGCTATGCGGATCACATCATCTACGTCCCGGAGGTGGACAGGATGCTCTCCCCGCTCCTGACCGTGATCCCGCTGCAGCTCCTGGCCTATCACATCGCCGTGCTCCGCGGCTGCGACGTGGACCAGCCGAGGAATCTCGCGAAGAGCGTGACCGTGGAGTAGGAGAACAACTTTTTCGACCCTGGCGGTGTATATTTATTGACATAATAGCCGAGGTGGGATAGCCTCTTTGCATACATAACAGATACTGGCTTTCAGAACAGATATTGCGGCTGAAAGTCGAAGGAAGAACGGGAAGGAGTCACAATGATAGTCATCGAGAGTATCAATCACATAGGTATCACCGTATCGGATCTGGACCGGTCGATAAAGTTCTACCGGGATCTCTTCGATTTTGAAACGATAGAGAAGCTGAGCGGCTCCGGCGTTGCCTATATCAGGGTCGCCGACATGGTCATCGGGCTGTACGAATCGAGCGGCTATAAAGGGAGCGAGGAATCGAGAAACAAGATATCATTCTTCGTCGATGAGGAGGATTTCGACGACGCCGTGGAGGAGCTGAAGAACATGGACGTCACCATCGTGCACGGTCCCGAAAACCTCCGCAACGGGCAGTCGGTGATATTTCTCGATCCGGACGGCAACCAGATAGAGCTTTCCTATCCCAAGATCGATTGAACCCCGACGGACATCCCCATGCTTCTCGATGTCCTGAAAAAAAATCCGGTCGTTCCCGTGGCGGTTTTCCGCAATGCCGATGATGCCTGCAGGGTTGCCGAGATCCTGCTGGAGGGATCGATTACGGTGCTGGAGGTGACGCTCCGCACCGACGCCGCCTACGACTGCATCTCCCGGGTGGCCGAACGGTTTCCGGAGATCGCCACCGGTGCCGGGAGCGTCCTCTCCGTGGAATCGCTGCAGCGGGCGCGCGATCACGGGGCCGGCTTCGGCGTCGCGCCCTGCATCGACCCGGCGGTGGCCGGTCATGCCGCCGAGAAGGGGTTCCCCTTCATGCCGGGGATCGCCACGCCGTCGGAGCTCTCGCTGGCACTGGCGACCGCCCGCATCATCAAGTTCTTTCCCGCCGCGGCCATGGGGGGGATAGACTACCTCAAGGCCATCACCGCGCCGTTCAAGACATTCGACTACCACCTGGTCCCCACCGGCGGCGTGAACGACGGCAATTACCTGCAGTACCTGAAGGAGGAGAGCGTGATCGCCTGCGGCATGACCTATCCGGTTGATGCCGCCCTCCTGGAAAAGGGGGACTTCGGGGCGGTCAGGGAGAGGGTTTCCCGCATCGTCGCGGGTCTCAGCGACCGGTGACGCCGGTTCCCCTTCCATGGACATCCCCCTGACCATCCTGAGCGCCTTCGAAAAGAGAGGCTCCCTGCACGACAGTGCCGATACAGACTGCTACCGGCTCTTCAACCTGGCGGGGGACGGCATGCCGGGCCTTTCCATCGACCGTTACGGGGAGTACCTCCTGGTGCAGTATTTCAACCAGGAGGTGGGCGGGAACACGGGCGCGATAATCGCCTCGGTGGAGCGGGCCGCCGCACGCCTCCCCTTCGGGATCCGGGGGATCGTCTGTAAGGACAGGATAAAGACGCGGGACCGGGAGGACATCGCCTCCAGGAGGCACAGCATGATCGCCGCCGGCGAAGCGCCGCCGGAGGGCTACAGGGTCCGCCAGTGCGGCGTCACCGTCGCGGTGGACCTGATGCGGGGGCAGAGCACCGGACTCTTCCTGGACATGCGCGAGGTGCGGCAGGCCCTGGCCCCCCTCTATCCTTCCGGCGGCTCGCTGCTGAACCTCTTCTGCTACACCGCCCTCTTCTCAGTCCATGCCCTCCTGCGGGGCATGCGATGGGCGCTCAACGTGGACCTCTCCCGTCAGGTGTTGCGGCGGGCGATGCACAACTACACCCTCAACGGCCTCGGCGTCGATCACAGGGATTTCCTGGAGGGGGATGCCCTCCAGTGGATCCGCCGTCTTGCCAGGCAGGGGAGGCGCTTTGACCTGGGGGTCATCGATCCCCCCACCTTCTCCCGCAACAGGAAGCGGAGCTTTTCGGTGAAGCGGCACATGCCGCTCTTGCTCCGGCAGGCCGGGGGCCTCTGCGCCGGCGGGTTCCTGCTCACATCGGTCAATTCCCACTCCATGGATTTCCGTGAATACCGTTCTCTCCATCCCGCGGAATGGATACTGGAGGCCTATTTCAACGAGTCATGGGATTTCGTGCGCTCCGGCGAGCCCTACCTGAAGGCGGGGCTCTGGCGGGTTCGGTAGGTTCGGGAGACTCCCCCTTCGCTTCTCTTCGAGTGGGGGCTGAAGGGGGATGGTCTCACAGGGGGGGCAGAGGGGTTGCAGCGCCCGGTGGGGAGAAGAGAGGAGCAGCTGCAGCACCAGGCGTGAACCGCGGGCCATTAATTAAGAAAATATCTTGACAGTGCCGTAATCACCTAGTACATCACCATAAACCACTCTCCGGTAAATAATGATGCTCTATCTTTCAATCGTGCTTATCCTGTGCGGAGTGATCATCCTCCTCTATTCCATTTCCGTCGAGGTGCGGAGAAATTCCGGCCCCGCGGGGTACGTCCCCGGGATCGCCGCCACGGAGGTTCGCGACGGGGCGATCCATCCACTGGAGGGCCCGGCGGGACAGGGGCCTCCAGTGCCGGGGGACACCCCGGTGCGTCGATCGGGCCAGGATGGCGCCGCCCCTGGCGCGGCGGAAGAACCGGTTCGTGCCGAAGAGGACGTGGCGCCGCGCCCCTCAGCGATGGAGGCCGAGGCGGTCCTGTACGAGGATTCCTCGAACCTGATCGATTATCAGCTGGCAACGGGTGAGATAGACCCCACCTTCGAGGAATACAAAAAGATTGTCAGGATCGGCACCGGCGACATGCTGTACGAGAAAAACGGCGTCAGCTTCCATATGAAGAACAGGTTCTACCGCTTCGATTTCCACCGCTTCGAGGACTTTGCCGTGGGCGACAACTACATGGCCATCAGGCTCAGGGGCGCCTCATCCACGAAGCTCTTCATCGTGGACAAGGGAAGGCAGATAATCGCCGCCATCGGGGAGCACTACAGAAATTATCAGAGGTAGCGATGTATACCCGTTACAAGGTAGTGAATAAGAACAGGGGGATACGGAAGGCCATCATCCCCCTGCTGATCCTGGGGGCGGTGCTCTACGGAGGGTATCGGTATCGCCACCATCTCCAGTTCTGGAAGTATACCAGCAACAAACTGAACAAGAAGATCGAGGCGGCGGCGAAGATGAAAAACCGCGCCAGGCGGCAGGAGGAGCTTCAGCAGCTTGCCGGTGACATGGACAGAAACAAGGCCTCCAATCTGACCGATGCGGACGCCTACTTCAATTCGGGGAGGGTCCACTACCAGCTGGGGGAGTCCTACCTGCCGGGTACCTTCACCGAGTTGGTGATCAACGGAAAGTCCACCGACGTTCCCCCGCTGGCGCGGCGTGAATTTCTCATCGTCCTCAAGGACGTGAAGAAGGGGGTCAGCCTCACGAGGAAGGGGAGGGCGGGGATGGAACAGGCCATGATGCTCGCAAAAGCCGCCTACTACGCCGATTACATGGAGGCGGGGGAGATCAAGAAGATCCTCGTCGATTCCGGGGGGGCTGAAGACATGTCGGACCCGGAGGATTTCCGGTTCTATTCGATACTGATGATCCTCAACAAGGAGGAGGACCGCTCCATCAAGCTTCTGACGGATCACCCGGAGGCCGTACGGGGGGTGCAGGGGAAGCTCTTTCTCGCCACCTGCGAGAAGATCGGCCGGCAGTACACCAATTCGATCATCCATTTCACCGAGGTGCTGAACACCACGAACGACGACGATATCAGGAAACTCGTCCGGATGAACCTGGGCGAGATATACTACACTCAGTCCCTGTATCAGGAATCGCTCGCGCAGTTTATGAGCGCCTCCGAGATTGACGGCGAGAACCTGGATATCAAGCTCTGGCTCGTGAAGGGCTACAGCGCCATTGGGGACAAGCTCAAGGCGAGGGAGGTGCTGAACCAGGTGCTGCTGAAGGACAAGGACAACCCGGAGGCGAAGAGCCTGCTGGGGGCCCTCTGAGGCGGAGACAGGGGGCGTATTTTCGGGGGCAGAGTTGAAGCAGGGGCGGTCGCACCGCCTCCACTGACGGAACCGCGTGCTGTTCTGATTATCACTTGACAAAAACGCCCCTTCTATATGATAGGAAAAAACCACGATGCGCATGTTCCAGTCATCGTAATGTGTTTGTGTGACTATTCATAGTTTATTCCAAGTTATAACAGGTGGAATCGAGACATGTTTGATCAATTTTATGGAATGTTTTCCAATGATATGGGTATTGACCTGGGCACCGCAAATACCCTCGTCCATGTGAAGGGGCAGGGCATCGTGCTGAGCGAGCCGTCGGTCGTGGCACTCCAGACGAGCACGGGGAAGGTCCTCGCAGTGGGGCACGAGGCGAAGAGGATGCTCGGCAGGACCCCAGGGGACATCGTCGCGGTGAGGCCCATGAAGGACGGCGTCATCGCCGATTTCGAGACTGTGGAGAAGATGATCAGGTATTTCATTACCAAGGTGCATAGACGGAAGACTCTGGTGAGGCCCAGAATCGTCGTGGGAGTCCCCTCGGGGATCACCGAGGTGGAGAAGCGCGCGGTCCGCGAATCATGCGAGCAGGCGGGGGCCAGGGAGATATTCCTCATCGAGGAGGCCCTGGCCGCGGCCATCGGCGCGAACATCCCCATCCACGAACCGGCAGGACACATGGTAATCGACATCGGCGGGGGCACCTCGGAGATCGCGGTGATCTCCCTGGGGGGCATGGTGATCGCCGACTCCCTGAGGATCGCCGGCGACGAATTCGACGAGGCGATCACGAAATACATGAGGACGCAGTACAACCTTGTGATCGGCGAGCGCATGGCCGAGGAGGTGAAATTCAGGATAGGGAACGCCTTCCCGGAGAAGAAGGTGGAGACCATGGAGCTAAAGGGGCGGGACGCCATATCCGGCCTCCCCAGGACCCTGGAGATCGATTCCGTGGAGATCAGGAAGGCACTGAAGGAGCCGGTGGACCAGATCCTGGAGGGGATCAAGCACGCCCTGGAGAAGACGCCGCCCGAGCTGGCGGCGGACATCACCGAGCGGGGCATCGTGATGACCGGGGGGGGCTCGCTCCTGAAGGGGCTTGACAAGTACATAAGCAAGGAGACCGGGGTGCCGGTAATACTCGCCGAGAATCCGCTCACCTGCGTGGTGCTCGGGGCGGGGAAATTCCTGGAGGAGATCAAGAATCTGTATCGTTCGGGTTTAAAGTAGCGACTGCGTGGACCTGCTAATAAAACATAAGACGGTGGTGGCCTTCACGGCCTTTACCCTCTTCTGCCTGGTGTCGCTCACGGCGCAGTCGACTTCTTTTACATTCACCATTGAGGGGATCGGGAGCGCCCTGGTGACCCCGTTCCAGAAGATCTACGACGGGGGGCAGGGGGCGGTGAGCCAGCTCTGGGCCGGCTTCACCGAGTTGGGGGCAATACGCAAGGAGCTCCAGAAGACCAGGGAACAGCTGCAGAAGTACGAGTCCATCGCAGGGGAGTTGAACGAGCTGCGGGAGGAGAACGACAGGCTTCGTAAGCTCCTGGGCCTCAAGGAGGAGGCGGCCTACGAGTCGGTCCCCGCGTCGATCCTCTCCAAGGACCCGGACAACTGGTTCCGTACCATAGTGATCAACCGGGGGGAGCGTGACGGCGTGAAGATGAACATGCCGGTGATCGCCTACAGCGGCGGGCAGAAGGCGGTGGTGGGGAAGGTGGCCGAGGTGCGCGGCAGCGTGTCCCGTGTGGTTCCCATCATATCGCCGGACATACGGATAGGCGTGAAGCTCATGGACAGCAATTATCCGGGGCTCCTCTCCGGCCTGTCGTCACGGTCTACCCTCTGCATCATGGACTATATCAGCAAGGAGGCGCACCTGGGGAGGAACACCTTCGTGGTCACCTCGGGACAGGGGGGCGTCTTCCCGGCGGGACTCATCATCGGGGTCGTGGAGAGGCCCATCCTGGTGAACTCCAGCGCCTACCAGAGGGCGGTGATCCGCCCCCTCATCGATTTTGGGGTCGTCGAGGAGGTTTTCATCATCAAGAAGGAGCCCGACAAGGATTTACTGGAACTGTTGAAGGATACGGAATGATCTACACCTATGTTTTCAGCGGCGTTCTCCTGGGGCTCTCCCTGCTCATACAGAGCCATCCGTCCTTCGATGTGCTGAGGATCGCCGGCGTGAAGCCGGACCTCCTCTTCATCGTGATCGTCTATCTCGCCTATACCTACGGCTCCTTCTACGGCGAGATCGTGGGATTCATCTCCGGCCTGCTGCAGGATTCGATCTCCAACTCGCTCCTGGGGCTCCTCACCTTCCCCAAGATGGCCATAGGGCTCGTGGTGGGAATGTTCGGCCGCTCGGTAATCAAGGACAACATCCTTTCCGTCACGCTCATGCTCTTCGTGGCCTCGCTGGCGAAAAACATCGTCACGCTCATGCTCTACTACATATTCCACCAGGCCAGCGCGTCGGCGGTCATCGGGGTCATCCTCCCCGAGTCGTTCTACAACGCCATACTGGCGCCGCCACTCTTCTTCCTGTTCGACAAGATATTCCAGAAGGATCTTAAGAGGGAGGGATATCTGTAGCGATGCTGACGACATCCTTAAAGGCACGGATGCTGGAGGCCTTCAGGATCAGGATGTATTTCGTCACCTCCGTTATCGCCTTTGTCTTTTTTATCATCTTCGTGCAGCTGATCAACCTCCAGATCATCAACGGTGCCGAATACGAGGAGAAATCGCGGCAGAACATGGAGAATAACATCCCCATCCCGGCAGCGCGGGGGGAGATGTACGACAGGAATTTCAAGCTGGGGAAGAACAAAGTGGTCCTGGTGTCCAACAGGCCCTCGTTCAACATACTGACCATCCCGGCGAAATTTGAAACGAAGGAGAAGATGGAGACGACCATCCGCACGGTCTGCAGGCTGCTGAAGAGCGATGCGGACCTGGCGCTCAAGGAGATGCACGGCGTGAATCCCTGGGAGCGGGTGATCCTGAAAGAGGACGTGACCTTCGAAACGGTCGTGACCATCGCGTCCCATCCGAACGTATTCCCCAACATAACCTGGGAGGACGCCAACGTAAGGGTCTACAACCACCAGAACATGTTCGCCCATTCCATCGGCTACATCGGGGCCATCAGCAGGGAGGAATACCGGGACCTCAAGAAATTCGGGTACAAGCACTACCAGCAGGTGGGCAAGTCCGGCGTTGAGAAGCAGTACGACCGCATGCTGCGCGGCAAGGACGGCTACATCCGGCGCATCGTGGACGTCCGGCAGAGGACCGAGGGGGAGGAGATCGGCCTCCAGCCGCAGGCGGGGAATAACATCGTGCTGACCGTGGATTATCAGGTGCAGAAGGCGGCCTTCGACGCGCTCGGCGAGAGCAGGGGGGGCGTGGTGGTGATGCGGCCCTCCACCGGCGAGATCATCGCACTGGTGAGCAAGCCGGACTTCGACCCCAACCTCATCATATCCAAGGACAATGCCGACGTCATCGCCATGCTGAATGCCGACGAGTTCCGCCCCTTCCTGAACCGCGTGATCCAGTCCAAGTATCCGCCGGCGTCGACCTTCAAGCTCATCACCGCCATCGCCGCGCTGGAATCGGAGATGGCGACTCCCACCAGGACCTATTTCTGCTCGGGGAGGTACACCCTCAGGGGCTACATCGACCACGATTTCTACTGCTACGACGCCCACGGCACCCTGGATCTCCCCTGGGCCATCGCAAGGTCCTGCAGCGTCTATTTCTACCAACTGGGCCTCTCCATAGGCCCCACCGTCATCATGCGCTACGCCAATTATTTCGGTCTGAGCGAGCTCACCGGGATAGACATACCGGGCGAGATCCCCGGGTTCATACCCAGCAGGCAGTGGAAGCTCAGGACCTTCCGCCAGCCCTGGTTCGACGGGGACACGGTGAACATGTCCATCGGACAGGGGTTTCTAAGCGTCACCCCCATCGGGATGTGCAACTTCGTCTCGTCGCTGGTGACCAACGGCGTCATGTACCGGCCGCACATGGTGCGGGAGATCCTCTCCCCGGACAACGGCACGGTGATATCCACCATCCAGCCGGAACGGCTCCGGGAGATACCGATATCGCAGCTCACCCTGAACACCGTGCGGCAGGGGATGCGGCTCGGCGTCCTCTCCGGCACCTCGGCGAGGCTGGCGCTGCTGCCGGTGCCGGCCGCGGGGAAGACGGGTACGGCCCAGACCAGGTCGAGGCGGCAGGACGATTCCACGCAGCACGCCTGGTGGGTCGGCTACGCGCCCTTCGACGGTTCGCCGGAGCAGGCGGTGGCGGTGGTGGTCTTCGTCGAATACGGGGTCGCCGGCGCGGCGAGCGCGGTGCCGATCGCAGAGCGCCTCTTCTACAAGATGTATGAACTGGGTTACTTCCAATGATCGGTAGGGATTCGCTGAACAAGATCGATTACACCCTCGTGGTGGCGGTGCTGATCCTGGTGGCGCTGGGGATACTGATGATCTACAGCTCGGGATTCGACCCGGTGGACAAGCTGAACAACGGCCTCTATAAAAAGCAGCTCATATGGTTCGTCTTCGGAGTCGTGCTGATGATAGGCATCAGCATTATCAACTACCAGACGCTCGGTGAGTACTCGCTTCAGGTCTACGTTGCGGTCCTCATCATCCTCATCTTCACGACCTTCCTGGGCTCGAAGGTGCGCAACACCAGGGCGTGGCTGAGCTTCTTCGGGCTCTTTTCCATCCAGCCATCGGAATTTATGAAGCTGGCGCTGGTGATCATTCTGGCAAAATATCTGGAGATCCGCGAGCGGGACATCAAGCGCTTCCGCGAGCTCCTCATCCCGGCCGCCCTCACTGCGGTGCCGGTGGGCTTCATACTGCTGCAGCCGGATTTCGGTACGGCGATCATATTCATCCCCGTCATGTTCACCATGCTCTACGTGGCGGGGGCGGACGTCTCACATCTCGTGTCGATCCTGCTCATCGCCGCGATCGCCATCGTGGTGCCCATGATGCTCACCTATCGGGAATGGATCGGCGCCGAGGGGGGGAATCTCATCCTCGAATTCTTCAAGGACGTGAACCTCCTGCTGATCGTCTCGCTGCTGCTCCTGGGCATCACGGCGGTGGCCTTCGCGCTGAATTTCTTCATCGTAAACAAGTGGCTCCGGCGGATATACATCCCGGGGGCGGTGATATCCCTGGGTCTTCTCTTCTCGGTGATGATACAGAAGTTCTTCAAGGAGTATCAGAAGAAGCGAATACTGGTATTCCTGAACCCGGATCTGGACCCACAGGGCTCGGGCTACAACATCATCCAGTCGAAGATCGCCATCGGCTCCGGCAGGTTTATCGGCAGGGGGTTGCTCAAGGGATCGCAGGCCCAGCTGGGCTTCCTCCCGGAAAAATCTTCGGACTTCATATTCTCCGTGGTCGCCGAGGAGTGGGGCTTCATCGGCTCCATCGTGCTGCTGGGCCTCTTCCTGCTGATAATCTTCAAGGGGATACAGATATCCATCGAGGCCAAGGACAAGTTCGGCGCGCTGCTGGCATGCGGGATCACCTCGATCTTCTTCTTCCACGTGATGGTGAACATCGGGATGGTGGTGGGGATCATGCCGGTGACGGGGCTCCCGCTCACCTTCGTCTCCTACGGGGGCTCGAATCTTCTCATGTCCATGCTGGCGGTGGGGATACTGCTGAGCATCAGGACGAAAAAATTCATTTACTGATCACCGGCGGCCGGTCGTTATTGAAAATAGGAAACTCCCCGGCGGGGAGCATTATGATATTCCGGCGGTTTCACCATGAATAGGACAATCGGCATTGTTCTGCTGAGCGGAGGGCTTGACTCCGCAACGGTGGCGGCGATTGCGCGGCGGGACGGCTACTGCCTCCACGGGATCACCTTCGCCTACGGCCAGCGCCACGAGATCGAGCTGCAGTGCGCGCGGCGGCTCGCGGAATTCTTCGGAATCGGCGACCACATCGTGATCGACATACCGTCACGCATCTTCTCGTCCGCGCTCATCAGGGGGTCCGCGATGGAGGTCCCGAAGCACCGGGAGCCCCTGGAGGAGCGCAGTATCCCCGCGACCTACGTGCCGGCCAGGAATACCCTCTTTCTGGCCTACGCCCTGGCATACGCGGAATCGGTGTCGGCCGGGGCGATATTCATCGGCGCCAATGCCGTCGATTTCAGCGGCTACCCCGACTGCAGGCCGGAGTTCTTCAGCGCCTTCCAGACGGTGGCGGACCGGGGGACCAGGGCGGGGGTCGACGGCGACGGCATACGGATCATGACGCCCATCATCGACATGAAGAAATCGGAGATCATCATGCTGGGGACCCAACTGGGGGTAGATTACTCACTCACCCACAGCTGCTACGATCCCACCGCGGCGGGGCTCGCCTGCGGCGCCTGCGACAGCTGCATCCTTCGGAGGAGGGGATTCATGGAGGCGGGCGTGCCGGACCCCACGAGATACGGGACCGGGTGATCGCGTTCCGCCACAGGATCTGCGAGGTGATCGCGCCGGTGCGGTGCGTCTCCTGCGGCGCCACCGTCTCCTACGGGCAGCACCGGCTCTGTGAGGACTGTTTCGCCAGGATAGAGCCGGTGCGGCACGCGTGCCCGCGGTGCTCCGGAATCCTCCGCGAGGGCCGATGCGACCTCTGCGGCGGCCGTTACCTGTACCTCAGCGGCAACACCAGCATCGCCGAATACAGGGGCATCATGAAAAGGATCATCCACCAGTACAAGGTCGCCGGGCTGCGCTGCCTCCATGTGCCGCTCCTGCGCCTCATACTGTCGCATCCGGCCGCGGGGGCCCTCCGCGGAGATGTCGTCACCGCGGTACCCCTGTCGCCGCGGAGGAAATGGAAGAGAGGATTCAACCAGTCGGAGCTCGTGGCCCGGGGGCTCGCGGCGCACCTCGGCGCCCCCTATCGCGAAATGCTGAAGACGAGCGGCGGAGGGGAGGGGCAGAAGAATCTGGGGGGCACCGGGAGATTTTACAACGTCCTGGGGAGATATGTACCGGCGAACGTGTCCCTGTGCGCCGGAAGGTCCATACTGATTGTGGACGACGTGTTCACCACCGGTGCCACGGTGAACGAGTGTGCCAGGGTCCTCCTCGACGCCGGCGCCGCCTCGGTCTACTCGGTTACCCTCGCCCGGGCGGCGGAAATGGCCGCCGCATAACCGACATTCGGGGCGCAAGGGCCAGTTTTTACCCCGACCGAAATAAAAGACTTGAAAAGAATGGATCATGGTGTACAATAAATCCATCCCCAAAAATGATGATCAGGGAGCGTGCCTATGAAGAGAAAATCGATCGGGAATGTGGAGGTGATATCATTCGAGGGAAGGATTGACCAGGAGGGATCGGAGGAACTGGAATCCGTGCTTCAGGAATACATAGACACCGACAAGCATAATATCTGCATCGACCTTGTGAACGTGAAGCATATCTGCAGCTCGGCACTGGGCGTACTGGTGGCGGTCAAGCGCAAGATGAAGGAGAACGAGGGGGACATCAAACTCGTCATCGCCAGCGAAAACCTGATGAAGCTCTTTGAAACCACGATGCTCGACAAGGTATTCGAGATATTCGAATCCCAGCGTGAATGCCTTCTTACTTTTGATGAATAATGCGGAAATATGAAAAACGATCTTGGAACGATACTGAAGCCCCTGGAGGAGCCCCTCTCCCTGGTGGAGAGGGAGATACGGGAACGCCTTGCCTCGGGGGTGCCGGAGATTGACGAGGCCGCCCGGTACCTCTTCGATCTCGGCGGGAAACGTATACGGGCCTCGCTGGTGCTCATGACCGCCGGTCTCGGCGGCACGGTGCCCGAGGGGGCGATAACGCTCGCGGCGGCCTCGGAGATGATCCATGCGGCGACGCTGATTCATGACGACATCATCGACCAGTCGATAATGCGGAGGGGGAGCGCCAGCGTTCCGCAGAAGTGGGGTAGCAGGGTGGCGGTCCTTCTGGGCGATTTTCTGTATACCCTGGCCCTGGACATGGCGCTTTCGGTGGACAACAGCAGGGTCTACTCGGTCATGGTGGGGGGCACGAAGAGCATGGTGAGCGGGGAGCTCTACCAGCTGCACTACTCGAACATTGACAATATCACCAGGGATCATTATTATAGAATCATCGAGCTGAAGACGGCGCGGTTCATGGCCGCCTGCACCAGGATCGGGGGCGAGATCGGCAACATGAGCGAAGCGGAGTGCGGGGACCTGTATGAGTTCGGCATGAACCTGGGATTCGCCTTCCAGATCATCGACGATACGCTGGATCTCATGACGGATTCCGAGGCGATCGGAAAGGATATCCGCAGCGACGTGAGGACGGGGAAGATCACGCTCCCCTTCCTCTTCCTGATGGAGCGCAACGGCGAGAGCGCAGGTCTGCTCAGGAGGTATATACGCGAGCCGGAGGACGCGCTCTGGGACAGCATCATGGACCTCATGCGGAAGTCATCGTCGCTTGACACCTGCATCGGCATCTCGAAGGAGTATGTGGAGAGAGCGGTGGGCAATCTTGATCGCTTCCCCGAATCGCGAAGCCGTGAGATGCTTCTGGAGCTGTCCAGCTTTTTCGTTTCGAGAAATTTTTAGTTTACCTGCAGGGGGTACGGCAATGATTACCAGGGAAAAGGAAGCAATGCTGAAATATTACAACATCGGGCTCGCGGCCTACAAGCAGCGGAAGTGGGACGAGGCGATCGCCGCTTTCGACGAGGCGCTGAAGATAATGCCGAAGGACGGACCCTCGGCGCTCTACCTGCAGCGGGCGAGCGATTACAAAAAGAATCCGCCCCCCGCTGAATGGGACGGCGTGTTCGTAATGACCACAAAATAAACTGTTCGGATGAGGCCATGACAAAGAAAGTAATACAGATCAATAAAAATCCCATGTACGACTTCGGCATGATAACGACCGTGTTCGGCAGCGACACGGAGTTTGCCGGTGACCTGACCTTCAAGAAATCGCTGCAGATAAACGGAAGCTTCGAGGGGGAGATATCCTCGGGCGGCTATCTCGTCGTCGGGGAGGGGGCCGTGGTACGGGCGAACATCAAGGCGAAGAACGTGGTGCTCATGGGCACCGTGTACGGCAACATCGAGGCGGTGGGAGGCATCGAGATCCACCCGAACGGCAGGCTCTTCGGGAACATACGGACCTCGAAGCTGAAGATCGCCGACGGCGTGGTCTTCGAGGGGAAGTGCGAGATGATCAAGTCGGAAGAGAAGAAGATCAAGAAGGACCAGCCACAGAAGGCGGCCGCGCCAGAGGGGGGGGCGTAATCGATGTGAATCCATCCGTCGAGGCAAGGCATTATACGCACCTTGACAACAGGACGGTCCGCTGCGGCCTCTGCCCGCATAACTGTACCATTCACGATGGAAAGGCCGGGACGTGCGGCGTCAGAAAGAACGACGGCGGCACCCTGGTCAGCACCATCTACGGCAGGGTCACCTCCCTAGCCATGGACCCGGTGGAGAAGAAGCCGCTCTATCATTTTTATCCCGGAAGCGCCATACTCTCCATCGGCACACGAGGGTGCAACCTCAAATGCCCCTACTGCCAGAACTGGCACATCTCCCAGGACCTCTCGGCGCACGCGGAGTACCGGAGCCCCGACGATATCGTCCGGATCGCCGTGGAGCACGGATCGGGGGGGATTGCCTACACCTATTCAGAGCCGATCATCTGGTTCGAGTACGTGATGGATACGGCCCGGCTCGCGCGGGAAAAGGGCCTGAAGAACGTCATGGTGACCAACGGCTTCGTGAATCCGGCACCGCTGGAGGAACTGCTGGGGTACGTGGACGCGATGAACATCGACCTGAAGGCCTTCAGGGATGAGACCTACCGGAGGGTGCAGAAGGGCGGGCTGGAGGCGGTGAAGGCCACCATCGCCGCCGCGTACGCCGGGGGATGCCACGTGGAGGTCACGACCCTGGTGGTCACCGGCATCAACGACGATATGGATGAAATGAGGGAGATCGCGGAATTCATCTCGGGGATAGACCCGGCCATCCCCTGGCACGTATCCCGGTACCACCCGAGCTACCGCTACCACGAGCCGTCCACGGATATACGGTTTTTGCGGGAGTCATGCGAGGAGGGGAGGAAGAAGCTGCATTTCGTCTACTGCGGCAACGTCCCCTCCGGAGAGGGGGGGAACGATACCCGCTGCCCGCGCTGCGGGGAACTGGTGATACGCAGGGTCGGGTACCACACGATGACGGAAAACCTCGTCAGCGGCGGCTGCGGCAAATGCGGCGCGCCGCTGGGGATACGCGCCTAGCACCCTTCAGTCGAACCTGGTCATCTCGCCGCGATCACTGAACCCGAATATCTCTCCGGTGCGGTGCTCCTTCGATGCGTACATAGCCTGGTCCGCCAGTGTCAGCAGATCGCTGTGGTCCTTCACGAAATTCGGGAATGGATAGGTGGCGACCCCGATGGAGAGGGATATGTGGTCCACGTTCGCGTCGCTTGAGGGGTGGCCCACGATCAGCGAGACCTTCATCTCGTCCATGATGGACCGTATCCTTCTCGCCACCGTCAGGGCGTTTTCATGGTTCGTCTCCGGGAGATAGATGGAGAACTCGTCCCCCCCGAAGCGGGAGGCGATGTCGTAGGGGCGTATGATAAACCGCCCGTTGGCCGATTTCAGGTCCTTGAAGTTGTAAATGGTCTCATCTATGAAGGAGATGCTGATGCTCTTCAGGACCCGGTCCCCGTCAAGGTGGCTGAAATTATCGTTGATGAGCTTGAAGTTGTCGCAGTCGATGAAAATCAGCGAGAGGTACGACTGCACCTCCCCCGGTAAAGGACCGGAGCTGTCGCCGTCCTGAATCTGGTTCTTGCGCTTCACCCTCTCGAACTCGGAACGGAGCCGCTCGTCGAAGGTCTTTCTGTTGAGGAGGCCGGTGAGCCCGTCGAACCCGGAGAGCTGGAACCTCGTGGAGTTCTTGACGATGGCGGCGAGGGATTTCGGCTTCAGCGGCTTGTTGAGAAAATAGTACGCCCCCTTGTCCAGGACGATGTCCGAGAGCTCGTCGTCGGCATAGCCGGTTATGGCGATCACCGGCGTGGTGATGTTGAGCTCCCCCTTCAGGGTCTCCAGCGCCCTGAGGCCGTATTGCGGATCGGGAGTTCCCCCCTCGTGCAAGGGGAGGGAAAGGTCCAGGAGGATGGTGTCCCAGAAGGTCTCCCTGGACAGCTGGATGGCGCTCTCGACGCAGTAGGCGCTCTGGATGAAATAGCCGGGATTCGAAACCTTCAGGATCTTCTCAATGGTGCTGTTCACCGTCCTGTCGTCGTCGACGATCAATATCGAAAGGTCGCGTTCCATCTGATCAATTCGATAACCTGTGTTTCTTGCCATCAATGATACCTATCGGCCACAAACCGCCGCCGGGCCATACAATTATAATCTACGGGGTTCCTCTCATGATATAAAATAATTTGACAAATTACAACATATTTTTTTCCATCAATAGACCGTACCGGCAGCGTTTCGGTCCCGACGCGCCGGATGACAACTACAGGAGTCTCGGATGACGGTAATAATTGACGGGAAGAAGGTGGCCGAAGACATTCGGCGGCAGGTACGGGAGGAGGCGGCTCGCCTGAAAGAGTCGCAATCGATCGTTCCCGGTCTTGCCGTGGTGCTGGTGGGTGAGGATCCCGCCTCGCAGGCATACGTCCGCATGAAGGGGAAGGGATGCGAGGAGGTTGGAATACGATCTCTTCAGCACCGGCTGGGGGCGCAGACCACCCAGGGAGAACTTCTCTCGCTGATCGGCGAGCTGAACCGCAACGGCGAGGTGCACGGCATACTGGTGCAGCTTCCCCTGCCGGCGCACATTGATGAGAAGTCGGTGATAAACGCCATCGATCCGGCGAAGGACGTTGACGGATTTCATCCGGTGAACGTGGGGAAGATGGTGATCGGCGAGGAGGACGGAATGCTCCCCTGCACCCCCCTGGGGTGCCAGGAGCTCATTGCGCGGTACGCGAGCCCATTGGGGGGGAAGCACCTGGTGATCGTCGGAAGGAGCAATATCGTGGGGAAGCCCCTGGCGAACATGATGGTGCAGAAGCAACCCCGTGCCAACTGCGTGGTCACCGTGTGCCATACCGCCGCGGCGGATATCGGGTACTTCACAAGGCAGGCGGACATCCTTGTCGTCGCCGCGGGACGCCCCGGCACCGTGAGCGCCTCCATGGTGAAGGAGGGGGCGGTGATCATCGATGTGGGCTCCAACAGGGTGCCCCATCCCGATGATCCCTCCCGATCGAGGTTCGTGGGGGATGTCGATTTCGAGGGGGTGAGCCGTGTCGCCACGGCGATCACGCCGGTGCCGGGGGGCGTCGGTCCCATGACCATCGCCATGCTGCTGAAGAACACGATGAAGGCCTGCGGGCTGCAGACCGCCGTATCGCGATAACCGCACCGGGGGACCTCCGGAAGGGCCCCCCGCGCCTGTGCGGCAGAGGAACGATGGGGAAAAAGCCGCTGAGAATCTATTGTGTCAATCCGAAAAATCCGGAAAATTTCTGGACCATGGAAAGCTCGGTGCGGGCGGTGGGGGCGAAGACCCTGATGCCCAACGCGGCGCTGGCCACCCTCATGGCCTGTACGCCTGAGGGGATGGCGGTGCGCTACCTCTACTGCGACGAGAATGTCCGGACGATCGATTTCGACACCGCCTGCGACCTCGTGGCGGTCACCGGCTTTACCCTCCATGCCGACAGGATCCGTGAGATCTGCGCCGCCTTCAGGGCTCGCGGGGTTCCCGTGGCACTGGGAGGGGTCTACGCGACCCTCTATCCCTCGGCTGCACAGCGCATCGCCGACCACGTCTTCATCGGAGAGGCGGAGCATACCTGGCCGATCTTCCTGTCGGACTGGACCTCGGGGGCGCCGAAGCACCGCTACGTGCAGGAGACCCACATCGACCTGAGGGAGAGCCCCGCACCGCGCTGGTCGCACATACGGAGCGGGGACTACCTGTATTTCGCCGTGCAGACCAGCAGGGGATGCCCCAATAACTGCGATTTTTGTGACGCCATACGGATCGTGGGGAGACGGTACCGGACCAAGAGCATTCCGCAGATCATGAGGGAGATCCGCAACGCCTATGACGCAGGCGCCGAGACGGTCTTCTTTTCCGAGGACAACTTTTTCGTGAACCGGACCTTCACCGTCGAGCTGCTGCAGGAGCTGATACGGTGGAACCGTTCTGTGCGCACCCCGCTCTCCTTCAGCTGCCAGGCCACGGTGAGAATCGGCGAGGACGAGGAGGTCCTGCGGCTCATGGCAGACGCCAAGTTCTCAGTGATATTCCTCGGCGTGGAGACGATACGGCCCCAGTGCCTGAGGGAGGTGAACAAGGGCCACCTCGCCTCGGTGGATCCGTACCGGTCGGTGATGAACATCTCCGCCCACGGGATTCTCCCCTTCGTCGGGCTCATCGTCGGCTTCGACCATGATGACCAGGACACCTTCGGAGAGCTGGAGCGATACATCGAGGCGACATGCACGCCCTTCGCGTCCATCACCGTGCTGAGCGCCCCAGAGCACACCGTACTCTACGAACGGCTGAGAAGCCAGGGCCGCATCTCCGGCGGCTTCGACGGCAAGTGGCACTTCTCGACGAACATCGTGCCGGTGCAGATGACGCTACACGCCCTGCTCGCCGGGCACCGCTGGCTGT
>JAFGJK010000034.1 GCA_016929135.1 Spirochaetota bacterium | reverse complement strand
GGAGAGTTGTCCGAGTGGTCGATGGAGGCGGTCTTGAAAACCGTTGGGTTAACAGCCCCGGGGGTTCGAATCCCTCACTCTCCGATTCTCATTATTCGAGCGATTCGGGGATGGATTTGCTGAATCCCGGACCATAGTAGCGGTGAGTGGAGAGGTGCCCGAGAGGCCGAAGGGAGCTGCCTGCTAAGCAGTTGTATCGTTATCGGTACCGGGGGTTCGAATCCCCCCCTCTCCGAAGGAAAAGATAATGAAGGAAACGTACGACGTAGATTTTACCATCGCCCAAAGGAGGATCAGGTTCACCGTCAACCTGAACCATTTTTACTATTTTCCCTTCATCGGGTGGTTGTATCCCATGGCCCTCAAAAAGGGTGACGAGGCCGCCATGGTCCACGCGCGGCAGGGTTTTGTCATGGCGCTGTTCTTTACGGTGCTGCTGACCCTTCTATCCTTTTCGACCATCTTTATCCACACCGGTTTCCGGGTGATGCGGCTGGTCATCGTCATATTCATCTATCTTATGGAACTGCTCTACTTCTCACTGTGCATCTGGGCCACGATGAACCTGGTGAAGGGAAAAGCTGTTGACATTCCGCTCGTCAAGGAATACGCTGAAAAAGTGAACGTCTGATGCATATCCACGCGTCCGTAGCTCAGCTGGATAGAGCGCCGGACTACGAATCCGTAGGTCAGAGGTTCAAATCCTCTCGGACGCGCACTTCAATAACGGGGCCCCCGGATAATCGGGGGCCCCGCTGTCTCTTCATCTCATTTATCGATGCGTTCCCGCCTGCCCCGGACCGGTCCTCTGTCGTGGTCTGTGAGGATGGAATGTTCTCTGCCCGGCTACAGGATCCTGCGCGATCGTATTGAAGAGCAGACACTCCTTGATTACCGCTATCATGTCCGAAGCCAGGCACGATTTGTAGCAATACTATCGGCTATCCGGTGAAGGCCCTGAAGAAATCCTCGTTGAGATAGGACACCGCACCCGTTACGGCGCCGTTATTACCGAGCGATGAAAATTTGATGCAGGCATCCTTCTCCAGGCCGGGGAGCGAGATGACGCGCAGCCGCTCCCGCAGGCGGGAGAGAAAGCCGTCCCCGGCCCCCGTGTAGATGCCCTGAATAACGATGACCTCCGGGTCGTACGCCATAATGAGGTTTGACAGGGCAACGGCGAACCATCCGATGATGTCTTCCATTATGGATTCCGCCGTGGGGTCTCCTGCACCGGCGGCATCGAACACGTCCTGCGGCGCCAGGTCCTCAGGGCCGGAACGGATGAAAATCGCCGACCCGGGATCGTCCTGGTAACGTGAACGAGCCATCTCCAGGAGCCGGTTCCTGAAAACCATTGCCTCGAAACAGCCCCTGCCGCCGCAGGTGCATCGGTCTCCCCCGGGATTGACCACCATGTGGCCTATCTCTCCGGCCAGGTAATGGGAGCCCCGTATTGTTGTTCCACTGACCATAATGCCGGCGCCGAGCCCGTCGCCGCCGCCGATTACGATGATGCTGCTCTTCCCCCCGTGGCCGCCGAGAACCCGCTCTGCCATCACCTGGAACCGGAACTCGTTGTCGATGATACAGGGGATTTTAAAGCCGAGTGATTTGAGGATGAGCCCCCGCAGGTCGGTATTTTTTTTCCACGATGGGAACCAGGGGCTGTAGATGATGCTTCCTCTCTCAAAGTCGACGATTCCCGGGAAGGCCACGGCGATGCCGAGCAGCCTCTCCGGCACTGTATCGGAATCGTGCAGGAGCCCGCGGGCCGTCGATACAATCTTCCGGACCACCCCGGTCGTGGATTCGTCCCTGCGAAAGCCGGTTGCAGCCGAGTACAAGATATTTCCCTTCAGATCTCCGCAGGCCAGGCGCAGTCCCTGGGATTGAATATGAATGCCCAGGGATAGCCGGTGCCGCTCATTCAGCTTGAAGAGATCCGGCTTTTTCCCGCCCTCAACGGTGGAGAGCCCCTTTCCTGCTGCAGAGATGAGACCGGATTTCTGCAACATATCGATGATTTTTATAACCGTTGTCTTGCTCACGTGCGCCCTGGCGGCGAGTTCGGGAATGGAGAGGTCACCGGAATTCCTCAGGATTGTCAGGATGTTCCTGCTGTTCGTCTCGCGTAGTGCCTTCGGTTTTCCAGCTTTCATGATTGTCCTGTCTCCGCTCCTTGTCTCGCTTGGTTTCCCCGGCGTGGGCCTGTCATGCGCTGCAGGCATCGCCCGTCCGGCGATACGCCATCCGTAAGACGGTCGCACGGATGGCGTAGAATGTCAATATAGTTTATAAACAAAAGTTGCTTTTCTGCTTGACCTTTTCACCCCGCACTATTACAAAAGAATCTGCGAGGTGACAATGCTCTCCCTAGGATTAGAACTGAGCACGCAATCGGTGAAGATGGCGGTCCTGGATGTGGAGAAATCCGCCGTTGCCTATACCGGTTTTTTCAATTATGATTCCTCGTTTCCAGCCTACGGGACAATGGGGGGTGTACTGCCGGCCGCGGATCCGTCGCTGCGCCACACCTCACCCCTGATGCTCCTGGACGCCCTGGACCTTGCCTTTACTGTGCTGCGGCGCGATGGTGTGCCCCTTGAGAAAATCGGGGTCCTCAAGGCCGATTGCATGCAGCACTGTACCGTATATGTGGATAACTCCTTTGGCACCCGCGCCGGCAGGCTCTCGTCAGGCAAGACTCTGGCGGAGCAGATTGGCCCCTCCCTCACCAGACAGTCATCACCCATATGGGAGGACCGTACGACGCAGGAGGAGGCAGCATTTCTCGAGCAAGCCCTGGCCGAACGCGGGGGATGCGCGGCCGTGACCGGCAACAGGGCGGAGCTTCGATTCCCCGCGGCGCAGCTGATGAAATGGGGAAAGGAGAACCCGCATGCCTTCGAGGCCACAGGGCGTGTGTTTTTGCTGAGCGCCTTCGTCACCTCGTTGCTTGCAGGGACCGATGCGCCGGTGGATACGGGGGACGGCTGGGGGACCAATCTCAACAGCCTGGATATCCTCAGGCCCGGCTGGAGCGCAGAGGCGGCTGCCGCGGCGGACTGCTACCTCCGTAGCCATGGCGTATCCGGGAGTGTTGTGGATGCACTGGGGTGCATGGTGGCGTACGACGAGACGGTGGGAACGATGAGCGGCTATTTCGTCGACAAGTACGGAGTAAACGGGAATGCCGTGGTGCTGGCCGGAACAGGTGACAATCCGGCCACCCTGCTCGGCTGCGGCGAGGCGGTGATTTCGCTCGGGAGTAGCTTTACCGTGAACGGCGCGATGGACCGGGTGATGCCATCGAAAAACGGCGAATATAATGTCTTCGGGTTTACCGGGGGGCGGGCCATGGCCCTGTCGGTCATTACCAACGGAAGCAAGCTTCACGAGATATTCTTGCGTCGGTACCTGCGTTTGCCGGTGGGGGGGAATATTGGGCAGGAACAGTGGGATCGCTACCTGGCCATGGCCGGTCCGCGCACGCTGTCGCCTGACGAAAGGCTGATGCTCCCCTATGAGTTCGACGAATCCATTCCGGTCAGAAGAAGGGGCGTGTTCCGGGAAGGCTTTTCCGAAAGCGATTGCGAGGCCTCCATACGGGCGCTGCACCTGTCGCAGGTGCTGTCGCTCCGCCTCCATTCGGGACACCTTGGGAGCGTTCGTGCCATCTGCCTGGCCGGCGGCGGTGCGCGCAATCCCCTGATGCGGGGCATGATTGCTGATGCCTTCGGGGCGAGGGCCTACTCATTAGAGCATGCGGCCTTTGCCGCTCCACTGGGGTGTGCCGTCAGCGGCGCGCGCCACCTCCTGGGGTGCGGCTACGATGAGGTGGTGGAACGCTTTCTTCGGATAGATGGGGGATCGGCAATGGAGCCGGACAGCCGCAACGCCGGCCGGATGGCGCTGCTCTGTGCGCGGTATGGGGATCTGGAACGGCACTATCATACAGGAGTGGAATGATATGTACACGCTGAGAGACCTGCGGTATCAGAGGATACTGAGATCGAGGAAAGAGCTGGCGGAACACATGAGATCCTTCAGGCTGGACCTCAAGCTCTCCGTCGGCATATGGTACTTCACGCCCGGGGGCGGCAGGTTTCACGAAGCCTATGTGGAGCCCAAATCCATCAAACAGCGGCTGGAGATGGCCGAGGGGCTGGCGGAATACGGCGTATCCGGCATCGAGGCCCACTACCCTGCGGAGGTAAATTTCGACAACCTCCATCTGTACCGGGACCTGGAACGGCGCTGCGGCATTCGCCTTGTGGGCGTCCCCTTCTCGCATTTTTACGAACGAGGATTTGAATTCGGGTCGCTTTCGAATCCGAATCCCGCGGTCCGGGACAGGGCGATTCGTATCGCCGTGGAGGGATTGAGGCTGGTGAGTGAGGCTGGGGCGAACTGTGCCATATCCTGGCCGGGTATCGACGGCTACACCTATTCACTGGGTACCAATTTCCACTGGATGTGGAGCGCCTTCGAGGAGTCCATGGCCGCGGCCATGGACGAGGTGCCGGGGGTGAGGATCGCCATCGAACCGAAGCCCTACGAGCCGGCGCCGAACAACATCTACCGCACGACGGCGGAGGGGATCTTGGCGTCCATGCGGGTAGAGGGGCGGCTGAAAAATCCCGAGAACCGCCGGCTGCTGGGGGAGGGGCACTCCCTGGTGGCACTGAATCCGGAGATCGGCCACGTCCGCATGGGATTCGAGGATGCACCGGCCGCCTATGCCCTCACCGCCATGGAGGGGAGGCTCGCCCACATCCACGTCAACAGCCAGCCCATGGGTAACTATGACCAGGACCTGAACGTGGGTGTGGTGGAGTGGCAGCAGACCGAGGCGGTCCTCTACGCCCTCAAGATGGCAGGCTACGCCGAGTATTTCGGCATCGACATCAACCCGGAGCGGATGCCGGTGGAGAAGGCGGTGGCGATCAACAGCAGGGCGCTCTCGATCATGAACGAACGGATCGAGGCACTGCCGCACGAGCGGATCATCGAATGCTACCTGGAGCCGGATCGGCACCGCGGGGAGATGGAGATGATCCTCCTGGAATCCATGAAGCCGGGCAGGTGATAAGCCACACCGGCGGAGCAGTGGAGGAGCAGTCACCATTGGCCTGAGAATACAGAACGTGGAGGAGACGATGGAAGCGAAAATCGATGAACTCCTGTCGGGATTGACACTCGACGAAAAGATCGACATGATGCACGGCAGAAAGGGCTGGCATACCGCCACGCCCTTCACCTACCGGCTCTGGACCTTCGGGAACAGGGGATGCCGGCGCCTGGGGATCCCGGCCTTCAGGTTCACTGACGGCCCCAAGGGGATAAACGTGGGCCGCTCCACCTGCTTTCCCGTTGCGATCGCCCGGGGCGCCTCATTCGACCCGGCCCTGGAGGAGCGGGTGGGGGCCGCCATGGGTCTGGAGGCGCGGCATCAGGGTGCCAACGCCACCGGATCCACCTGCATCAACATCATCAGGCACCCGGGGTGGGGGCGCTCGCAGGAGACCTTCGGGGCCGATACCTTCCACATGGCCACCATGGGGACCGCCCATGTGCGTGGGTTGAAGGGGAGCGTGATGCCGGTGGTGAAGCACTTCGCCTGCAACAGCATCGAGAACACCAGGTTCAGGGTGAGCGTGGATATCGAAGAGAAACCGCTTCGGGAGGTGTACCTGCCGCACTTCCGGGCATGCGTCGACGCAGGGGCGGCGGCCGTGATGAGCGCCTACAACAGGGTGAACGGCGTCTACTGCGGCGAGAACGGGCATCTCCTGAACGACATTTTAAAAAGGGAATGGGGATTCCAGGGGTTCGTTATCTCCGACTGGTTTTTCGGGTGCCGCAGCACGGCCCCCTCCATCAGGGGGGGGCTTGACATCGAGATGCCCCTGTCGCGCTTTTTTACGAAACGGAAGATCCGGAAGGCGCTGAAGTCCGGGGAGATCACGGAGGCGATGCTGGACGAGTCCGTCCGTCGCATCATCCGCCAGCTCATGAAATTCGGAATGTTCGAAGAGTTCAGGCCCGAGCCGAAAAAATACGTCGCCTGTGACGATCATATCGCCCTGGCCCTGGAGTCGGCGCGGAAGAGCATCGTCCTGCTGAAAAACAATGGGATCCTCCCGCTGAAACGGGGGAGGCTCGGGACCATTGCCGTGATCGGGAGGGACGCGGCCATCACGGCGCTGGGGGATGTGGCCAGCTCGGCGGTGAAGCCCCCCTTCGCCGTCACACCACTGCAGGGGATACGCGAGCTTGCCGGCGAATCGCTTCGGGTGGTGTACGGGAAAAGTGCCAGGGCCGCCAGAGGGGCCGATGCCGCAATCGTGGTGGTGTCTCTCTCCCGGGGGTTCCGTCGCCTCGAGGGTGAGCGCATCTTCCCCTTCGGCGGCGGGGACCGCACGGTGCTGGAGCTCCCGGAAAAGGAAGAGCGGTTAATTCGGGAGACAGCGAGGATCAACGGGAACTGCGTCGTCGTGATCGAATCCGGCGGGGCGGTCTGCGTCGATTCCTGGGTCGGCGATGTCGCCGCCCTGCTCATGGCCTGGTACCCTGGCATGATGGGGGGGCGTGCACTGGCGGAGGTGCTTTTCGGCGACGTCAACCCCGGCGGGAGGCTCCCGGTCTCCGTTCCTCGGTCAACCTCGCAGCTGCCGCCGCTGGACACCGTTTCCGACCGGGTTGCCTACGACTCCTGGCACGATTACCGCTACTACGACCGCTGCGGTCTTGCACCCGCCTACCCCTTCGGGTTCGGCCTGGGCTACAGCACCTTCGAGTACTTGAAGATATCCCTCGACAGGGATACGATTACCCGCGAGGGCATTGCCGATGTACGGGTGGTGGTGAAAAACGTCGGTGAGGTTCCGGGCGACGAGGTGGTGCAGCTCTATATCGGCCGCGGCGTCCCCGGCGCAGGCAACAGGGCGGTGCGGGAGCTCAGGGGGTTCCGGCGGATTTCGGCCGGTCCCGGCGAGAAGAGAGAGCTCAGTTTCACGGTGCGCGCCGCAGATCTGGCGGCGTACAATGTGGACGCGGGCCTCTGGGAGATTGAGCCCGGCGGGTATTTGGTGGAGGCAGGAGGCTCTTCCCGGAACCTGCCCCTCTCCTGCACCCTCTCCGTTGCCTAGGGGAGCCGTACTACCCTCCGGCGGGCCGTATACGGGGAGCTCTCAGCGCCGCCGCGAGGGGATGACGCGGTAAAATTCCGCAGCAACGACTGTCGAAGCGGAAGGCATTGTAATTGACAAAATGCCGGTGATACGGCGGAATACGGCTTTCACAGCCGCTGTTACGGGATCTCCCGATAGGATGCACCCGTGACGATCCCCCGTTCACGAGAGGTGGCAGTATGCAGCTGAACTATATCGACGCCGCGGTGATCGCCCTTTACTTCGCCTTCAACGTTAGCATAGCCCTGGTTCTGAGAAAGAGGGCCACCAAGAGCGTCAGCGATTATTTCGTCTCCGGCAGGAACGCCGCCTGGTGGCTGGCAGGGACGTCAATGGTGGCCACGACCTTCGCTGCGGACACTCCCCTGGTGGTGACAGGCCTGGTGGCGAGGAACGGGATCGCGGGGAACTGGATCTGGTGGAACATGGTCTTCAGCGGGATGCTGACGGTCTTTTTCTACGCCAGGCTCTGGCGGCGGGCCGGCGTTCTCACCGATGTGGAGTTTGCCGAGATCAGGTACAGCGGCAGGCCGGCGACCTTCCTGCGGGGGTTCAGGGCACTCTACCTCGGCATTCCCATCAATGTCATCATCATGGGATGGGTCAACCTTGCCATGGTGAAGATCCTGACGAATGTACTGGGCGTGAGCAAGGTTGAGGCGCTGGCCATCGCCTTGGGGATGATGCTGGTCACGGCTTCGATATCCGTCATGTCCGGCCTCTGGGGCGTTCTCTGGACCGACCTCTTTCAGTTCGTGCTGAAGATGGGGATGGTGATCATCCTGGCCGTCTTCGCGGTCAGCGCCAGCGGGGGGATGGATTCGCTGATCACGCGCCTTCATGAGATCGACGCATCAAGGAGCTCGTCGAGCTCCATCCTCTCACTGGTGCCTGAAGTAGGATCGGTCTGGATGCCCATGATCACCTTCTTCGTCTTTATCGCGGTGAACTGGTGGGCCTCCTGGTATCCCGGCGCCGAGCCGGGGGGCGGCGGATACATCGCCCAGAGGATTTTCTCCGCCAGGGATGAGAAGCATTCGATCCTGGCGGTGCTCTGGTTCAACATCGCGCACTACGCCCTGCGCCCCTGGCCATGGATCGTTGTGGCCCTCGTGGCGGTGGTGCGGTTCCACAACGATCCGCAGTTCCTGCAAGATCCGGAATCGGGGTATATCAGGATACTGGTGTCGGACCTCCCGGCCTATCTGCGGGGAGTAATGCTCGCCGCCTTTGCGGCAGCCTACATGTCCACCATCGGGACGCAGCTGAACTGGGGCGCAAGCTACATCGTCAACGACGTCTACCGGCGCTTCATGGCGAGGGGGAGGGAGGAGCGGCATTACGTTATCGTCTCGCAGGGAATGACGGTGCTGCTGATGCTCATCTCCATCGTTGTCACCTTTTTCATGGATTCCATCGTGGACGCATGGAAGGTCCTGATGGCCCTGGGCGCCGGCACGGGGCTTGTCTATATCCTTCGATGGTTCTGGTGGCGCATCAATGCCTGGAGCGAGATCTCGGCGATGTCGGCGGCCTTCGTCACCTCCCTGGTGCTGCAGTTCGGGTTTCATCTCGATGAGAAGAATCCGCAGGATTTCGCCTGGCTGCTCCTGATCACCGTGGGGATCACCACCGCCGTATGGCTCTCGGTCACATTGGCAACGAAGCCGGAGCCCCGCGAGGTGCTCCTGTCCTTTTACCGGAAGGTGCGGCCGAACCCGGCCCTCTGGGGCCCGGTGGCTCGCGAGGCGACGGACGTGACGCCGCAGCGTGACGGGGTCTTCAACCTGTTGAACTGGCTTCTCGGGGTCGCCATGATCTACGCCTTTCTCTTCGGGCTCGGGAAGATCATCCTGGGTGGCGTAGCCGTCGGGACAGCGTTCCTGGCCGCGGGATGTGCACTCGGCGCTGCAATCTATATCAACATTAACAGGAGGGGGTGGGAGACGATCGTGAAGTAGGGACGCGATTGTTGTTGACATTCATCCATTCTGGTGGCCGAATACCGAGGTATCGATGGTTGTGAGAAAGCGGCGGCATCGTGACTCCGTCTTCTGATTCCCTGTATCAGTTCGACATCGCGCCGGGGGGGCGGAATGAAGAAAATGATTGCAGGCTGTGCCCTGGTCCTTCTCGTCCATCCCTGTGTCCCTTCCGACGGGATCTGCAGGGACGTCTTTCCTTTCCAGCTGTCGTTGATGAAGCCGGTTCAGCTCATACCGAGCGATTATGATATTTACGGGCTCAGTATCGGTGTCATCTTTTCGTTCAATGAGACCGTTTACGGGCTCAACGTCTGCGGTCTCATAAGCGCTTACTGGGAGGAGATGAGCGGCCTGCAGCTGAGCGGCTTCGCCAATCTCGACGGTTTGTTCATACACCCCTACACGGTGAACCGGGGAATCCAGGTGGCAGGCGTCATGAACAACGTGAGCGTCCTGCGTGGGATCCAGCTTGCGGGATTCTACAACCGGATTCACGGTGAAATGAGCGGCATACAGATTGCCGGCCTGATGAACAGGATCCGCAACGACATGTTCTCCGACGGCCCCATGGACCTCTACGGTACATCCGTTGGGCTGCAGTTCGCCGCCGTTGTCAACGATGCCGAGACCTTCTGTGGTGCCCAGATCGGGCTCGTTAATATCGCCGGCAGCATCAGGGGCGTCCAGATCGGGCTCATCAACTACGCCCGAAGGATGTCCGGCGTACAGATCGGGCTGATCAACATCATCCGGGAAGGGACGATCCCATTCTTCCCGCTCTTCAATATCAGCTTGTCTTTCTGAGATCCCAAGGATTTGCATACAAGGGGAGGATAGGCGTGGCCCATGAGCCCCGGGCTTTCAGGACCATCCGCCCGTTTCTGCCCTCTTCGGCCTTCGGTGAAGGGAGATGAGAATGAAAGAGGAGTCAAAGGTTTTAAAGATACGGGGGTACTCCTGCGTGCCTGTACCCGATCCTCCTCACGGTTTCCTGAATATTTCAATGGCGTGAGCAATCGGGGTGCGCCGGTGGTCTCGTGAATAAAAAAGCTGCCGCCACATCCAGGGCTGTTCCGAACGGCATGGGCTTTCACTCCCTGTTTTCAACGGCAGCGGCTGTCTCAGGTCTTCCAAGGGGCACGCGCCCTGCCGTCAGGGTACGATACTCTGGCGTACATTCTTCCGTTCATCGATCAGCCTGCTCAGAATGTTCCTTACCGACTCGAAGGCGAAGGCGGCGATATCGATCTCCTCAAGCTTGATGAATTCTATCCCGGCGATATCATCGCCGTGCATCATCCCCGTGAAATCGGCCACGGAGCATCTGAACACGCAATCCGTCGTGTAAACGACGGTTCCGGTGAAGGGATACCGGTTCGCAAACGAGGCATAGTACCTGCAGGAGTCCGGCGTGAGGTGCAGTTCTTCACCTATCTCGCGAAGCAATGCGGCCTCAAGGCTCTCCCCCGGGTCGACGAAGCCGCCGGGCAGGTCAAGTTTCCCCCTGGACGGGTCCACACCCCTGGTGACGACCAGCAGCTCGCCGTTCCCGTTGAAGATGAGCGCACTGACGGCAGCCGCGGAATTCAGATAGAAGTGAAAGCCGCAGCCGGGACACCGAAACGAATGTGACGTGTTATCGAAGCTTCCCGGCGACGCGCATCGGGGACAGAACCTGTAATGGACTGTCGGATCGGTTTCTCTGTTGAACGACATGGGTACGCATATGCCCCCGTCCGCAGGAAATTTCAATTCATTTTATCATTCACCGCGGGTCCGGGTGTCGCGGCGGGTGATGGTGTATGAGCATCCCTGTACCTGTCTGTACTGGTATGCGTCACTGTCCCGGAATCGGCGTTTTCCCGTACCGGCGAGGGGCGCAGGGAATCCTGTGGGATGGTCCCCCTCGCACCGGCCCGGCTGCGGCTCGCGGATCCGATGGAGGTATCGTTCACGACGCCCCTCCTGCTGATGCAGCGGTATTCGAGTATCCTGTGCGCCGCCCCCGCACCAGCGCGGGTCAAGCGTTTGCACCTAGTCGGAAATTTTCCCGTTAATATCCGCCATATCCTTGCCGTATTTCGACGGCAATGCCTTACCGGCAAGCTTGTAGGATCCAAGGGCGTATCTCTTGGCGTCCCTGCACAGATCGACGGCATGTTTGTAATACTGCCGCGTGATGCTGGTCCTTGCGTCCACGAGGTTCTGGTTGGCCAGCTTGAAATATGCGCACACCTTCTCGTTGTCGATGAAGTCCACAAGGTCGGCAGGCACCTCCTTGTTTATGGCATCGGTCCGCTCGATGTAGATGGCCGACAGGTTTTTATACATCCCGTTCTGGAGCGTCAGGTAGTCGTTGTACTGCCTCTTCGCCTCGGCGAATTTCGACTGGGCCATCATGATCTTCGCCCCCCGCAGGATTTCATTCCCCTTCTGAAAGTCAGTCAGTACCGCCGCGGAACCGAAGTTTTTCACGGCGATCTCCACAACCTTCACCTCCTTTTCGCATTTTTCGCGCAAAGAGGTGGCATCCGAGAGGTCGCTTGCCGATGCCGGGAGCATGAGCGGGAGGAGAACCGCCGCGGCTGCCAGGGCTCCTGACTGAAGTAAACGTCGTACCATACCACCTGAAATGATCCTGTCAATCATATCAACCTCCGTGTGTGACTGTATGTTTATCGCATCATTATAATGACTGTTAGTTCAAAAGTCAAACCTAATTGTGCAGTGGATTGAGACATTCCCCGCCGTTAAGCCCCCCGTGGAAAGTGTGAGGTGTCCATCTTTGCACCCTTCTTCATGGCAGCTTGAGGGATTGTGGTGATACACCTTCACGGCCATGATCGATGCCACGCTATGCACGGGTGCCCTATTCTATTCCGGGCGCTGGATGGGGGGGGTCATCTCACGCCCGGATCGGTGAAGTCGCGCGTCAGGACCGGCCTGATGATGCCGGTCCAGATGGCATACCCCCGCTGGTTCATGTGAATACGGTCCCAGGTGAAGATATCTGTCTTCAGAGCGCCTGCCCCGTCGAACATTGCGGCGCTCACATCGATGAAGTGCATTCCACGCTGCGTTTTCATATAGCCGGCGATCATCTCGTTCGCCTTCGCCATGGCGGGCCAGTACTCCATCCGCGAAGGCGACGGCTTGATGGATACAAAATAGATTTTCGCCGCCGGGAGGTTCGCCCGTACCGCACCGGTGAGCTTCTGCAGGTCCTTCAGAACCTCGCCGGGGCTCCGGCGTCTCCCCACGGTCATGTCGTTGTCGCCGCAGTAGATGACCACCATGGAGGGGCGGTAAGGGTAGATTATCCTGCTCGCGTAATGGATGAGGGCCGGGAGTTTCGAGCCGCCGAAGCCCCGGTTCGTTACCGGGAGGGGGGCCATGTCGTGCTGCAGGGTCTTCCAGAAACGGAAGCTCGAGCTGCCCACGAAGAGTATCCCCCCCGGCGCCGGCCTCGTCGCCGCGTCGGTCCTCTCGAAGGCGCGGATGTCCTCCTCCCAGACTCTGGGGTCTTCGCTGGCAACCTTCTGGTGTATCATGTAGAGCTTGACCGCCGCGATTCCCGCCGCAACGCAGATGAGAAGGCAGACGGCGATGAGTGCATATTTCGCGTTTCTCTTCATGGTAACCCTCCACTCTTCCGTTCGCCCGAAATGCGCGGTCGAACAGTTCATGCTGTGACACGCTCCATGAACGCTCAGGCCGAGACGGCCCGGAAGATGGCGCGGCCTCATACACTATGAGCCGAAGGAGGTGAAAAAAGCAAACAGAATTCAAATGCATTTCTGCTGTAACATGGCACGGTCGAGAGATCGAATCTGTAGACAGCGATGGTTCCCCGACATCTGCAACTGTCCGGCAGTGAGCCGCCTGTTCGGCATAGGCACACATATGAGCGCACAATCGAACTATAATGGAGGAATTGAAATGATACGAATGATGGTGATGGCCGCCAGTGTCGTGGCGTTAGTGCTCCCGGTTCGGTGCCACCCCGGGCCCGGAGCCTAAACCGGCAGGGCCCCCGCCGTCCCGATCGTGGGAGTGGCGGCGTCCCTGGTTCATCGGCCCGGGATGCGAAAAAAGGGATGACCGAGGTATCGATCATCCCTTTGTATTTCGTTTCACATTGGGTAAGACGGTTCGCGCCGGTTACGTCGTGTGTTCCCGGACCTGTGCCGGCGTCGTACCGATCAGTAGGACTGGACCCGACGGTAGATCGAGATCCTGATGAGTATGTCGTCGTCGATTTTCTGCATCTCGTCGGAGAAGAGCTTCTTCTGGGCATCGCTCATGCCCTTCAGGATGGCACCCCTCTCCTCCATGAGCTTCGAGTATTTCTCCTCGAACCTGGAATTGTCCTTCTTCCCCCAGCGTTTCTGGTCCTTGTCCGCGTCGACCTTTTCGATCCCGATTCTCCTGTAGGTCTTCAGCCAATCCTTCGCCTCCGGGGAGAGCACCGGCTCCGAGAGGCCGCAACCGGCCACGGCGACGATGATAATGGATACGAGTATGAGTGAGCAGCGTCTATGCATTGGATTTCCTCCTGAAAAGTGAAACGGTGGGAGACATCATACAGATGTGTAAGTATTAAGTAAAGGATTTTATGCCTCCCCATGCAAGAATCTTGTGCCGAGTGCGTGCGTCGTATTTCATGCATGGCCGTACAGCACAAACAGTGCCGTGAACGTAAAATTGTCTTGATCATTTTCCACGCACGCCCATGGATAATGCAAACAACATCACGATGAAGCAATGGATACCGCAGAAAACGGGGGGACGCCATGAGACACCTGTTCACGAGAAAACCGCTGCAGCTCCTGCTGGAGGAGATGGAGGGGGAGCACCGGCTGCACAGGGTGCTCGGGCCGGTGACGCTCACGAGCCTTGGGATCGGCGCCATCATCGGCACCGGCATCTTCGTCCTCACCGGCATCGCCGCCCACGACAAGGCCGGGCCCGCGCTTATGATCTCGTTTCTCGTATCCGGTTTGGCCTGCGTATTCGCGGCCCTCTGCTACGCCGAGTTTGCCTCCATGGTGCCGGTGGCCGGGTCGGCCTACACCTATGCCTATGCCACCCTGGGTGAGTTCATGGCCTGGATCATCGGCTGGGACCTGGTGCTGGAATATGCCGTGACCTCAGCCACAGTGGCGCACGGCTGGTCCCACTACTTCCAGAATTTTCTGAGCGTTTTTGGGTTCCATGTGCCACCCCTGCTCGCCCGGGCCCCCTTCGACTTCGATCCCGGCACCGGATCGTTCATCGCCACCGGCGCAGTGGCGGATGTGCCGGCCATCGTCATCACTCTTCTCATTACGGTGGTCCTGGTCAAGGGGATCCGCGAGAGCGCCGGCTTCAACACCGCCATGGTGGCGGTGAAGCTCCTTGTCGTCCTCTTTGTGATCGGCGCCGGGATCCTCTTCATCGATCCGGCAAACTGGGAGCCCTTCGCCCCCTACGGTTGGTCCGGTTTGAGTTTCTTCGGCAGGACCGTGGCAGGCCGCACCGGCCCGGGCGGGGAGCCCCTGGGGATGCTCGCCGGCGCAGCCATCATCTTCTTTGCCTATATCGGCTTCGATTCCGTTTCGACCCATTCCGAGGAGGCGAAGAATCCCCGTAGGGATGTGCCCATCGGGATCATCGCCTCGCTTATTCTTTGTACGATTCTCTACGTCGCCGTGACCGCCGTGCTGACCGGTATGGTGCCCTATGACCGGCTCAACATTGACGCTCCGGTATCCGATGCCTTCCGACAGGCGGGGCTCACCTGGGCCCAGCTACTGGTGGCGGCCGGTGCCATCACCGGGATGACCTCGGTGCTCCTGGTGATGATGCTCAGCCAGCCCAGGGTGTTCCTGGCCATGGCCAGGGACGGTCTTCTCCCCGGATCTTTTTTCGGCGCGGTGCACCCACGGTTCAGGACTCCCTGGAAGTCCACCATCCTCACCGGCGCCTTCGTGGCCCTCCTCGCGGCGTTCCTCCCCCTTCGGGTGCTCGCCGAGCTGGTGAACATCGGCACCCTGCTTGCCTTCGTCATCGTCTGCGCCGCGGTCCTGGTGGTGCGGAGAACCCATCCGGAGTTCCAGCGTCCCTTCCGGGCCCCACTGGTTCCCTTCACGCCGATCATGGGGATGGCCCTCTGTCTGATGCTCATGTTTTCCCTCCCGGCGGAGAACTGGCTGCGCCTCTTTGTCTGGCTCGCCGTGGGGATGGTCATCTACTTCGCCTACGGGCGCCGGCACAGTGTCATGGCCAGGCTGCGGGGTGACAAATCGAAGAGATGAATGCCGCGGGTTTGTTCAGTCCAGCTCTACCCTGTTGCGCCCCCCCTCCTTGGCACGGTAGAGGGCTCTGTCAGCTTTCCGGAGGAGGGAGTCGAAGACGTCGATACCGGTTACGCAATCGACGCCGGTGATCCCGAAGGAGGCGGTCAGATGGACTTCTCCATGAACGGCAGAAACCGGGGAGGCGGCGACGGCATCGCAGAGGCGTTGGGCGATTGCTACGGCGGCCGATGGGGGAGTCTCCGGGAGCAGAATGACGAATTCCTCGCCGCCGTATCGTGCCAGCAGGTCGCACGAGCGCAGCCCTCTTCTGCATATCTCGGCAGTGTTTTTCAGCACATCGTCTCCCGCCAGGTGACCGTATGTGTCGTTTATCCGTTTGAAATGATCGAGATCCATGAGAATCACGGAAAGGGGCCTGCAGTAGCGACGGGCGCGATCGATCTCTCTTGCGCCCAGGTCCATGAGGTGGCGGCGGTTAGCGATGCCGGTAAGCTCGTCAGTCGTGGCCATTTCATGGAGCCTGCCGAGGAGCTTTCGTTGGGCAGTCACGTCGTGGAGGATGATGGTTCTCCCCAGAAGCCTCGAGCGGAGCGAGCGGACCGGGGAGATCATCGATTGATAGTACCTCGGGTTTCCGCCGCTATCGCATCGGACCTCCACCCCCTCCTGGCGTTCCTCGCAGCAGGTGGCGATCTGTTCGACGAGGGACGGATAGGCCGACAGGATGCTGCCGACGTCGCTGCCGATGGCGTTCTTTCCAAGAGTACCGACCACCCTGCGCGCCGAGGGATTGAAGTCCACCAGTCGGTTGAGGGTGTCCACTACGAGCACCGGGTCGTCCATACTCTCGAACACTGAATCCCGCGCGATGGGGGAGAGGTCGAACATGCGGAAACGGAACATTGCCAGGGAGAAGACCGGACCTGACACGGTGAGCATGATGGGATTGATGTCCATGCCGTAGGGGCTCAATCCCATCTGGTAGATCACATTGCCGGCCCAGGGGAGCAGTGATCCCCCCAGCATGGTGAGGGCCTGCGTGCGGTAGGCGCCCCAGGTTTTCAGAGACATCCGCAGGTACAGCGAGTTGGCCGCCAGTATAGCCAGGTTGAGATAGACGATGTGAACATAGTACCATAGGCCCTTGGTTATTGATACCACCGGAAAGGGGGCGTCGCGGTTTACCGAGAGTTCCCGGTAGAAGAGGTGGTGATGTGCGTTGGTGTAGTGGAGCACCAGCGTAACCGCGGGGATGAAGAAAAGGACTCCGTACACCGCAGGGGTGAGCCTTCTGCCGAGCCCCGAGTACTGGATCGCCAGTATCAGCCAGAAGGCAGGGAGTGTGGCGATGCCCAGGTATTCGATTCGTAGCGACAGGATCATCCCCGGCAGTTCAGTGTGATAGATCTCCATGGCGTATCCCCATGAATAGAGCGTCAGGGAGAGCATCATGGCCATGAAGGTCCGGGCGCCGGGGGTATGGCGGTTCCTCAGCGCCGGATACGACAGGATCGTCGTGACGGTGCCGGAGGCGAAGAGTACTGCGATGATCACGGTCTTTGCATCCATGATTTACTCATGCTGGCATGGGGATGTGGAGTCCGGTCCCGGGATTTGAAATGCCGTCGATCGTTGCATTTGAGGCAATCCTTGAGGGTAGAGAATGCCATATTATTGCGCTCCTGTCAAGGCCCATTCGGCCCTTGGGAGAGCAGGAACGATTCTGCCAGGAGAGGGCCGCAGGCCTGTGGTTTTATGAAAAATTGTTGACAAATAGTATACTAGGTATACAAAACTGTCATGAAAGAAGATAACAGATTCGAGGATATGAGCGACCTGTTTTTCAGAATCCTTTCACGATTCCATGAAATCGAAAGGATTCCAAGGGATTTCGGCACCGGAGATCCCCTGTATCCCTCGGAGATACACATGGTACAGGCGATCGGCAGACGTCCGGGGATAAACGTCACGGAGCTTGCGGGCCACCTGGGAATCACGAAGGGTGCGGTGCCGAAAATGGTACGGAGGCTCGAAAAAAAGAGATTGGTGCGACGTTACCGTGACGGAGACAACAGGAAGGAGATTCATCTTGAGCTGACCCGCTCGGGAATTGCAGCGTACCGCGGGCACGAACGATTCCATACCGAGATCGATGCGGTCATACTCCGTCTTATGAATTCCATGAGCAGTGACACCATTGCCGCGGTTAGGGAGGTTTTCATCCAGCTGGATGAATATGCCGAGGGGATTCTTTCAAGGGGATAATTTTTTTGATTAATTGTTTACCAGATAAATAAAATATTGGAGGTATCGGATGATCAGATCAGACAGGGAGCACCCCGCATTGCCGGCGAAGCCGCTCATCCTTCTTGGCATTGTGAAGGGATACGTTCGGAATCCTCTGCTGTTCATGCTGGCGGTGAAGCGCCGCATGAAGAGGCTTATGAAGGGGCTCGTGGCGGAATTCCCCCGTGATTTTGCAGAGCTGGTGGCGCTCGTGGCGGCGGTCTACCTAATCGCGAGGGAGAAGGTCGGCGACGATACGGCGCTGTCCCTCGTATCCGCCGTGGTCCTTCCCGTAGGCCTGGCAACGCAGTTGGCCAATTTCAGGTATGTCGAGGATTCGCGGTCCTTCGAGAACCTGATCGCCTACCAGCAGCGTATCAACCGCGAAGGCCCCACCAGGCTGAACAGGATGGAGATACTGGAGCAGAGCGGCAGTCGCTACCGCTTCAAGGTACACAACTGTGTCTTCATGCAGGCCTTCCGCGCGCTGGGGGTTCCGGAATTGACCCCGGTGATCTGCGCCATAGACAATGCGATATTCAATGCCTACATGCCGGAGCGGGTTCAATTTCACAGAGGCTGCGTCGGAAACAGGATCGCCGATGGCGCCGATTTCTGTTCCTTTGTATTCGAACACGTTGGTCCATGAATGATCATCCTGAGGCCCCGGCGGTGAAAGAACCGATGACACATTCAGAAAGACTGTAACCTCCGGTATGCCGGGGGGTGCAATAACAGTTGCGCATATTTTAAAAAGTTCTTTACCTGCTCTTCCCACAATGTACCTCATGTGATCAACAGGTGGAAGTGCATGGCCGTTGATGATAAAAAGGATATGCTTCTGGTGGCGGTAAACGCCCGCTACAGCCACAGCAATCTCGCGGTGCGGTATCTGCGGGAGTACTGCAGTGACCTTCAGTACGATTTTAAGATCAGGGAATTCACTATACAGCAGAACGCCGACGACATCGTAGGGGAGATTCTACGGGAAGGGGCCGGAGCGGTGGCTTTCTCCGTCTACATCTGGAATTCGGGGCTCCTAAGGGACACCGTATCGCTCCTCAGGGACAGGGCACCCGGGTGCAGGATCGTGCTGGGGGGACCAGAGGTGAGCTACAACGCGGAGCGGTGGCTGCGGGAGGTGCCGGCGGACTACATCGTCGCCGGGAGGGGGGAGGAGGGCTTCAGGCAGCTGCTGGAACGGGGCGTTTCCTGGGACTCCCCCGTGGTGACGGTCCCTGCCCCCCATTTCTCGCAGATCCCCATACCCTACAGGGGAGACGATTTCGTGTCCCTCTCGAACCGGTATGTGTACTACGAAAGCAGCAGGGGCTGCCCCTTCCACTGCTCCTACTGCCTCTCCTCCGCTGCTGACCAGAATCTGGAGATGAAGGACTGCGGGAGGGTTATGGAAGAGCTCTCCTTCATCATGAAACACTCACCCGGCACGATCAAGTTCGTGGACAGGACATTCAATGCCCATAGGGAGCGGGCGAGAAAACTCTGGCAGTTTATCATGGAGCGCTTCGGCGGCGCCGGAACGGTTTTTCATTTTGAGATCCACCCGGCGCTCCTGGAGGAGGAGGATTTTCGCGTACTGTCACGGGCCCCGGCGGGCCTCTTTCGCCTCGAGATCGGCCTGCAGTCCACAAACGACGACACACTCCGCGAGATCGGCCGGCGTCAATCCTGGACGGAGGTCCGGGAGGGGGTGCGGCGGCTAATCTCCATGAAGCTGTTCCATGTGCACGTCGATCTCATCGCCGGTCTCCCCTGCGAGGATATGCAATCGATGGAGACCTCATTCAACGATGCATGGGGGCTTCGTCCCCAATATCTGCAGCTGGGATTCTTAAAGATACTCCCCGGCACCGAGATCGCCGCGAGGACCGGGAGCTACGGCATTGCCTTCGACGGTACCCCTCCCTACCGGGTGAGAGAGAATAATTGGCTGAGCCGTGGCGATATGGAGACGCTGGAGCGGATTTCCCGTCTCGTGAATGCCCTGTATAACAGCGGGGGATTCCACGTCACCCTGAAGGAGCTGGAGCGGCTTCAGGGCTCCCCCTTCCGCATATTCCTGTCCCTGGCCGGGCGTGCCGGGGAGAGGGACCTCGGCAGGGATTGGGAACGGGGTGCACGGCTGATACTGTCCTATGTGCGGGATCATTTCCCGGACCAGGGATCCTTCATCACCGACTGCCTCAGATGGGACTGGTGCCTCCGTCGGGCGCCACGGCGGTATCCCCTCTTCCTCCGGCTTGATGAGATCCACAGGATGAAGAGGGATTTCTATCAGCACCTTCGGTCAGGTGGGAACGCTGGGGGGCGCTGCTCCCTGAAGGGGCGGCTGGTCTTCGTGCCCGAAACGGGGCTCTTCAGGGAGCGGTATTTAGGTGAAGGTACCGCGGCGCTTTTCGGTGGCAGGGGTATGGAGGTTATTCATGAGTGACGACGGCAGCCGGGGCGCCCCTGTATCCCGGTACCGGCGAAATCGAGGGGCAGTGATATGAAAAAGAAGAAGAGGTTGGAATTTCAGAGACTCATCGAGGAGTACCGGGGAGAGGGCACCCTGCCGGAATGCCCTCATTTCGGCGAATGCGGCGGCTGTCTCTTCCAGGATGTACCCTACGAAAACCAGCTGCTGCTGAAGCGGGAGTACTGCAACGGAATCCTCGCCGGCCTCGGCGGCGTCGACCGGATCGTGGCGTCGGAGCCCTACCGCTATCGGAACCGGATGGATATGGTTACCGCCTTCGGCAGGGTGGGACTCCGGCGGGCCGGGAGGTACCGCGACGTGGTGGACGTTACCACCTGCCCCCTGATGCAGGCTCGCTCGGACGAACTATTCAAGGCGCTGCGGGGGCCGGTGCTGGAGACGGAGGGATACGATTACCTTGCTCACCGGGGCTATCTCCGGTACATAGTTCTGCGCCAGGCTATGTTCACCGGCCAGCTGATGGTGAGCTTCGTCGTCGCCGCCAGGGAGAACAGGCTGGAAGGGGTCGTCGATGCCGCAGCCGGCGGTGTGGATTCGGTGTCGCTCCTGTTCAACGACGGCCTCGCGGACACGAGCTTCGGCGAACCCTTCGCGACGATCAAGGAGGGCTGGATCGAGGAGCGGTTCGAATCGATACGATTCAGGATCACGCCGAATTCCTTTTTCCAGTCGAATTCCGCGGTCGCCCTGGCAATGTACCGGAGGATCAGGGACTCGGTGGAGGGGCGTGTGCTGGATCTCTATTCCGGCGTAGGGAGCATCTCGCTTTTCGTGGCGGAGAGGGCTCTCAGGGTCACCGGCGTTGAGATGGTGCGCGAGGCGGTGGAGTGCGCCCTGGCCAACAGGGACCTGAACGGCATCGCCAATGCGGAATTCATCTGCGCCGATGCAAGGGCATACCTGAGGGAGCGGCAGGACGATTTCGACACCGTGATATTCGATCCACCGCGCTCCGGAATGCACCCGAAGATGCTGCGGTACCTTAACGACTCCGGTCCACGCGCCATGATCTACATGTCCTGCAACCCATCGGCCTTCGCCGCCGAGCTTCGCTCCCTGGACCGCTATTCCCTCCAGTGGATCGAGGCATACGACATGTTCCCCCAGACTCCGCATCTTGAGACCCTGGCTCTCCTTATGCGGCGCTGACACCGGCAAAAAGTATTTGCCTAGATCCGCCGAGTCATGCATACTGCTGTCACAATCAGCCGGAACATCTGTTTACTGACAATCCCGAGGGGGGCAGCGATGGAGAACGCCTATAGAGAACTCTGCGCCAGGATGGGTCTTCCGGAATCGGAAAATCTCCTGGGTGTCTGGAAGACGCTCTGCACGCCGGAAGAGGCGGCCCTGGCGGTACTGCTCCCGGGAACCGCCGCCGGGCTTTCAGAAAAGACCGGAAAGGGGGTGGAGGCGGTCCAGGCACTGCTGGACTCGCTCTTCCTGAAGGGGGCGGTCTTCAAGGCACCGGGGGAGGGCCCCGTATCGTACCGGCTGGCGAAGAACATCGTGCAGTTTCACGATGCGAGCCTGGTCTGGAGCGGCGCCACCGGTGATTTTTTCGGGCTCTGGAAGAGGGTCATGGACGGCGATTTTTCGGCGCTCATGAGGGACCTCCCCCCGGACATGGTGCTCCCCTCGTTCATGCGGGTCATCCCGGTCAACGAGACGATCACGATGCAGAGCGGCGTGCTCCCCTACGAGGCCTGCGTCGAAATGATTGACCGCTCCGAGCGTATCGCCGTGGTGCAGTGCCCCTGCAGGCTGAGCCAGCGGAATTGCGGTGCATCCCTGGAGTCGTGCATCCAGCTGAACCGCGGTGCTGACTATGCCCTTGAGCGTGGGCACGGCAGGACTATCACCAGGGAGGAGGCGCTGGCAATACTGAAACGGAGCGAGGAGGAGGGGCTGGTGCACATGGTGGAGAACCGGGGATTCGGCAACGCCATCTGCAACTGCTGCGAATGCTGCTGCGAGATGTTCCGGCTTGCGAAATATTCCGGTAAGAAGTGGATACTCTCCCCCAGCCGGTATCGGGCCTCGGTGGACAGAGCCCTCTGCACCGCCTGCGGTGCCTGCGAGGATCGGTGCCCGGTTGAGGCGATTTCAGTCGGCGAAGGGGCGTCGATTGATGCTGAGCTCTGTCTGGGGTGCGGCCTCTGCATATCCTCGTGCCCGGTGGATGCCATCGTCCTGGATCAGGTGCGGCCCCTGGAGCATATCCCGGTGAAATGAGACTCAATCCGCTCCATTATTGTTCCCCAGGTGGGGGACTGGGAGCCGCGGCCTTTCCGTCGTTGAAATATACGGAACAGACGGTGTCGAAGGCCGCGGCACCGATATCCTCCCTGAGCGACACCTGGATCACATCGTAGAGCTTTTCGAGCTGCCGCAGGATATGCTGCAGCCGTGAATCCTCTGCAACCAGCAGGAATATCCTGCTCCATTTACCCCTGACGAGGCTCGTGCAGAAGATTCCCTCGATGTTGTAGCCCCTCCTGGAAAATAGCCCGGTGATGTGCGACAGCATCCCCGGATTGTTCCTCACAATGCATTGTATGACTGTCCTATCCATCCATATCACCTCCAATGGTGTCGCTGTTTGCCGCACCGGGCGGCACCATGGGATAGACGTTGTATGCGGCATTGATGCGCAGGTCCACGATACGGGGATCCTTTCCCCGCAGCACCGCCTTCAGCACCGGCATGGGGTCGACCTCCTTGCCGACGAGGTGGCCTTCGATGCCGAAATCCCTGCCGATGGCGGCGAAGTCGATGTGACGATGGAATCTCGATGCCATGATTGTTCCGCGATAAAAGAGCTCCTGTTGCTGGCGCACCAGTCCCAGATGACGGTTGTTGAAGAGAATCACCGTGATGTTCAGGTCAAGATCGGCCAGGGTCGCCAGCTCCTGGATGTTCATCTGGAAGGAGCCGTCACCGGTGAAGCAGATCACCCTTCTGTCCGGGTGCGCCAGTGCGGCGCCTATGGCCGCGGGGAGGCGCTGATCATCTTTGCCGCCTGGCGCAGCGCATGCTCGTCCCCCCCCGCGGGTATATCCACAGGGACTCTCTCCTTCCAGCCGGAAAAATCCGTACAATCGATCTGTATGTCCCTCGGGACATCCACCACAACGGGACCGGGGCGCCCGCTCCCGGCGATCATAAAGGCCTCCGGAAGTATTCGCGGCAGGTCCGCTGCCCTTCGAACCAGGAAATTGTGCTTCATCACAGGGATGGTGAGCCCGTAGGTGCCGACCTCCTGGAATGCGTCGGTGCCGATCATGGAGAGGGGGGCCTGGCCGGTCACCGCCACCAGCGGCACCGAGTCGAGCTTCGCATCGGCGATGGCGGTGATCAGGTTCGTCACCCCGGGCCCGGAGGTGGCGAGGCAGACCGCGGTAGTGCCGGTGGAGCGGGCCATGCCGTGGGCGATATATCCGGCCCCCTGTTCATGCCTGGCCAGTATGTGCCGTATGCGGCTGCGGTGAAGGGCGTCGTAGATCGGCAGGTTGCGCCCCCCGGGGATCCCGCTGACGGTAGTGATCCCATGGTCTTCAAGGAATCTCACGATCAGTTCCGCGCCTGAGAGATTCATGGGGTGCCTCCATAAACAAAAAGCCCCTGCCGGTTCACTCCGACAGGGGCTCTGGTATTCTTTTCGAGAAGACGATTACCCTTGACCCGGAGCGAACCCGCATGCCATGCATACGACGACTACCGTTACCACTGCGGTGACGGTCTGCATGACGATGATGTATGCTCCGGTCAGGGACAAATGCGTCTCTCCAATGAAATTGATGAGATAGATCAACTGGAGATGAGATTTTTGTCAGGTAAAAAGAAGTGGATTTCGTTTTTTTCGTTTATCCGATACTCTGACCCCCACAAGGGGGGATTTGCAGTGGCTGGAGCGGGGCTCTGATCCCGCAATGCCGGGAATTCCCGCGGATACCGATATATAGCTGGACAAATAACAGGGGAGTGTATTAGTGAATAACATGGCGCTGATTATGAGGGTTGTGCCGGAGGGATTCATTGCATCGTGATCGCGTCAATTCAGTGAGGATGGTGGGATAATGAGGAAAAAAATCGTGCTTATTCCTGCGGGATTCATTGCGGTCATTCTGGTGGCGATAATCGCATTTCTGCTGGTCAAGGCCTCTCAGGTCAACGCCGGCAGGGAGGAGACGAACGCCCTTCTGGACAGGACGGTTTTCCCGAAGCTTGCCAACATAGGCAGCATTAATACACTGTCGGTCCTCCCCATTATAGATTTCCTTGCAGAGAATGAAGATCTTAGAACAGAACCGGGGGTCTCCTACCTGGTGAGGGCGGATGATACCACGATCCTCATGGACGTCGGGTATAACGCTGGTGAGGAGCATCCCTCGCCACTGCTGCAGAATATGAAGGCGCTCAATGTGAAGCTGTCGGACATCGACATGATCTTCATCTCCCATCTCCATGTTGATCATCTGGGAGGCATGCGGGAGATGAAAAAGGGGGAGTTTTCCCTGTCCAGGGGTCCTGTAAAGCTTGGTGAGATCCCCGTGTACGCACCGTCACCATTGCGGCCATCAGAGTGGAACTCGGGCCCGAAGGTACGGGTGCTTTCCGAACCGACGGTGATCGCACCGGGCATCGTCTCCACAGGGCCGATCCCGCGATTTCTCTTTCTCGTCGGAAAGACCGACGAGCAGGTGCTGGCACTGAACCTGAAGGGGAAGGGAATCGTTCTGGTGATCGGGTGCGGCCATCCCACGGTGGAGAGAATCATCCAGAGGGCGAAGATGCTTTTCGACCAGCCCATCTATGCCGTCATCGGCGGCCTGCATTTCCCGGTGAAGGGGGGGAGGGGGAACCTCGGTCCCATCAATGTGCAGTACATCGTCGGTGCAGACAGGGCCCCCTGGCGAGGGCTCGACGAGGCGGATGTGGACCATGCGATCGAGGCGATACGGAAGGAGCGGATCTCTATCCTGTCCCTCTCGCCGCACGACAGCTCCGACTGGAGCCTGGAGCGCTTTCACCGGGCATTCCAGAATGAATGGGTGGACCTGAAGGTGGGTAAGGAGCTCCTCCTGTAGGACAGCCGGATAACCGGTGAGACGCGGACCTCAACAGTGAGGCCCGGACTTCGGTTCAACCCGGTGCGGAGGGATGCATAGTCCTGCGGCAGCTCCATCGATCCGACTGATGGGGGGTCTGCTGTGGAGATGGTGTACGTAAACGTCCCGCATCGAAAGGGATCCCTCTTCTCACGTTCTCCATGCATTCGTAATCAAGCCGCGCCCCTGTGGTAGGCTTCATTCCCCGCGGCGGTGGGGCGCTGCGACGGGGGAAGGTGGTCGTGTTCCCCTGAAACATCAAGGATTCGATCAGACGCCAAGTATTCTCGTTATTGTTTTGATGAATTCCCCGAATAGCTCCTCCTCATTGGTATCGTAGACGTCATTCAGGTGGTTCTGCCGGATCCGTATGATCTGAAGGAGGCCGAAGGTGGCGCCCCAGAGAAGCAACATCAATTTTTTTGATCCCATGCTATTTTTGATGGATCCGTCCTCTTGGCCGAGTTCGATCGATTCAATCAGCAGGTCGGTGATCTGGTCGTTCACCTCCTGGCACCGCGATACGAAGACACCGAAACCTTCCTCCTTGACCGGCCTGTTGTAGTAGTAGGTGTGAACTTCAAAGATGCGGTTGAATTCGAAATATGCCGGGTAGTCCCTGAAATACGTAAAATAGGCATCCGCGATTGCCATTAGCCGTTCGTATCCCGTCGTTTTCCCGCCAACCGAATGCTTCATCTTATCTAGCAGCACGTCGAGAGCCCGTAGTGTAACCGCCGCGAAGATGTCGTCGCGGTCCCTGAAATAGAGATACAGGCTTCTGACTGTATAGCCGGTCTCTTCTGCGATCATATCCATGGTCGTGTTTTCGAAACCATGCTGGATGAACAGGCGCTCCGCCATGTCGATCATTTGTTGCTGCTTCAACTTTTTCTTCTTTTCCAGCCGGTTGGTATCCCACTGACTCCTGTCAGATTTTGCTCGCATCTTTTTTTTCCTCGGTTTTTTATCAGTCGGGAATTTAATAGTACAAATATATGAAATTTTTTCAATATTATGAAATTTTAACTTGATTTTTTTTCATGCCTTTATATTTTTTTCATACATATGAAATTTTTATAATAATATGTATATCCTTCCTGTTGGAGGTATAATGAATGGATGTGGATAATGCAAGGTTTTTATGGGAATTTATTGATTACTGGGCCGAAGTCGATCCGACATTTCCATCCATGACCAGCGATTCCATCATCACTACCTACGGTGAATTAAGGGACCAGTCGATGAATCTTGCGGGAAGGCTCCTCGATCTGGATGTACAGAAAGGGGACGTGGTGGCCACAATGCTCCCCTGCTCACCGGAGTACATCGCAAGCCTCGTGGCGACTGACCGGATCGGGGGGATACTCTGTCCCTTGGACATGAAGTATAAAAAAGCGGATTTGGTCAGATTCATCTCGCATCTGCTCCCATCGGTCATAATCGCGGCGAAGACAAAGGGGATGACGGAATCGCTTGTGAGCGTTATCACTGAGCTGCGACTGGAAGGCAAAACTCATATGCTCTGGACCGGAGAAGACGGGGAATTCCATGAAGTCCTCACCGTCCCGCCCCGGGATTCCGAAGCCCTGGAGAAGAGGCAGAAGGATCAGGATGCCGATGACGGATTTCTGATCGTGTTCACCGGCGGCACCACGGGGGTGCCCAAGGCCGCCCTTCTTACAAAGCAGAACGTCGCAAGGATGGCAAAGGTGGAGGGTGATTTTCTGGCCCGGTATATTCCGGGAAGGTTCAAGAGCATTGCCTGCCTGCCGCCGAGCCATGTGGGGGGGACCGTTGAGCTCATCTGCGCGCCCCTGACCATGGGGAACCACCTGCTGGTTCATGATACCTGGAGCCCCCAGCGGGTTCTGGAGACCACCCAGCGGGAGAGAGTGCCGCTCTTCGCCGGTGTCCCCACGATGTACGCCATAACACTAATGAACCCGGACCTGGACACCTTCGATCTCTCATCTCTTAGGCTGGCTGCGCTGTCAGGAGAGAAGGTGGAGCTGGACCTGTTGAAGATGATTCGCGAGAGGATATGTACCCGCATCGTGAATGGGTACGGGAGTACCGAGGCAGGTTCCGAGATAGCTTTTACAGAGCCGGGGGATCCCCTGGAGGTGCTTGCTGAGGGATACGTAGGGAGGCCCCTGCCGGGGGTGGAACTGCGCATAGTCAACGCTCAGGGAAGGGATGCTGTCCCGGGAGAGCAGGGGGAGGTGCTCGTGCGCGGTCCCTATACCATCAAGCGGTACTTCAGGATGCCGGAGGAGGATAGCGAGGGCTTCACCGCCGACGGTTATTGCCGCACTGGCGATATTGGGTATCTCACTAAGGAAGGGGCTCTTTATATAAAGGGTAGAATCAAGCACATCATCAGGGTGGGGAGCTATACGGTGCTTCCCTCGGAGGTCGAGGATGTGGCGCTGAAAACCGGCATGGTGGGGATGGCCGCTGCCATTGGTGTGCCAGACAGCGTCTATGGCGAGGTGGTGTGGCTCGTGGCGTCACCGATGCCCGGTGTCGAGGCGGATGCCGATGTGCTGATCGAAAAATGCAGGGAACAGCTCGCCAGCTTCAAAGTGCCGAAGAGGGTTGTATTCAGGAATGAGATACCGGTCACAAGGATCGGCAAGGTACACCGGGTGTTGGTCCAGCAGCAGGTGATCGATGACTTGCGCGCTGGCACACTGCAGTAATCTGTCAGTGTGGAAGCCTGCCCGGGCAGATCGAAGGAGCAAGGGTATGGAGGTCGGGGTATTATGGAAGTGAACAGACTGGAGCGCACCCTCTCGCTGGGGGGGAGCATCGGATTGATTGTGGGGATGGTGATCGGTGCGTCTATTTTCGTGCTCATCCCATCGCTGGCGGGCATGACCGGGCCGAGCCTCTATCTGGCCTATGCGGTATCGGTGGTGCCGAACATATTCGCCGCCCTGTACCTGATTCAGCTTGGTGGTGTGATGCCGGTGACGGGGGCAAATTACTTCGCTGTGACAAGGCTGATCTCGCCCACGGCCGGATTCGTCTCTTCGGTCGCCGCAGTGGTGGGGATGATTTGCACCAATTGCCTCGTTGCCCGGGGATTTGCTGAATACCTGGGAAGGCTGATGCCCGGCCTTCCCGTGACGGTGACGGCCATCGGAGTGGTTGTGGTCTTCGGTATCATCAACTGGATCGGTGTCCGCATCTTCCAGTGGTTCCAGGTGATCATGATGGTGATGCTCGTTGCCGGAATGCTCATATTCGGGGCCGGCGGGCTCTTCCATCTGCAGCCGGAATACCAGGCGCCGCTTTTCCCGAATGGAATCGGCAAGTTCATTGTTGTCGTGGCGATTGCGACCTTTTCCTGGTCCGGCTTTGTGGCTCTCACGGAGGTGGCCGGGGAGGTGAAGAATCCCCGGAGGAACATTCCCCTGGCGATTATCATATCGCTTCTGCTGATTCTTTTCCTGTATGTTGTGCAGACCTATGCCTTCACCGGAACAATCCGATGGGATGAGGCGGCGAGAATTGGCCCCACGGCCCTTATCGTCGCTGCGGAGCGGTTCCTCCCCTCCTGGGTGGTCACCTTTGTGGTGGTTTCGGCGCTCTTCGCCATGGGCACCACCATCAACGCAATCATGCTCATGGCGGCGAGGGAGGCCCTGGCCTGGAGCAGGGATCATGTCATACCCCTCGTGTTCAACAGAATCGGGCGATTCAAGACGCCCGAGGTGCTGCTCCTGGCGATGACGTTACTCTCGGCGGCGGGCGTCCTTTTCACGGCAAACCTCGAGTCCTATGCCATCATGGTGGTCTTCGCGCTCATGGTGTCCCAGGGACTCGGCGCGGTAGCAGTGTGGCGGATGCCACGGCTGATGCCTGAATTGTACCGCCATGGTTTTTTCCGATTCGGAAAGCCCCTGCAGCATTTAACCATGGCCGGGTGCATGGTGTTCTTCACGGGTATTTTCGCCTTTGGATGGGTCGCCGACAGGAAGACCGGCATTGTCTTTATGGGTATCATGGCGGCGGGTCTATGCTACTGGTTCGCACGCAAACGATACCTGGAGAAAAAGGGGATCCTCCTGCATTCCCTCCTGAACAATATCAGCAGTGAGGTTATGCTAGAGATGATGGAAGGGGATGAAGGGAGCTCCGGGTCCCGATTCAATTATTCAAAAAAGGAGTAAGTCATGGAAAATACGGTACTGTACCAACGGGAAGGGGCTCTCGGAAAGATCACCCTCAACAATCCTGAGAAATCAAACCCTCTCTCACTGGAGGTGCTCAGGGAACTGATCCGGCTGTTCCGCTTTAGCAGGGAGAACAATGATCTCTGCGTGATCTACTGCGCCAGGGGAAAGAATTTCACCTTCGGTGCAGATTTGAAGGACGGTTATGATCTCATCGTTAACACAGCGCGGCGATCCGAGGCGGCGGAGGATCTGATGGCCTGGCAGGAGCTGACGACTGCCATGATGGAACATCCCGGCGTCATAATCGTCGGGTATCACGGCTGGATTGTGGGGGGCGGGTTTGAACATACCCTCTGCTGTGATCTGCGCATCGCCGCCGATGACACCATGATTATGCTGCCAGAGATCGACCTGGGAATATTCTTTTCCAACGCATCGACGAAGCTTCTTCCGAGGATAGTCGGGGAAGGAAGGGCCAAGGAGATGATGATGATGGGGGGGGTGATGAACGCCGAGGAGGCGTTCCGTATCGGTTTGGTGAACCGGGTTTGCTCGGTGGAGGAACTGGATGAGGTTCTGCAGGACTACGCGGGGAAGATTGCCACCAAGGATCCCCTGGCGCTTGCACTGGCGAAAAAGACAATCAACGAGGCACAGGAACGCTCTCTGGAGGAGGTGCTCTACCGCGAATTTCGCGGAATGATGCAGACGGGGCAGTCCGGGGGAGCGGAGAGGAGAATCAGGTCTTTCCTGAAAAAGTGATAATCTCGATGCATGCTACGCAGTACCCGGCGCGATATGCCGCCGGGTACCCTTTTTTCATGCAGCCGTTGTCGCGCCGACCTATGGCTGCTTCTGAATAACATCCTTCTGCTCGATCCATTTCGCCGTATCCTCGATGGCCCCTCTGGACATGCTGTAGAACTCTATCACCTTCGCCATCGTAAGGGCCTGCAGGGTCCTGAACTGCTCCTTGTAGGCGGTGCCGCTGATTGCCCGGCCGTACTGCGCCTTGGCCATGAGGGTGTCCACCCTGGTGGCCAGCCTCTTCAGCTTCGCCGAGTAGTCGGCGTAGATGGCCGCGTATTCCTTGATCTCCCTGTTCGCCTCCTGGATGTGCCTGTCGGCACCGGCCAGCCGCTTTGCCCTGATGCAGGCGGGATCGGTTTCAGAGGATTCACCGGAGCTGAGGACAGGGCATGCCTTTATGGAAAGCTCGGTTGCCTTGTCTATGTCATCGTGTGTTTTCGCGTATTTCGTCTTCAACGCGGTGATCCGCTCAATGGACTTCGTCGCGTTGTTCAGACTGATCGCCTCGTTGTTCAGCTCGAGACACTGGGCGATCAGCGGCGCCTGCCTCTGGTTCACGGTAGTGGCGCCATAGCCCATCTGCTGCTGCATCTGCATGGCGAAGGCCATCTTCTGTTCCATGGTCATCCCCTGGATCTTGGCCTCCAGCTCCTCAGGGTTGACCTTGCCCTTCATCGCCGTCGCCTCTTCCATTCCGTAGGGAATGGCAATGTCCTTGGTGAGCTTCTCGAGCTCCTCCCCCAGGGACTTTATGGCGCTGTTGACTTCAAGTCCTTTGGGGCCCCTGACGCAGAACCTGTGTGCCGCCGCGGCGGTCTGCGGAATTGCCTGTATCCTGCCGGCATGGCCGGCGATGCTGGTGTTTACGATCTCCCCGTAAGCCCGTACAATCGTTACCATGGTCACGGCGGCGATAAGGATCGCCGGGATCGCTCTGTGAGTCATCTTCATCATTTTCCTCCTCGATTCATATATGCTGTCATTGTCCGATAACCCGGACTTGACGGCGCCTTCGAGGGGCGATGTGCGACATCGCCCGGCTCCCGAACGTATCACCGTACAATGTACATGCTGATGCAGAAAACGGCTATTAAAGTAGGATGGGAAATGCAACAATTTTTCATTCGGTCATGGTGTGGAACATGAGTTCAACTCGTGAAGCGCATGAACTGGAATTCATGAGACACTCGGTCCGATAGAGATGGTGCAATGGGGAGAAATAACGGTACGGCATGTGGGCGGTCTCTGCCCTGGGAAGGGGTTATTCCGGAATTTTATGAAAATCCATTTTCTCTTCGGAAAACGTTTCCGTCAGCAGGGCGATCCACGTCGAATCCTCCAGGGCACGGATCGTGTGGTTCTCGTAGGGCTCTATTTCAAACGAATCGAATCTCGTGAAGGTATGCGTCTCCCGTTTAACCACGGTATCGTTTTCGATTTTTTCAACGGTCAGCTCGATTGCGCCCGAGATGACGATAAAGAGCTCGCCTGTGGTTTTATGGTAATGGTTCCCCCTGGTCTCTCCTTTTTTCGTTTCCGCATAGTTCAGATCGGCATATCCATGGAGCCCCTCGCTCAGCAGGCAGGTGAAAAGGCCTCTCGCGTCCCGGGTAAACGTTGCCTTTTGCTTTATTCTCATAATCAGGGTCTTTCTCGGCTGCGGCAGCGGTCACATGACACCCCTGCATCGGCAGAACCGTCAGCTTCCGGGCTCCTTTATGATATCCTTAAAAAGGTCATGTGCCGCATTCCAGCGGTAGTCTCCTTTAAACTTCGCGGTATCCAGAACGTACTGTTTTATGGCATTTGTCGACACATTTTCCGGAACGACTTCGCCCGCGGCATCGCCGATGGAACGTATGCTGGTGCCGATGCCCGAGGATATGTTGTAAATGCCGCTCCTGTGGAACCCGCTCTGTATCACCAGGGACATGGCACGGTAGAGGTCTTCTATATGCAGAAAATCAAACACCGAATCGGGATGATTGTATTTATAGAGGTTTCCTCTGGTCCTGATATCGGCGATGGGTCCCCGCACGATGTTTGTATCGTATAGATACCCCGCCCTGAGGACAACATAGGGCATGCCGTATTTCGTGCATGCGAACTCGCAGTATTGCTCGGCATTGTGTTTGTTCATGCCGTACCACGTTGTGTGCGGCTTCACATCCTCCTCGCGAAGTATGCCCGGGGAGCTCTCGTACACCGCGATCGTCGACAGGTAGATGATCGGGATTTTGTGGGCGATGCCGTAGCCCAGCATGTGAAGCATGGAGATCACGTTGGCCTGAAAATCCTCCTGGGGATTCTTCTCCGCGTACCACACCGAGGGCTGGCCCGCGAGGTGTATGATCACATCATGGCGGTCCGTCATATCCAGCGGCGCCTTCGACAGGTCGAACTGGCAGTGGCGGTAGGGCGGATTGTCCGACGGAGGATGTTTCATGTCGAGGCCGGTAATGTGAACGTCCGAGGTATCGTGTATGAAGTATCGTATGAGATTCTGCCCGACGAATCCGGAGCTGCCGGTCATTAGGATTTTATGATTCATGGTATCACCGTTTTATCTGGCACATGTGCTTAAAAAATTTCACTGTTTCGTTGAGTATCTTTAATTTTGACTGTCCCAACCGCCGTTCGATATAGATGGTGTCCATTTCGTTAAAAATCGCACCGGCTTTATGGGCCTGATACAGGAATTGTATCAACATGACGTTTCCATCAGGAATGAGTGATTCATGTACCCTGTTCCACATGCTCTGGCTGAAAATCCTGAAATTGTTGGATGAATCGTTTACAGGCAATCCCAGGTATAGTTTTATCAGATTCCTCCCTGTAAGGCTTGCAAGCCTGTTGAGAAAAGGCTTGCCGGTATACGAGCTGTTTTTGGAATACCTGGAGCCGATGACGATGTGGTTCTCATCGTCATAGTTCCTATAGCACGCGATGAGTCGTTGGAGATCCTCGACCCTGTGCGCCAGATCAGAATCCATGTGGATGATGGTATCGAATAAGGCCTGGTTCGTCCCTTCGAGAATGGCAGAGGCGAGCCCTCGTCTATCCTTCCGTACGATGATACGGGTCTTGATTCCGGAAGCGGACAGGTCGCGGACGAGCTCTTCTGTGCCATCGCGGCTGTCGTCGTCTATGACGAGTATCTCGAATGGCAGGCCGAAGCCGGCGATCATTCCGGCCAGCTCCGGAATGAGTATCCTCAAGTTTTCGAATTCCCTGTACGTGGGTAAAATTACAGAATAACCGTTATTCATTGCCTGTATCCTGGCGTTACTGTGATACGGCCCGATTAATATATGATTATTGCCCTTACTCGTAAGGTATACCGTTGGGCCGGGGCACTCCGAATCACACTCTGAAATCATACTGTATACCATGCTGGTTAAAATGTAAAACATAATTGTGTGATGGAAGCGAAATTTAAAAGGGAAGATAATATGCAGCCATTCCGTCGCGCGGAGTTCTGTATATCGAAAGATTGTCCGGGGAAATGGAGAATCATCATGAGGTATTATAGTATTGTGAAGGATCGTACAGAGGGCGGCAATGATATATACTTCAACATGTACGAGGAAAGGAATGCCGGTTGTACGAATGCTCATTCCGGAAAAAGTGATTGCAATTGAACCGGTGCTGTATTTTTTGTGGCCTTGCTGTCATTTTTACTATTTCTTGATTGTTTAAAAAATCGGCACATCCATTATAGCATCAATTTCCAGTATTGTGAGGATTCCTGTATTCGTCGATTTATTAACTGTTGGAATTTGCATGGGTGGGGCCTTGGGATGTCGCGGTGGGTTACTGTAAAGCCCGGCCTTTGATGACCGGATGGGGCTTTGCTGATTGATCGAGGATAGGGTGTTTGGGAGATGCAACCGGCCCCCGGTCAGGGGGAGCTGCATGGCAGAAGAGGGACGGATCGGCGGTGCGTTCCCTTCCGAAGCCCTCTATTTCCACTGTAATCCATCGTAATCGGGATCAACAGGTACGGTGCCGGTGAGCGGGTGTGCAATGAAAGGTAAATCGATTGCAATAATCGGGGGCGGTCTGAGCGGCCTTGCCGCGGGGGAAATCCTCGGCAGGCAGGGATTCTCGGTAACGCTTTATGAACAGGATTCAGTACTGGGCGGCGTTGCATCGAATTTTACGCTGCCGGACGGCCGGGAAATTCCCAGGACATATCATCAAATCGTGGGCACCGATTCTGTCGTGCAGAAGGCCCTTGACGAGCATCACATCCTGGACAGAATCGCGTGGAGCAAGATCAGGATCAAATTCTACCTGCACGGAGACATCCTCGATCTGTCGAATCCCTTCGAGTTACTGCGGTACAGGGACATGTCGCTGTATGATAAGGCGAGGTTTGCGTATTTCGGCATTCGCTGCCTTTTAAAAAGGGACTGGGTTGATTTTGAGCAGCTTTCCGTCAGGGATTTGCTGCTGAAGTGGGGAAACGAGACAATTTACGAAACGGTTTTCAAGCCGCTGGTGGATATCAAGTTCGGGATAGATCCGCAGTTGCTGAGCGCCTCATGGCTGGGCTTGCGCCTGAACAAGCGCGAGGCGAAAACCCCCTTCGGGTATCTGCCCGACAGAAGCTGGACGGCCGAATTGATCGAGAGCTATAGAAAAAATATCCTGGAGAACGGGGGAAAAATCGTACTCAATTCCCGGATCGAAGCGGTGGTGATCAGGAATGATAATGCCGAATCGATTGTCATGCGCAAAAAGCCGGTGAAATATGACTGCATACTCTCCACGGTGGCGCCGCAGACCCTTGCCTCGCTGATCAGGTATGATACAAAATCCCCTAAAACGATCCATGCGCTCGATTCGTTGAAAAAAATAGAGTATATTTCTAGTTACAGCCTTGTGGCGGGTGTCGATACGACGACATTTCGGGATTACTGGACCATCGCGCATACGCCGCGACGTTTTTTCGGGGCCTGTTTCGTGCTCGATAAGCTCAATCCGACGCTTGCGAATGACATCGACAAGAGTGTGATCACGTGCTTTACCAACATCCCCTACAACGATTTCGTCTACGGAAACGACGAGTATATCGAGCTGTGCAGGAAGGACTTGTGCGACATGCTGAAAAAGGAGATTCATTTTACCTGGGCGAAGCTTTTCCGGTTGCAAAATACGGCCCCGGTATTTATGAAAGGCTATCAGAATCCGGATATCAGGATTCTTGATAACATGTATCTCGCGGGTGTTTATCGAACGCATCCGTTGCTGTCGTCCACCGGAACCGCGATTCAAAGCGGCATTGAAACCGCAGAAACCATTATAAGGGCATCTATATGAATCATTGGATATTTCTGGGCATAGCCATAGTACTCAACAGCTGCGCCCATTTCACCATCAAGTATACGTCGCTCATCGAAGAGATCAATCAAAGGAAAATTATGCTGTTCATGCTCGGCGCCGGTTGTTTCGGCGTTTCATTGATATTTTACACCCTGGCGCTGTCAAAGCTGAAGCTGACTATCGCATTCCCCCTTTCCCTCGGTATCGGCGCGATAATCACGACCACACTTGCAGTCTTCTTTCTAAACGAAAGGATCTCATTTTTATATGCTCTGGGCCTCGTGCTGATAATTGCAGGGGTGTATATCATTTCCAATAAATGAGAATTATGTCATGATGCACGTCTGTATTTAACTGTATACGAATAATACTTATAATACTTACACAGGGTAAATGGCTTTATGGCATTCGATTCGCTTACCTTTCTTGCATTCTTCATAAGTATCGTATTCGTCAATTATATGCTCCCGCACCGGCTCCGTGTGGTTTTTTTGCTGTTGTGCAGCTATGTATTTTACATGAGTTGGGAGCTGAAGTACGGTTTGCTTCTCTTCATTTCCACGGTTATAACATTTTCTTCGGCGATCCTTATATCCTCCTCTGCCTCAATGCGCAAGAGGCGGATTCTGCTTGTGATCAACATGCTGCTGAATTTCGGCATACTGCTTTTTTATAAATATTTCAATATGTTCGGCGATACATTCAACAGCATTTCTGAACTCTTCCATTCCCGGATGGCCATGCCGGATTTTCATATATTGCTTCCCATAGGCATCTCATTCTACACCTTCAAGGCGGTGGGATACACCATTGATGTGTACAGGGACAATATTGAACCCGAAAGAAATTTCTTCTCCTATGCGCTTTTTGTCTCGTTTTTCCCCCAGCTCGTTGCCGGTCCCATTGACAGATCAAAAAACCTGTTGCCGCAGATCCGCTCATTCCATGCATTCGATTACACAAAATCGATGGCCGGCATATATCTCATGGCATGGGGCTTCTTCAAGAAGCTTGTGATAGCCGACAGGATCGCGATTCTCGTCGATTCGGTTTACAACAGTCCTCACGAGTATACCGGTCTCCCTTTGATTGTCGCCACGCTCTTCTACGCCTTCCAGATATATTGTGATTTTTCTGGATACTCCGACATCGCTATTGGGGCCGGAGAGGTGCTGGGATTCAATTTCATCGAGAACTTCAACAGCCCCTATCACGCCAAAACGATCCGAGAATTCTGGCAGCGATGGCATATTTCCCTTTCCACATGGTTCAGGGATTATCTCTATATTCCCCTGGGGGGGAAAAGGGTGACGACGATAAAAAAATATCGCAATATCATGATAACTTTCATTGTGAGCGGTTTATGGCATGGCGCCGATTGGAAGTTTATAATATGGGGAGGCCTCCACGGTATGCTGCTGGTGATCTCCTACGTCGTGTCTGGCGTTAAAGAGCGTTTCGTCACTGCCGTCGGTTATAATAAATTCCCGAGGATCCGAGCATTGGTCCAGGTTATCATTGTATTTCTGCTTGTGGATGTCGGGTGGATTTTTTTCAGGGGGAACACTTTTTCCGATTCGCTGTATATTCTGACTCATCTTTTTTCCGGTATCGGCGCGCAGTTGTCGAATATAACGAGAATCATGCCGGGCGCGCTGAACCGGTTCGAGATTGTAATATTGTTCATCGCAATAATAGTAATGGAGTTCGTCGAATTGCTTCAAAAAAGGGGGAGCGTCAGGGAGAGAATACAGATGCTTCATCCGATTACCCGATGGTCCCTCTACTATTCGCTCATTTTTATCACGCTGATCCTGAGGGCTAAAAGCGGGAGTGGTTTCGTTTACTTTCAGTTTTAATGCGGGAATATATGTTAAAGAGATTTTTTTTCACATTGTTGTGTATAACGGCCGGTATTATGTCGGGTGTTATGCTGCTCAATTATACTCTGGATTTTTATTCGGTCTTCAGGCCAGACATGAATCGTATAAACTCAAACAGCACATTATACCAATATGCGAACATGAATTATATTAATATAAAGAAGTACAGGGAGAATCATGAACGGTTTGATTCCCTTCTCATGGGATCCTCCCGTGTCGGTAACATCAATGTCTCTCAATTAAAGGATGGCACCTACTATAATCTATGGTATCTCAGGTCTATACCTGCAAAACATTTAAGGGATCTCAAGTTCTTTTTGGCGAAGGAGTATGAAATCAGGAATGTGGTAATCGGTCTCGATAACTTTGCCTATCGTCAGAATGATACCATGTATAATAATCTCATCGTTAACGAGTATCAATGCAGATACTATCCCTATACTGTCTTTGAGAGGATCCGTTTCTTTTTTTATTATCTAATAATGCCCCCGGATTCACATCTGATCATGACCTTTTTAAGTAAAACCGGCAGGGGATTCAATATATATGTACAGCCCAATGGTGTGCAGAGGGGAGTATTCCTCGATGAAGCAATTGAGGCACATCCCAAGGAGCACGAAGAATCCGCCGTATTCAAGAGCGCTTTCAGGCAGTACAACGATTTCAGACTTGATGAAACGATTTCCGAGCTCCAGGAGATAAAGTTCATCTGCGATGCTCACAATATAAAACTGCGAGTGTTTGTTAATCCAATATTTATGACCTCTTATCTTTCGGATACTCCTGAAGAATTTGATCACTATATGGAATTTAAAAAAAGACTGGCGGGAATAACCCCTTTCTATGACTTCTCCGGAATCAGCTCTATAACCACGAGGGCGTATTACTTTTACGATAATTCCCATTCCAGGGCCATGGTGGGAGACATGATACTGGCAAAAATGTTCAATAGCAATCCGGATACCTGCCCCGATGATTTCGGGGTGTACGTCACCGCTGAAAACGTCGACGCCCACATAAAGAAGCAGAAGGAGGAGTACCTCCAGTATAAAGAGGAGCAGTAAGAGGCGGGCCACAGTGATGGGTGCGTGGCGGCGTGCCGCCGGTGATTGTCCCCGGATTGCCTTGGTCGACGGTGCATGAATGCCGGATCATGGGCCGGGATCTCGCAGGGTGCGGATCCATGATGGAAAGACAAAAACGTCCGCCGGAAACCCGTTGCGCGTGAGATCGATGGTGCGCCGCCCTGCCATCAGGAGAGGCGCTCGATGTCCCGCTGCTGCATTATCTCGACGAGCTCCTTGAACTTCACCCTGGGTTTCCATCCCAGTTCCCTCGTCGCCTTCTCGTAGTTGCCCAGGAGCACCTCAACCTCAGTGGGGCGGAAGAATTTAGGATTCACCTTAACCCTCGTCTTGCTGGTGGCCGCATCGACACCGTATTCCTCCGGCCCCTTCCCCTTCCACTGGATTGTCACGCCGACGTGGCCGAAGGCGTGCTCGATGAACTCGCGGACCGAGTGCGCCTCGTTGGTGGCCAGCACGTAGTCCTCCGGGTTCTGCTGCTGGAGCATGAGCCACATCCCCTCGACGAATTCCTTGGCGTAGCCCCAGTCCCTCTTGGCGTCGATGTTCCCGATCTCGAAATATTCCTGCGTGCCCTTCCTGATCCTTGCGACGGAGTCGGTGATCTTCCTGGTGACGAACTCGATGCCGCGAATTGGGGATTCATGGTTGAAGAGAATGCCGGAACAGCCGAAGATATTGAAGGACTCCCTGTAGTTGATGGTGAGCCAGTGGCCGTAAAGTTTCGATACCGCGTAGGGGCTCCTGGGATAGAAAGGGGTCTTCTCGGTCTGGGGCATCTCCTGCGCCTTTCCGAACATTTCGGAGCTGGAGGCCTGGTAGAATTTTATTTTCGGGTTCACTATCCTGATGGCCTCAAGCACCCGTGTGGCGCCGATGGCGGTAATTTCGCCGGTGAGCACCGGTTTTTCGAAGGAGACGGCGACGAAGCTTTGGGCGGCAAGGTTATAAACCTCGTCCGGCTCGCTCTTGGAGAAGGTCCGTATCAGGTTCCCCGTGTCGAGGATGTCCACCTCCATGAGCTCCACGTCCTTCATGAGGTCGAATTCCTCGAGGCGCCAGAAATTGGGGCTACTGGTCCTCCTGTAACCGCCGTACACCGTGTACCCCTTCTCCAGCAGAAATTTCGCCAGGTATGCGCCGTCCTGGCCCGTGATTCCCGTGATGAACGCTTTCTTTTTCATATGTGAATCCTGAGTATCGTATGGTTTGCGGAATATCGGTTTCGTGATAACTGCCGGCTGAAACGCGATTCCTGAAATTGTACAGTTTATGGGAATTGAACAATCGCTTTACCCATGAATGTATTGGTTACAGTAGGATTAAAGAGATATTTGTCAAGTCGATATTGAAACGCCATGCGGACCAGGTTGAATCGGCTCATTCCCCTCGGGGTTGCATGCAAATTCTCGTTGACAATCCGTGTTTTTGTTGCTAATCTCAGGTATCAATCTATTCATTCTAATACGGTGCGGTATTCACCCGGGGAGTATGCGGGAGACGATCGCGCCGGCACCCGGTCGTTCCGCTCGTGGCGGTTCCGGGTGCGGTACAGGGGGGTATGATGAAAAAATGCACATGGTCTCGAAAGCTGTCGATGGTTCTCGTGTCATTGCTTTTCCTGTCGATGGTCTGCGCCGCCCTGCCTGCCCTGGGCCAGGAGCAGCAGCCGGCCGAGCCGGCATCGTCCGTAACGGTAAGCGGCGGGCTTACCCTGTTTTATGCCTGGTGGGACCCCGTATGGGAGAACATCGATAATACCTTTACAGCGATCCTTATGCGGGGAATGGGAATAGGGGTGCCCCATGTGATCAATACTGAGATGGACGGCGGTGCGGTTCTGGTGGCCCCCAGCGTATCGGTTAAACTCACGCCCCAGTGGAGCCTGACGTGCAACTTTCTCTTCGGCAGGTACAACGCCAAGGCGGATTACCTGGCGATCTGGACCCCCTATGTCGTGCCCCTGACGATGAATTTTCATGCCTGGAAGTACGACGCCGACTTCCTCCTGGGATACAGGATGAGCGATGTTGTGAGGTTTTTCTTCGGGCCGAAGTTCCAGGGGTATCATTATGACACTGACTCAGAGTCCCTGGCGGGCTCGCTGGCGCCGAAATATGAATTCTCATTCTTCTCCGGCGGGGTCGGCGGCGGGGTGGCCTTCACCTTCCAGCTCTACCGGGACCTCTATCTGCTCCCCACGGCGTCGCTCTTCACCCTCATCGGCGGCGGCAGCGGGAAGGGGAGCGGCTTCGGCTCCCTGGGGGGCGAGGTCGAGACCCAGACATCCTTCGGCGTGGGTGCAAACGCCATGGTCTCGCTGGCCTACTACATCGAGTCGATCAGCACCACCGTCTCCTGCGGCTTCAGGATGCAGTACCTCTACTACTTCAGCAAGCCCGTGGAGGCCTATGTCGATGACGGCGACTTCTTCTACGGCATCCATCTCACCGCGGTGTACAGCTTCTAACACCGCGGCAGGGCGAACACCGGTCCGCACCGCGGGGCGCTGTCCCGCGGCGCGCCTTTCCTCAAAGCGGCCGCATGCTACAGCAGCCGCACCATCTCCCTGATCCTTCCCGAGGCGACCGCCTCGGTGAATTCGTCGCCCAGGCGCGTTGATGCCACCACCACCTCCTTCCAGTATGCGATGCGCTCGTCGTCCCTGCGGAAGAAACGGAAGAAATCGTCCCTGTCCGGTATCTTTTTCATGGGCAGGGCCTCGATGAACCGCCGGGAGGGGCACACCAGGAGCACGTCGCGCATGTGGTCCCTGCGGGGCCCGCGCCAGACGATCTTCTTGTCGAACCACCCGGGGATGATTCTGTCCGCGTAATGGGGATAGAGGACGATCCCCCCGTCGGGGACCCGGTAGGGGAGGTCCAGGTGGTAGTCCAGCAGGCCGCCGTCGCGGTAGGAGCCGGCCGGGGCGCCGGCGATTTCCGTGACACGGGACATCACCAGGGGGATCGATCCGGAGGCGAGGACGGCCTCGCGCAGGTTGCCGTAATCGAGCATCACCTCATCCCGCCTGAATTCCCGGACGGCGGGGAGCGGCGATTCAGCCCTGCGGTCGCGGAAGGCGGCCCTCCGGAAGAAGAGCGACATCCCCCTGCGGCTCACAAGGTTCGCGGTTGCCGCGGAGGCGAGCCCCAGGGCCAGGGGGAGACCCTCGCGAGCGCAGATGCCCCGGCTTCGCACGGTGAGGATGGTGAGGCGGAAGGCGGGGCTTTCGAGGATGCCGGCGCCTCTGGCGTCCGGGAGGTAGCTGTCCAGAATCCGGAGCGATTCCCGGGTCACCTCCTCCGGCGTGGGCTTCCGCTCGTAGCGCTGCCGGATGTACTCCTCCCTGAAGGTCTCGTAGGCCGATTCCGGGTTTTTCTGCGAGAGGGCAGCGAACCGCCAGACGCCGATTGAGGAGCCGACGAGATGGACGGGATGGCCGAGGCCACCGAGCCAGCGGAAGAATATCGCCCGGTCGAGGCCGTGGAGCGCCAGCCATTTCGGGCCGCCGGCGGCGCCGGCGATGACATGCACCATCTCCGGCGCTAGACCCTTCTCACGCACCGCCTCGAGGGCCCGGGGGCCAGCGAAGAATTCGATCGATCCTCCTTTCACCGGTGTCTCGCCTCCGCCCCGTAGCTGTTCCAGGCCTTCTGTATTCTCATTTTTCTGGCGTTCCCCGCCACCTTGAGAAGCGCCCTGTCCCTTATCCATCGGGTCCGCGTCTCCTCGTCCACCTTCTCCCAGAGCGGCTCGATGACGTCCACCAGCCGGTCGAAGTGCCCCTGCAGTCCCGCCAGGGCGATGTGGACGTGCGGGGCTTCGGGAGAATCGCCGGCAAGCCCCCTGATGGCGGTCAGGAGCGAGAGCATGCGCTCCATGAGGGCACTGTCCCATCCGTGAAGGCAGGCAATGCGGAAGAGGTGGCCGGTGACGGCCGCGAAGATGTGAATATCCTCGACGGTACGGAAGGGGCGTATGTATCTGGAGAAGCCGTCACCATCCAACACCTCGTCCTCACTTACCGCAGCCTCCCTGAGGTGGATCACGCAGTGCCCCACTTCAGGGATGAACTTGAGTTTGGGCATCTGCTCCACGGAGACGCCTGGATTTCCCCTGCCCACCTTTGCCACGCGAATCATGTTCCTTCCGTCAGAGTTGATGCCGGTACTTGCCGCCACCAGGAGCGTGTCGGCCGCATCGGCCATGGTGATGAAACGCTTGCTGCCGTTGATGACGTACCCGCCGCCGCGTCGCTCCATGCGCGCGATGATGGCGGCGGGATGGCCGCCACCCTCCTCGGTGATGCAGAAGGAGGCGAAGGATCCCTCCGGGAGTGACGGCATCATACGCCGCAGGGCGGCCTGGTAGCCGGAGGCGAAGGCATAGGCCAGGCGGTCGGCGAGGAACCCACCGGCAACCGCGCTGTCCGCGGTGTCGTCCCATGAGGGAGCGGCATCGAAGAGCTTCTTCCATTCCTGCAGCGTGGGGATGGGGGCCGTGCGGATCGAATCGCGCGAATGCAGCAGCCAGTCCAGAATGATCAGCGGTCCCGTGGGCATTGTCATACTCCCTGCATCGATATTGATCAGAGTAACCGATGCGGTGAAGGATGGCAAGTAGATTGCGGGATGTCGGTCTGTTTTCGCGGTGCATTTCAGGCCGGAATGAGTGACTCTGCTTGACAGGGCGGCCCGGCGCTGGATCATGGCTCTGTGATCATTACTGGGACATCCATGCTCCGGAGTTTTCTATGGCCCCTCAACGGCGCACCCTCACACAGTTTTTGGTTTTCTCCCTGGGTCTTTTCGCGGCGCAGACCTTCTGGGGCTTCAATTCCGCGACGCTCCCCCTCTATCTAATGGAACTGACCGGCTCGAGGGCCCTGAGCGGACTGATCCTCTCCATCGGCGGTATATTCGGCGCCGTCATGCCGGTGGCGGCCGGCATCCTTTCGGACAGGACGCATACCCCCTGGGGGAGGCGAAAGCCCTACATCCTCGCCGGGTGGACCCTGGTGGTCATTGCGCTGCTGCTCCTCCCCTGGACGAGAAGCATCGCCGTGGCCCTGGTCCTCTCCCTGGTCCTCTATGCGGGCGTCTTTACCGCCATAGGCCCCTATTTCGCACTGCTCCCCGACCTGACGCCGCAGGAACAGCGGGGCACCGCATCGGGGGTCATGTTCATGATGGGGGGTGTGGGGATACTCTCCTTCCTCATCTTCGGTGCCAGGAGCTGGGATATCTCGCACCGCCTCCCCTTCCTCTGGGCCGCTCTGGCTATTGCCGTTTCGGTGGCGGTGATGATCGCGGGAACCTCGGAGCCGGTTGAGGGCATGCCGCCGGCAGGTTCAGGAAGCCTCCTCCGGGAGGCGGTCAGGAACAGGCCGGTGCTCATCTTCCTGACGGCCATGGTCTGCTGGTGGACCGGCCTCTGGATGGTGATAGGATTCTTCGTGATCGCCTTCAAGGAGCGGTTCCACATGAGTACCGAGGCTGCGGTGTTGCATCTGCTTCTCCTGATCGCTGTATTCATCGTCAGCGCACTGCCGGTGGGGAAGCTGGGCGACAGGGTGGGGCATAAGCCGGTCGTCGTGACCGGTCTCTTGCTTTTAATCGGCAGCCTTTCCGTCATCGGCCTGACCGATTCCATGGCGGTGGTTCGGGCTCTGCTGGTGCTCTCCGGCATCGGCTACTCCATTCTCCTTACGGTGGCCTTCACCTTTTTCCTGCGGCTCATCCCGACGGACCGTACGGCCGGGTACGTGGGGATCTACATGTCATGCCAGAACGGGGCCCTGCTGCTGGGACCCGCCATCGGCGGCATCTGCATGGACGTCCTGGGAACCGGCTCGCTCTTTGCATGCACCGCGGTCTGCATCACCGCAGGACTCCTGCTGCTGCTCCGAATAGGAAGTCCCGTCGTTTCACAGAACGGTCAGGCGCGGAAGTAACTGCTCCATTGAAGAGTGTGCTTGCCGTTGCCCCTGTCCGCTCATGCCGGCCCTCCGCCAGGACGGGAATATATCACGCCGGTCTACGGCACCGGCTGCAGAGAATAATCATTGACTTGGAATGTCGGTTTGTTCTAATAAATGATCATTTTTTCCTGAGGAGAGATGAAATGATCCTATTCCGCCAGAAAATTGCCTATGGGATCGGCAATACGGGCCTCGCGATTGTCAACATCGTCGTGCAGACATGGCTCCTCTTTTTCCTGGCCCCGGGAAACGGACGAATCCTCATCCCCGCGTCTGTGGTGGGGGCCGTATGGCTCTTCGGAAGGATTGTCGACGCGGTGAGCGATCCCCTGGTCTCAACGTGGTCCGATCGGTACAAATCGAAGCTGGGACGCAGGATCCCCTTCCTTCTCTATACCGGAATCCCCCTGGCTGCCGTAATGATCCTTCTCTTTTTTGAGCCGGTCTATGCCGGAGCCCTCTGGATGAAGACGCTCATCCTGGCGCTGCTTCTGGGGCTCTTCTATTTCCTCTTTACGGCCTGGGCGGTCCCCTACAACGCCCTGGTCGCCGATCTCTCTCCCGAAAGCGGAGAGCGCATCGATCTTGCCACCTCCGCCGCCGTGTTCAATCTCATCGGCACCGGGGCCGCAATGATTCTGGCGGGGAAGCTGATCGAGGTCTTCCGCAGTCCGGGGGTCGCCGCGACGGAATTTCAGATGGAAAGCTATCTTCCGGCCATGGTGATTCTGGGTTTCGCCGCCGCTGTCGCATTTTATGGCTGCGCCGCGGGGTTGTACCGACTGCGTCATCGCGGTGAAGAGAGTTGTGACATGCACCTTTTCGATGCCATGAGAACGGTATTCAAGAACCGTCCATTTCTGTTCTATGTGGTGGGCATGAATATCTTCTGGGGCGGGTTCATCATCATCAATGTCAGTGTACCGTACTATATAACAATTCTCATGGGTGAAGGGGAGGGTTTCACCTCGATCGCTCTGGGCGTCACCTTCGGGGTATCGCTCCTCTTCTTCCCTGTCATGAACAGGCTTCCCAAGGTCATCGGGAAGCGGTTCACCGTCATGGGGTGCACCGCCCTCATGGGCCTGGCCCTGCTGTTGATATACTTCATCCCCGCGCCCCCCTTCGGTCTCGCGCCCCGCGATTTTGGTCTCGTCGTTATGGGGATCGCCGGCATACCCATCGCGGGGCTCTTCATTGTGCCCAACGCCATGGTGGCGGATTTATCGGATTTCCGTCTCCCCGACGGCACCAAGCCTGGAGTTGCCATCTACTACGGCGTACAGGGACTGATCAATAAAATGATGGTCGGCGTCGTTACCGTCCTGGCCGGTGTACTCTTCGATGTGTTCGGCAATACCCCCGGTCATTACACCGGTATCATCCTCACCGGGCCCGTGGGGGCCGTCTTTGCCTTCTTTGCCCTTTTCATGTTCACAAGGTACCCCGATGACCGGAAGGGGCTGTATCGGAATGGGGGAGGTGACTGATTTCTGCCGACGGCTTGCCGGCACCCTCTGCAGGGAGCTGGATGCTCCCGTGCCGGAGGGGCGGATACTTCTGCCGTCGCGGGGGATCTACCGTTCCATCTTTGCCTGGGACTCGGGGTGGCACTATCACTGGCTGAGATATCTCGACGAGGAGCGGGCCCTTGATGAGCTGACGGGGCTCTTCGCCACGCAATACGGGAGCGGAAAGATCCCTCACGAGACACCGCTGGCGGGGCAGGGGGAGTATCCGCTCTCCCGGCGGATCGTGCTTTCACTGCTGCGGAACGGCTTTGACGAGCGCGGGAACTCCTGTTTCATCGATCCCCCGGTGTATCTCGTCGCGGCGCTGGATGCTGTGGAGTCGGATCTGCCCCGGGCTATGAAGGAGGGGTTCATGTCCGACGTGGATGCGAAGCTGTCGTGGATACGGGGTATGCGAATGCCCTCTTGGATGCCAAGTCCATGGAACAGGCTGCCGGTGATTCTGCATCCCCTCGAATCCGGTACGGATTTCTCCCCCTCCTTTGACGAGGTGTGGGGCAGGCCGCCGCTGCTTCAGGCAAGGAGCCTTACGCTCTTAAAAAGGATAAAAAAATACGGTTGGTCGCTCTCGCAGGATGAACCTCCGGATTTTCCCCTGGTATACGACCTCACCTTTGTGACATTTTATCTGCAGGCGCTGCGGCGGCGGGATCCCGGTTCCCCGGAGTCGGGAGATCTGCTGGGCGAGTTTTTTGATGCGACCTTTGACAGGGATTCCCTGCTCTTCCGCCAGTACTGGCTGCTGAGGGATGTGCGATATCGGACGGAAACAACCACTTTTTCTTCAATGCTCCCCTGTATTCTCTACGATTCAGGGGAGGAGAGCCTGTGGTGCCGCCGTGCCGTCGAAAGGCACTTGCTGCCCGGAGGGACCTTCTGGAAGGGTGTGCTCCCCTCTTTCAATCCAGAGCGGAGGAGCCGCTCTTCTCCTTTTCTATGGCGCGGCAGCTGTTCCTGGATGAACATGAATTACATGCACTTCAGGCTGTTGCGGCGGCACGGATTTCATGGTGCGGCGTGCGATCTTTTTCAGCGCCTGGAACACTGCCTGGGGCTGCGGGGGCCGTGGGAGTATTTCGACGCATTCCGGCTACGGGGGGGAGGCGCATCATGCTTCAGCTGGAATGGGCTGATACTGGCCATGGAACGGGAACTGCTGTCGGCGCGCTGAGATTCCCATGAAGCGAATAGGTTCTGTGGATAGGGATCACAGGCATGCAGAAGGGGTGGAAGCAGTGATCCGTGGGGGGATCCCAAAGGATGAGGGATGTTTCACTCGCCGGTTGTTTGGCGGAACCGTGCGTCGACATGTAGCCTGTAACCTCTATCATCACAGAGCCTCCCATCATATAGCGGGGGGAGAAAAAACGAGCTTCTAGGGTGCGAATATATTTGACCGCGGTATCAGTGCGGTTCATAATGATGGCGGCGTATTCAGGGCAGAGCGGCATGAATGCATTCACGATTACATCGGATACATCGGATACATCGGATCGCGGTGACGGGAGCGATGCCGTGCGCGGGGAGCGGCGCTGCCGGTGGCACCATGTGATCCTCCGTGGCCGGGGCATTCCGCAGCTTCTCGGCCGTATCGCCGCTGCCGGCACTGCGGGGCGTCTCGCCCTGGCGCTGCTTTTAATCCTGGGTCTGGGGGGGTGCGCAGGACCCTCCATAAGCACCCACGGGGGCGTCATCAGCAGATCCTATGCGGACCCTGAATCACTGTTGCACCGCTCCGCCGCCGAGGGGGACATCATCACCCTTATGGGCCTCGTGGAGGAGAAGCTGGCGGACATCGATTCCGCCGATTCCTACGGGTGGACTGCCTGTATGTATGCCGTTCGCTACCGTCACGAAGGACTGCTGGAATACCTGATAGGCAAAAAGGCGGACATTGACAGAAGGGACAACTCCGGCCAGACCGCCCTCATGGTGGCGGGGGATTCAGACTATCCCGAGATGGCGGTGCTGCTGTTGCGCGGAGGGGCCGATAGAAACCTGAAGGACGTAAACGGCTACACCGCCCTGATGCGGGCCGTGTACTACCGGAGCATCCAGGCCATCCCCATTCTGGCGGACAGGTCGACCGTGCAGGACAGCAATGCCGAAGGCCAGACCGCCCTGCACATCGCCGCCCTCTATGACTGCGGCGAGGCGATCCCGGTGCTCCTTAGGCACGGCGCCCCGGTCAACCGAATCGACATACACGGTGCCACACCGCTCATGTATGCGGTCACCTCGGGGAACATGGCCATCGCCTCGGCCATCCTGAAGACGGGAACGAATACCAATATCAGGAGCGGGGACGGGGCAACCGCCCTTCTCCTGGCGGTGCGGGGGAATTTCGCGGAGATGGTAACGGCCCTCCTGGAGAAGAGGGCTGATCCGGATATTGCCGACAACCGGGGGATGACGCCCCTCATGGAGGCCTGTTACTGCGGATACTACGATCCCGCGGTGGCCCTGCTCCGGCATGGGGCCGATGTCACCAGGAAAAATATCGACGGCAAGACCGCCATTGATATCGCCGTGGAGAACCGGTACGGATACATGGCGGCCCTGGTTCGGAGATTTTCACGATGAGGGCCTTCTGGTGCCGGCGGAATGTAGGGGGGGCGGCCGGTGCCGCCTGCATTGCGGCGCTGCTGTCGCTCCAGTGCGCCTACCTGCATATCGGCGGCAGGGACAACGCCAGGGAGGGGACCACGGTGACCAGGGATGGTCGGTCGGTGAAGGTGTACAATTCCTGCGTGATTATGGGTGCCGTGGAGGGGGACAATCTGCCGGTACTGGTGGTAGCCCATCCGCTGTCCCACAAGACCCGGTCACCGGTGGATTACGTGATCCTGAGCAGGCCGGGCCCCTTTATGCTCTACCTCCCAGAGGGGGACTACCACCTCTTTGCGCTGGCCGATTACGACAATGACGGTGTCTTCGAGCGCAGCGAGGTGATGGGCCAGTACGGGGCCCCCGACAGGATCTCGGTCGGCAGGAACGAGGTGAAAGCGGGCATCGTCATACGGCAGGATGCGCAGAGGGGTCCCTTCCCGGAGGAGATCAGGGTACGGGACGATTCGTCGACCATCACCTACCAGCCCTACAACGGTGAGATCGCGAAGATTTACAGCCAGCGCTTCTCGGCGAAGAACGCCTCCGCCGGCTGGTGGGCCCCCTCTCAGTTCATGAAGGCCTTCGGGGCCAATATCTACCTTGTCGAAAAATATGATCCTGCAAAGATTCCCGTTCTTTTCGTGCATGGCGCCGAGGGCTCGCCGCAGAACTGGGTCTATTTCTACATACGGCTCGACCGGAGGAGATACCAGCCCTGGTTCTACTACTATCCCTCGGGGATACACCTCTCCCTCTCCTCCTCTCTGCTTCATGAAAGACTGAGCGAGCTGTGGCGGAAATACCGGTTCCGCTCGATCTGCATCGCCGCCCACAGCATCGGGGGGCTTATCGTCAGGTCGATGCTCACCAGGGGTGAATACAGGGGGGACGGGAGGTTCAAGACGCTCTTCGTTTCCTTCGCGACGCCATGGTCCGGTTTCAAATCGGCAGATCTCTCCGTTGTCGTATCGGGGAACGTGCTCCCCAGCTGGATCGATGTGGCGTCGCAGAGCGTCTTTATCAAGCGGACGATGCGGGCCCCGCTCCCGAAATCGGTGAAGTACTGCATGTTCTACGGGAGGAACGATTCCGTATCCAGGGGAGGGGCCCTGGACGAGCGGGGCTTTCGCGGCGTTGAGGAGACGATCGGCGTTGACTGCGATCACACCACCATTCTGTCCGACAGGGGTGTCTTTGACAGGTTCAATGACATTCTCCGGAAGCGTCTGCAGTGATGGCGGAAGAGGGTATCCCATTGGAGGCACGGAAGTTCCATCGCAGAATTCGGCAGCACCTGCTGGCCCGGGAGCACCGTTTTTTCGCGGTGGTCAAGCCGGGCTTCGAGGAGACCTGTGGAAGGGAACTGGCGGCAATCGGTGCAGGCACCGTGACCGGGATTACCGAGGGGGGCGTGGAGTTTCAATCGCGGCTAAATGGCTGCTACGCCGCCAACTATTTCTCACGGACGGCCTCAAGAGTCCTCATGCGGCTTGCGCGCTTCAGGTCCCAGAGGTTCGACGACCTGCGGCGCCAGGTCGAGGACTTCCCTTGGGAACTCTACATCAGCGAGGGGACACTGCTGGATATACGGGCCACCTCGGCCGGTTCGGTCCTCTACCACACCGGGCGCATCGCTGAGGAATTCCGGGCTGGCATCGCCGAGCGTTTCGGACGCTACGGCATGGCCGCTCCCCCTGGCACAACGGGCGGCGTGGCGCAGACGGTCATGGTGCGGGTACAGGGGAACCGCTGCACGGTGAGCCTTGATGCCAGCGGCGAGCTCCTCTACCGCAGGCACGAGAAAATCCACGTCACCGAGGCGCCGCTCCGGGAGACGCTTGCCGCCCTCATCCTCATGGAGGCGGGCATCGGGGAGTGCGAATGCCTCATCGATCCGATGTGCGGGTCCGGAAGCTTCTCTCTGGAGGGGGCCGCGATGCTCATGGGGCTTGCGCCGGGTCGCCGCCGTGAATTCGCCTTCATGAACTGGCCGTGCTTCAGGAGGCCCGCATACGACAACATGGTGAAGCGTTATGAGGCGTCCCTTGCCGCCCGTACGCGGGGATTCCGTGATTCAACGGTACCCTTCGTTTTCGCGTCGGACATCGACGAGAGGGCGGTCAGGGCGGCGTGTCACAACTTCGAGCGGGCCGGCATCGCGGGGGTTGCTGAGTGCCGCCGGCATGATTTCCTCGGGGCCCCGCTGTCTCTCCCCGAAGGGAAACGATGCCTCATCGCGCTCAACCCACCCTACGGTGCCCGATGTGACGTGGACAGCGGATCGGTGTACCGGATGATAGGGAGAAGAATGAGGGAATGGTACGGCGGGTGCGGGTACGCCATCATTACGCCCTCGGTGGAGCACGAAAAGATGCTCTCCCTCCCCTATGACAGAAAGGTGCTCTTCTGGAACGGAGGCATCAGGGTCGCGGTGATCGTGAGGCACGCCCACGGGGAAGGGGGCTAAATCTTTCCTTCCGCAACAAGTCGCGCAAAATGCGCGAAGGACCTGTCGTATGTCCGTTCTGCCCCCGCGGGGAAGAAGCACCCCGGCACCTCCCGGCTCTTCAGGTGATAGCGCACACACTCGCAGCAGAGCCCCTTTCTCGAACAGGGATCGTAGGTGCAGGTGCACCCCTTGAGGTTCTTTTCCTTATTACATTCCATGGTCCGTTCCTAAAAATCGAATAATGTGTCCTTGTTGAGAAGATCACGGAGCGCCATAAAGCAGTCCATGATGTTCTGTGACAGGAACCTGAAGTTTATGGTATCGTAGGTGTCATCCGGTGTATGGTAGTTCTTGTTGCGGTAAAACGCGGTATCGGTGAGCATGATGCCGGGGATCCCGTGCTTCCAGAAGCTGTAGTGGTCGGAGTGGGAGATGCCCGGTATCGATGCGGGCCCGATGAGCTCGATGATCTGACGCGTCGCGTGGGCGTTGTAGAGCTTTTTCCAAAGGAAGGTATGCTGGCTCGATGAGGGGAGTGAGGCCACCAGAAGGAAATCGCCCCGCGGCGGGATATCCCCCTTGATGATGTCCAGGGGATAGGCCTGCTTGCACCACCTCCCCCCGTAGCCGAGCATCTCCAGGCAGATCATCAGATCCACCTGCTCGCCCCGGGCGCGGCAGCCCTTGGCGTGGACCCAGCTCCCCATGGATTCTGTGGAGAAATACGGCGGCTCCTCCAGGGTGAAGGCGACAAAGCGGACGGTCCGCTTGAAGGTGAACCGGGAGAGGAGGCGGGAGAGCTCCAACATTGTTGCGATAGCCGAGGCGTTGTCATCGGCACCGGGGGATCCCTCGATGGTGTCGTAATGGGCACCCACGATGATGATGCTTTCCGGCTGGTCGAATCCCGGTATCTCGGCGATTATGTTCGCCGTCTCCTTCCCGTCGACGATGAAGGCCTCCTCTCTGGGCGTCTGCCCGTGGCGGATGAAATACTCACGGATAAATTTCCTTGCCCGGTCAAGGGTCTCATAATTCTGAAGCGTCCGCTCACCGATATCCACGGCCAGATGCCGGATGATCTCCCGGGTGTTGGCGAGGATTCTTCTCCGCTCTCTTAGGTTTTCATAGAAAAAGGAAGAAAACATGATTATTGCCTTGGGATGCACTATGTGGGACTATACCGGCAATTTTCAAGGATTTTTCTCACTTAAAAAGTGTTGACTTTATGTTTTATATTGATATTCTAACAGACATGTTTTCCGGCGAGGTTCTGAATGGAAGTTTTTGACGGCTTTATCTCCGCTATCGCGAGCGAATTCAAGATACGGTTTCATAAGGACTCCGAGGGGAGCTACACCACCAATATCGAGTTCGAGAACGATCGTTCTCAGGAAGTGCTGATCACCCTGCGGAAGGACGAGTCGGGAGACAGGGTCATCAGCTACTATTCCATCATAGGGAAGCTTAAAAAGGACGTCTGCGAGCTCTACAAGTATTCCCTGCAGCTGAACGCGACGCTCGATTACGGTGCGCTGGCCCTTCTGAACGACGCCCTGGTGCTGCGCGAGGCCATCCTTTTGAAAGACTGCGATCCCATGAGGTTCATGAAGTCGCTCACCTACATCGCCGCCAAGGCCGATGAGCTTGAGGAGCTTCTCATGAACGACAACGTTTACTGATAGGGTCGGCCGCCGTTGCCCTTTTCCCCCTCGTCTGGATGGTCAGATTCCGTTCTGCCCGGCGGGAGGTTGTGAAAGGCGCCTCACCAGGTATTTGATCCTGTCCCTCAGCACCTTGTTGTACTGCCTGTTTTCGGCGTTGTCCTCCCTGAAGGCCCAGTCCTTTGTTTTTTCCGCCAGCGCCTCCTGCATCTGCCAGGTGTGGGTGAAGCTCATGCCGTTGATGTCCCTGAGGGCCGATGCCTGTCGGGGTGTGAGAAAGCCAGATTTCAGCTCGCGTGTTAAAAGGGATGTATTCACGGTGAACCGCTGAACGCGGGAGAGGCGCAGTACCATCTCGATCTCCTTCGGGGAGATCCCCGGGGCCAGTGCCGCCAGGCTGTCGCGGAAGGAGATTGCGTTTTTAAAGGTCCTGCCGCGAAGCGGGACGAGCAGCCGGACTGTTCCCCTCTCGCGGGCAAGTCTCTGGACCACCTCGGGGGAAACCGTGTATTCCACGGGGCGATAGACCCGCTGCATGAATACATTCTGGAAGATGAAGAGGGCGATGAAGGCGATCGCACCGGCGACCACAGGCGTCACCACCCACCCGGCGACGATCTTCCCCACCACCCGGTAGTTGATCCCCCTGCCGCCGTGCATGACGCCGATGCCGATCACCGCGCCCACGATGGCCTGCGTACTGGAGACCGGGACCAGCGGGATTGTGGGGAGACCGTGCGATGCCAGTAAGTACTGAAGGTCCTGGGAGGCGAAGAGAAACAGCACGAGGGAGGACGCCAGGACCACCGTCAATGCGGACACCGGGTTGAGCTTCACGATCCCCTCCCCCACGGTGGACATCACGCGGTGGGAATAGGTGAAGACACCGACGCCGATGGCGATCCCTCCGAGAATGAAGAGCTGTTCCACGCTGGTGAGCCGGACCACATAGAGGTCCAGCGGCTTGAAGGGTGATACCTGGGTGAATACACCCATCACGTTGGCGATGTTGCTGGCCCCCAGAGAATAGGCGCCGAAGGCGCCCACCAACAGCAGCCCGATCCTGTTGTAGAAGTCGAGCTTGATCAGGTGGATTCTGGATTTCATCAGGATGTACCGGGCAGCAAGGTAGAGGATCATGCAGAAGACGGCGGCGAGAGCCGGGCAGATCGCCCAGGTGGCGGCGATCGTACGGAAGGTATCGTAGTCGGTGACTGATCCGCTGAAGTAGTTCCAGCCCACGATGGCGCCGACGATGGACTGGGTCGCCGATACTGGCAGCTTCATGCGGGTCATCCCGTAGAGTGTCACCGCCGCCGCGAGTGCCACGACAAAGGCTCCGGCTATCTCGTTGATCTCGCCGAGGTGCTCCAGGGTCCTCGATGCCCCCCTGCCGGAGAGCCATGACCCCAGGAGGATGCTCAGGCTCGAAATGATCGCCGCGGTCCTGAATCTCACCATCTTCGAGCCCACCGCGGTGCCGAAGATGTTCGCCGCGTCGTTAGCGCCCAGCGACCATCCCAGGAAGAGGCCACTGGAGAGATACAGGAGGATCATCATGGCGGAGGCCTATACCGCCCTCTTGATCGTGGCGATGGAGAGGCGGTTCGCCACCTCCTCCGACTGGTCTGCCAGATAATCGATATGGTTGATGAAGTAGCTGAGCTGGATTTTACGGGCAAGGTCTATCTTCATCGAAAAGACCTCCCGTTTGATCTTCTCTGCCATGTGGTCCGCTTCCCGTTCGAAGTACTTTACCTTGTGGAGGTGGTCCTTTACGGCATGGAGTTCGTAAAAGTAGGCCCTGGCCGCCGACACCAGTTCCTCCACTGTTTCGATCACCCTGTCCGTGAGCTCCAGGAACACCGGCTTCAGCCTCGCCGGTATGACCGGTCTCTCGATGGAGAGGTTCAGCATTGTCTTCTTGGCCTTGTCCACGATGCTGTCCATGCTCTCCAGTATCCCCAGGACATCGCCCCTCGATTCCGGAATGAGGGTCTCGGTATAGAGGGATGCCTCCACATCGATCCTCGACGCGTCTGCGCGTTTTTCCGCATTGCGTATCGTTTCGAGCCGCTGCTCGAATTCATCGTACCGCTGTTCGATGTAGAGGCGGATCCCCTCGCGCAGATGAAGGCCCGTCTGCGAGGCGAGATCGAGAAAATTGTCTATCTCGTTGATCAGTCTGCGGGTCTTGCTGAATAGTGGCTGCATGGCCTGCTCCCCCGTCGTCTTGTTGTGGGTCCCCGCTGCCGCCGGGGATCTGTTCCTTGGAAGCGAAAAGAGAACCTCAAAGGTTCTCTTTTCCGTAGTTATCTGCCGCGAGTGCTCTCATTGCCTGATCATGTAACTTTCGCTGTAGCGGTGGGACTCCTGGATGTCCTGCAGCACCCGTTCAGCGGCGTTGTGCGACCGTATGGGGCCGATGCGCACACGGTAATAGGGCCTGCCGTTCACCGTGGTCCTGTCGATAAAGGCATCGTAGCGCTGTCGCTTCAGCCGGCTCACCTCAGAGGAGGCCCTTGACCTGCTGTCATAGGATGCGACCTGTATGGCAAAGCCGCTGCGGTTCCGCGAACGGCCCGGTTCATTGGGGGAGGAAACCTCCACCACCCTGCTGCGTTCGCTCTTCCTGTTCTCCCTGGTTCGGTTTTTCGTGCGGTTTCTGGCGACATCACGGTGCTGTCGCTCCGGTGCGGCGGCGGCCTTTTCATGACGACGCTCTTTATCCACCGAGGCCTGGCGGTGCGCCTCCGATATGTTCTCGGGGGTGATCACCTCGGCGGCCTGGACCTTGCCCGGGGAGATGGGATCCTGCGTTATGTCCTTCTGCGGCGTCTGGACGATCGTATCCTTCATTGCCGTAGGATCCTGGGAATCAACCCCCATGGGGGCCTCCGGAATCTCGGGATTGATCAGCGACATGTCGCCCTGCTTGTTCAGGATCGGATCCGTCCCGGTAATCGATGCGACCTGGGTGCCGTCCTCCCTGGCGAAATTCATCCCCAGAAGGAACGTGGCGATGACTATACCGACGGCCGCGAGGGATATGAGGATGATCCTGGGCGTGTCAAGGTGTAGCAGATACACGTTCTTTTCGCTGATCTTCCTGTGGGGTTCGTTGTACTGTTCCATCATTATACACCTGCCGTGAAAACAAGGATATCAGTTGTATGATCGGCCTGAAGAGGTAATAATTGAAGATAAAAAATGGCATTACAGGAGGGTTCGGAGGAGACGCAGTCCCCGCTCCGCCTCGACTCCCGAGGAGGTGCCGAGGGATTCTTCCACGAGGGATGAAGCCAGTCGCCGGTCGCCGAGCATTGCCCGGAGCTCCTCCATCCTTAAGAGTGCGGCAATGGGCCGTGCGCCGGAGAGCATCGCCCCCAACAGTTCCCTTTTCGGCACCCTGCCGCTGCACCATGCACCGGCAAAGTCCTGTGCCGTCACCTCCGGTATCCCCTCCACCGGCAGCCCCATGCCGTTTAACGAAAAGATGTTCCCCCCCCCGCAGCCCCGGGCGAAGGATGAGAGGGAGTCCCTGTATCCCACCAGAACCCTTCTGGTGAATTTACCGGAGACCCTGTAGCCCCTGCTGGATCCCATGATGTATGTCATGTTCTGGGTCTCCACCGGCAGCAGCCTGTTCTGGAAATAGAGGGAATAACGGCGCTGGTAGGCGGTCCCCCTGGCGTAGATCCGGTAGCCGGGAAAGGAAAAATCGAATCCCACCATGGCCACCGCCGAGGCCCCCATGGAGAGGGCGCAGTTCAGGGCGTCCCCCGCGACGGTGCCGGTGGAGGAATCGATCGTACCGATGCCCCCCCCGGCGAGCCGGTCCACCAGCTGCGAGAGGGGATGGCTGTTCATTGAGCAGAAGCGGCGGGGCGGCCCCGGGGTGATGCGCCGGGCGGTCATGGAGTAAACCGTGGGGATGGAGCGGGCATCGGTTTCCAGGAGGTGCTCCGCCACGAAGGGCTGGGGATCGATTATCATGAGCATGTCGGGTTCCATCCCATGGCTGTGAAGCATCGGAAGGGCGGAGTCCACCGCGATTATCACCAGCTCCTCCCGGTGATGGCGGAGCACCGGGAGGTGCCGGTCCGCCGAGGGGCCGGAAGCGATCACTGCCGCCGGATGGCCCGCGAAGCATCCCCGGAGCGCCGATACCGGATAGGCCTCCGGGAGGCATCTCAGGTTCGCCAGGGCGTTTTTCAGGTACCGCAAGCCGAAGTGCCTGCGGGTGACCAGGTTGCCCGCCGATTTTTCGATGGCAGATCTGAGGCGCTCGCGCACCAGGCCGTAGTATTCCGGAAAGATCCGCAGGGAGGCCGGGTGCTCAAGAACCGAAACGCCGCGTGCGGATTCCAGGTCCACCTTCTCGGCAGCATCGCGGGCCGCCGCCTCGGCGGACCGGCCGGTGATGAAGGTGACGGTCCCGGAATTCCGAAGGAATCCGGAGTACGGGTTCCCGTCGATGGCCTCCTCCAGGGAGGGGAGGGCGTCGATGAGGATTACGCGGCGGTACGAAGAAAGCATTTCCCGGAGAGGGATCAGGTGATACCCCAGGCCGGTGCCCAGAACGATAAGCGTGTCGTACCGCGACGGGTCGAAGCGGTCCGCCAGGGCGGCTGCCTCGCGGGAGGGGCTGACGGTGCTGTGCAGGGGATAGCGGTTCCCGTCCCTGATGACGATGATGGTATCGGACCCCTCCCGTGATTTTTCGATGGTGTACCCTATGCCTGCGGCGGTCATCTAAACTTCCCCCTGCTGATGTTATTATCGACCCGGAGAGTCCCATTGCTTACAGGGGTGGGTGAAAATGCACGTGCGGGCCGGTGTGCCGGGAGAATATTATTTGAAAAAAAACGGCAATGGTTGAATGGTGGATTATGGTGTGTGTATGAAGGGGTCGGGACAGATACAGGCGAACGAAGCCATGGCGGCCTGGATGCGGGTGCTGCTCCTGGTCCTCCTCTCTGCCGCCTTTTTTTTCGGCTTCATGGAGGCGCTGACGGGGTATGATTTCGAGCGGCTCCACATCTTTCTGTTCAACCTTACGGCCGGCGGTTTCATCATCATCCACCACAGCGAGGGGGGTATGCATCCCTCGGCGCGCTCCCTCCTCTTTCTCGCCCTGAGCCTGGTCTACTCGGTTCTGGCGTTTTTGGAGGCCTACCTGCCGGCGATTCTCGTGTCGACAGCCCTCGCTGCGGTTGTCGAGAGCGTGAGAATCCGCAGGTTCGCCTTCTTCCCGGCCGGGTTTTTCAGGACCGGCACCGACACATCAGAGAAATTCAATCAGGCCTCGCTCCTCTGCCTGTCACTGGCACTGGTGATCTCGTCGCTGGTGATACTGAACAATGTCTATTTCCACTGGATCACGGTACGGAAGCTGACCCTGGACGTCTTCTTCCTCGGGTTTTCCTTTCCGGTTTCCCTGATCACGCTGTCCGTGATGTTCGGTTCGGTCCGGCGGATGGACTCCCGCTGGTTCAGGCTGGCGGGGCAGGCGATATTCTGGACCATCAACCTCGGCGTGATAGTCTTCTTTGTTTTTATTCTGATGGAGCTCTTCGTCGCCGAGGTGGCGGTGTCGTCACTGCTCACACTCGCCGTGATCGCCACGTTTTTCATCTTTTTCAAGTACGGTGCCCCCCGGCAGGAGAAGCATTTTCTCGTGTCCGGCATGGGCTTTCTGCTGTTCACGGCGATAACCGGCGTTACATATATCGCCGTCCACGCAGCAGCCCCGGACTCTGCCGCGCAGGGGGTGATCCTCTCGCTGCATGCCTATCTCTCGCTTTACGGCTGGAATCTGAGCGGCATGCTGGTGATCATCCGAAGCGGAGAGTTCCCGTTGGGCTTCAACCCCCGTCGAATGATCGCGATGCACTGGGCAACCGTGGCCTTCCTGGTGCCGCTGGGGATGCGCTTCGCGCCGCTTGCCGCGGCGGCTTCGGTCGCCTTCGCGATTTTCCTCTCCATTTTCCTGTCGGGACGGAGCGAATGCCGGGCGAGGGGGCGCTAAAATTCCGCGATGCCGAAGCGGCAACGTCTTGACAATTTAAAGCCTCCCCTGTAAAATTTGTACCTGGTTGGCAACATGATCCCCGTATATTTCAATTTCTTCTCCATCGGCTGGCTGATCGCGCTCTCTTTCTACGTGGTCTCGGCCATTTTTTGCTTTACCATTAAAAACAGGTCCAGGGCCGCCTTTCACCTGGGGATGGCCTTCGTCATGGCCGCGATCGGTTCGGCCGCCTACGCGATATCGGCGAGCATCTACCTGCCCATCGCGTCGATGAACAGGTATTTCACCATTTCCTCCACCATGGGGACGCTGACCTTTGCCACCCAGTTCTTTTTCTGCTTCCCCGACGACGACTACAGAAAGCAGCGGTCAGTGCTGCTTGTGGGGATGTGGGCGATCATCATCGTTGCCACCCTGCTCTTCATGTACCGGTCGATCAGCAGCGGGTACCAGTATCTCTTTCTCGGGCACGTCTGGGATTTCAAACTCGATGAGCTGAGCAAGGCCATCGGCTACGTCATACTCCTATTTGCGCTGATCGCCATCGGCTCGGGGGTGTGGCGTTTCGCCGTGACGAAGGGGAGGGTCCGGTGGGCGGTGCTCATGTGCGCCATCTCCATCGCCATCGTGAGCGTCATCCCGTCGGTGGCGAACATCCTCAGCAGGGACGGCGCGATCGGCCGCGAGACCTATCTCATCCTGCTGGTGGCCCTCTCGGTTGTGGGATTTTTTCTGGTGCTGATCATCTTCATCAACAACACCAGGGACCGCACAACCTTCATGACCAAGGTGATCGGAATATGCCTCGTCTTTTTCCTGGTGATCCTTCTGGGGTTGAGCTACTATGCATCCAACGTCAACGAGCGATCCTACGATACCATACATCACAATCAGACGAAGATGATCATGTCCGGCTACGTGCAGCGCCCGAGGGACCTCAGGTACATCGAGCGGTATTCAGTGGCGGACGGCACGATGGAGCTGCTGTTCGGCGGAGGTCCCGCGGCGCCGAACTTTTCGCGGCTCCAGTACGATTATATGAACGCGGTCTATTACGAGAGAATCAGGTTGCTCACGCCGTCGAACTGCGGAACCGAGCTCCCCGGCATCATCAATACGGCGCACCCCTATTTTGAGGGGTACAAGAACGAGCTGGCGGAGTTCGCGGGATCCCTTTCCCCCTCGGTGAAGGATCCCGTAGGGGCGATCCTGGGCCACATGTCCCGTGTTAACACGCTGGTCTTTTACTACACCAACAAGATCCAGGGCCTGCCTGTCGATTCGTTCCGGCAGGATCTGAAGTCGCTCCTGGCCGGTTCGAAGGTGGAATTCGGTCATTTCAGGCGTGCCATCGAGATGCACGTCGAGAACAGCACCGGCGACGGGGAGAGCCTGAAGGCCGATGTCCTGAAATACTTGGCGCCCTTCAAGGCGCCGGGGACGAGGCATTACCGGAGAGGGCGGGACGGCCTGAGCCACTATATCTCCTTCATGGAGTACAACCGTCAGGAGGATGCGCTTTACGACGTCGGCTTTTCCTACGTGGCGTACCGGGAGTACCTCCATCCCGATTCGATGTGGCTGATCCTGCTCCTCGTGTCGGTGGTGCTGGTGATATCGATCGTATTCCGATTCTTTTTTCTCGGCACGCTCATCCACCCCCTGAACAACGTGCTGGACGGCCTCATGCAGGTTCAAAAGGGGAACCTGGACGTAAACATCCCCATTCGCGTCGAGGACGAGATAGGGTTTATTTCGCACAACTTCAACGAGATGGTGTGGTCCATGAGCGCGGCCAGGAAGAAGCTCGACGACTACGCGATGCACCTCGAGGAGAAGGTGGAGCAGAGGACCGCGGAGCTGAAGAGCGCCAACGAGTATCTCACCGCCACCATGGGCGTCATGGACGCGATGAACGACGAGCTGATCACGGCGAACAAGGAGCTCAAGGAGGCCGAGCGGATCGCGACCATGGACATGACCATGGCCTCGAACGTGCAGTCCAGCTTTTTCCCCAAGGAGCCACCGCGTTCAGGTGAGTGGGAGATCTCCTTTCTGTTCAGGCCCATGACCGGCATATCCGGGGACATGTACGATTTTTACGAGAGGGGAGGCGACATTGTGGGCCTGTCCCTCTTCGACGTCTCAGGGCACGGGATCGCCTCGGGACTCATCACCATGATCGCCAAGACGGTGATCTACCGGAATTTCCACGGCATGGAGGAGAGGAAGCTCCACGAGATCATGGAGAGCGTCAACGAGGAGCTCATTCAGGAGATAGGAAAGGTGGACAACTATCTCACCGGGATCCTGGTACGCTTCAACGGGAACAGGATCGAGCTGGTGAACGCGGGGCATACGGATCCCCTTTTTTACGGCGGCAAGGACGGGCGCGTCAAGGTCGTGGACATCAAGGGGGGGTCCATCAAGGGGATGTTCCTCGGTATAGAGATTATGAAGGGGTCCTTCAACACACTGAGCTTCACTATGAACAGGAACGACATGCTGCTCCTCTATTCGGACTGCATGCTGGAATCGAAGGACGCCCAGGGGGAGGAGTTCGGCCTCAAGCGGCTGATCCAGACGTTTAAGGATAACGGCACCGGGGATACGAAGACCATACTCAATCGCATCGGCGGCGCCCTGATGGAGTTTATCGGTTCGGAGAAGCTCACGGACGATCTCACCGTCATTCTGGTGAGGCGGCTCGTATAGACCGCCTGAAAAAATCCGGAAAAATCAGTTTTTTTCTATTAATTTGCTTGACCGAATATGTGTGTTTCTATAAATAGAAACACGTGAGGAGAAACATGAACATGAATATGAATGATCGATACAACTGGTGGTGGTGGAACGTCTTTCCGTGAGGGGCTATCCGGCGAGGTGTGCATAGATGCCGTGCGGTGGATAGCCGCACGGCTTTTTCGTTTAAAAGGCCGTCACGCGGCCTTTTCCTATTAATACCGACAAGGAGATACGGAGTGGTATACCCAACGTTGCATGATTTTGTCCGCCTTTCAAAGCACTTCAGCCGCATCGTGGTCTACAGGGAGATCGCCGGTGACAGCGTCACCCCGATTCTGCTGCTGAAGGATTTTTCCAGCGAGAAATACCTGTTTCTGCTGGAGAGCGCGAATTGTGACAAGAGCTATTCCCGCTATACCTTCTTCGGCTACCGGCCGGAACGGGCAATCCTGTACAGGAACGGCACCCTGACCGTGGATTCCCCCGGGGGAGGGGCCGTAACGGTCGATGGGAATCCGGTACAGTATCTGGCGGAGCAGCTGGAGCACGAGCGATCGCACAAGGAGCCTGATTTGGGGAATTTCTGCGGCGGATACGTGGGGTTCATGGGATATGATATGGTCAACTACATGGACACCCTGAGATCCCCCGTCAGGGAAGACAGGCAGGGCCTGCTCATGGCCTTCTTTCAGGTGGATGAGTTCTACGTCTTTGATAACCTGATGAAAAAGCTCTATGCCGCCCGTTCGGTGCGGATCGATGACTATCCTGAAAAGGTCTACCGGTACGCCCAGGAGCGGACCAGGGAGATGGCGGTGGAGATCCTCTCGTGCAACAGGAAGTTCATGCAGGGGCGAAATGTCTTCAGAGAAGAGGATGAATTCGACCAAACGTCCTTTATGGGGGCGGTGAAGGGCCTCAGGGAGGAGATCACGGCGGGTGAGTGCATCCAGACCGTCCTCTCCTCCCGCTTCAGCATCAACGGCGCGGTGAACCCCATCAACCTGTACCGGCTGCTGCGGAATATCAATCCCTCACCGTACATGTTCTACCTCGCCATCGACGGGGAGGTGGTGTGCGGCACCTCCCCGGAGGTGCACCTGAAGGTCTCTGACGATGTTGCCACGCTGAAGCCCATTGCGGGGACGGGGCCGCTGAGCGGCGGCGGCATCGAGGAGCTGAAGCAGCGGCTTCTGGGGGACGAGAAGGAGAGGGCCGAGCACCTGATGCTCCTGGACCTCGCCCGGAACGACCTCTATACTGGCTGCGCCCCGGATTCCGTGCAGGTGATCAGCTCCTTCCAGGCGGAGGTATATTCCCACGTGATGCACATCGTATCGGAGGTGCAGGGCCGGCTGCGAGATGATATGACGCCGTTCAGGCTCTTCTGCAACACCTTTCCGGCGGGGACGGTCACCGGCGCGCCGAAGGTGCGAGCCATGGAGCTCATCGACAAGTACGAGCGGTCGCCCCGGGGGTTCTACGCCGGCTGCGCGGGATACTTCTCCTACAGCCAGGATCTGGATACCTGCATCCTGATCCGGAGCGCCTACATCGGCAGGGATTCGGTTACCCTCAGGGCCGGCGCCGGGATCGTGTACGACAGCGTGCCGGAGCGGGAATACCAGGAGGTGAAGAACAAGCTGGGAGCGCTCCACGACGCGATACAGGGAATGTCAATGCTGGAGGAACGGAATGTATTTAATGATCGATAACTACGACTCCTTTACCTACAACCTCTTCGCCCTCTTCAGGAAGTGCGGCGCCGAGGTGAAGGTGATCAGAAACAGTGAATTCATTTCGGCGGAGGAGTTCCGGGGAATCATTCTCTCCCCCGGCCCGTCGACGCCGCAGGAGTCCGGCAGCTCCATGAGGTACCTGGAGACCTACGGCGGCAGGAAGCCCATATTCGGCGTGTGCCTGGGGATGCAGTGCATCGGCAGGCACCTGGGCTACGACGTCGTCAGGGCCAGGACCGTGCGCCATGGGAAGCTGGACAAGATAGCGGTACGCAGAAAATCGCTCCTGTACCGGGGGCTGCCGGAACACTTCTCCGCCGTGCGGTATCACTCACTGGCCGTCGATGCGGCGGAGGCACACGTCACCTCCGTGGCGGAGCATGACGGAGAGGTCATGTCCATCGAGGACGAGGAGCGTATGCTTTTCGGCGTGCAGTATCACCCTGAATCCATCATGAGCGAGTGCGGGGAGTCGATCGTTCGCAATTTCCTGGACTTCGCCGAGGCGAGGAAGGGAATTGCGGTGGGCGATATACTGAAGCGAATGAACGCCGGTGACGCGCCGGAGATGGATGAGGCGGACCGGCTCTTCGAGGTGATGCTCACCGGGGGTCTCACGGATTCCCAGATCGCCTCGGTCCTCATATCCATGAAGGGGCGGGGTGAAACCCCCCTGGAGGTGGCCGCACTGGTGCGGGCGATGCGTCGTCACAAGCGGCATTTCGGCGTTTCTGCAAAGGGACTGGTGGACACCTGCGGTACCGGCGGCGACGGCAAGTCGACGGTGAATGTCTCCACGGCGGTGAGCATTATCCTGGCCTCCATGGGGTATCCGGTGGTGAAGCACGGCAACAGTGCCCAGAGCGGCAAGGTGGGCTCCGCTGACATCCTGGCGGACGTCGGATTCGATGCCGCCTACGGCGGCTCCTCCCCCGAGGAGTTCTTTTCGGCGCACAACTACGTGTTCCTCTTCGCGCCACAGTACCATCCGGCGCTGAAGCAGATCGGCAGGGTAAGGCGAGAGCTGGGGGTGCCGACGATCTTCAACCTTGTGGGGCCGCTGGCCAATCCCGCGGACCCGGCATACCAGATCATCGGTCTCAGCGGGAAGAACCGGCTGGAACTGGTCTCTGAGGCTGTCAGCCTCATGGGCTGCGGGGGGATCACGCTCTACGCCTCCGATGACGGTTTCGACGAGGTCTCCTCCGCCGCGAAAACCGAATGCAGGACCATCTCCGGCGGGTCGGTGGAGAGCTTCTTCATCGACCCGGCGGATTTCTTCGATCCCTTCGAGATGCCGGTGGTGCGCGATCGGTCCGACGCCAAGGACCTTTTCCTCGGCGGCATCTCGGGGAGGGACGGCAGGATCGCCGATCTCTTCGCACTGAACGCCGCACTGGCCCTGAAGACCATGGGGGTCGCGGAGCTCCCTGAGGGCTACGGCGCTGCCAGGGAGCAGCTCGCCTCGGGGAGGGCGGCGGAAAAACTGGAGCGCATGGTGAGGGCGCGCTCCAATGCAGCGTGACCGGAGTTGGATATGAACGGTGTACTCAGGGATATCATAGAGCTGAAGAGGGCAGAGGCGATGAGGGCCGGCCCGGGGAAACGGCAGAGGCGAAGGGGAATCTTCAGGATCTCCGAGTCGCTGACGGCGCGTCCCTTCATCGCCGAGGTGAAGAAGGCGTCCCCCTCGGCCGGAGTCATCAGCCCTGGGGCGGACCCCTGCCGGCAGGCGGAGGAATACCGGAAGGGGGGTGCGGGGGCGATCAGCGTGCTCACGGAGTCAACGTATTTCAAGGGGAGCTTCCGGGACCTGGAACAGGTGTCCTCCAGTGTTGATGCCCCGGTGCTCTGCAAGGACTTCATCGTACACGAGCACCAGATACACAGGGCGTATGAATGCGGCGCCGACGCGGTACTCCTCATCGTCTCGATCCTCACGGAGCGGGAGATCAGGAGGCTCACCGCGGTGGCCCTGGCGTTGGGGCTCCAGGTGCTCCACGAGATCCACCGAATCGACGAGTTCGAGCGGATCCGGAGGGTCGACCTCTCTATGGTGGGCGTGAACGCCAGGGACCTGGACAGCTTCGAGGTCGATCTGGAGGCGGCGGCGAACACGATGCGTCTGGTGCGGGGGGAGTTCCTGAAGGTGGCCGAGAGCGGTATCGCCACGGCAGGGGACGTGCGCACCATGAGGAGCGCGGGAGCGGACGCCTTCCTGGTGGGTACCGCCCTCATGAGGGCGGGGGATCCCGCGGGGGAGCTGCGGAGACTCTACGGTGGGCTGGAGGAGACATGTTCGTAAAGGTGTGCGGCATTCAAACACGGGAGCAGGTGGATTGGGCGGTGGAAGCCGGGTACAACGCGGTGGGTTTCGTGATGCACCGCCCCAGCCCCCGGTATTGCGATCCCGACGGCGTTGCCGACATGGCGCGCTATGCCGGGGAACGGATCGTCACCGTGGCGGTGGGGATCGATTTCCAGGAGGTGGCCCCCGTCTACGATGCGGTGGATTACATACAGATCTACCGGTACCTACCGGTGGGACGCCTGATCCTGGCGGGGGCGGAGCATCCCGGGGAGCGGCGGTATTCCTATTTTCTCTTCGACTCCAGCAGGGGGAGCGGCGTTGCGTCAGGATTCCCTGACTGGATCGCCGGGCTCGACGGAAGGATCATTCTCTCCGGCGGAATGGATCGCAGCAATGTGGGCGATATCGTCAGGCGTTTCTCCCCCTTCGGAATCGATGTTTCCAGCGGCGTCGAGGAGGAGCGGGGAAGAAAGAGTTATTCAATGATGAAGGATTTCATACGGGAGGTGCGGCGTGCGGGCGCATAACGGTTTTTACGGGGAATACGGGGGGCAGTTTGTGACGGAGACACTCGTACCGGCACTGGACAGGCTGGAGGAGGAATTTCTGAATTTTCTCAGGAGCGATGAGGACCGGGAAAGGCTCGATGGGTATATGAGGGACTATGCCGGCCGTCCCACGCCGGTCTATTTCGCAGAAAATATCTCGAAAAAGTACGGCTTCGACCTGTATCTGAAGCGAGAGGACCTCCTGCATACCGGTGCCCACAAGATCAACAACACCATCGGACAGGCCCTCCTGGCGAGATTCATGGGGAAGGGGAGGGTGATCGCTGAAACCGGCGCGGGCCAGCACGGCGTTGCTACGGCAACGGCGGCCGCACTCTTTGGCCTCCGATGCACAGTCTACATGGGCAGAACCGACGCCGAACGTCAGCTGCCGAACGTTCGCAGGATGAAGCTCCTGGGGGCCCAGGTGTCGGTGGTGGAGATTGGCCAGATGACGCTGAAGGATGCGGTGAGCGCGGCCTACAGGGACTGGGTCGCCAGCGTGCAGGACACCCATTACATCATCGGATCGGCCATCGGGCCGCATCCCTTCCCGGAGATCGTGGCCCATTTCCAGTCGGTGATCGGCGACGAGTCCAGGGTCTTCTTCTCCCGGAGGGGGGGGCTCCCGGATGCCGTTATCGCCTGCGTCGGTGGTGGGAGCAACTCCATCGGCATGTTCCGCGGGTTTCTGGATGACCGCGGGGTGGAGCTCGTGGGGGTCGAGGCGGGCGGACGGTCTCCACTGCCGGGGGACAATGCAGCATCCATCGGCTGCGGCATCAGGGGGATTTTCCAGGGCTGTCTCTCCTACGTGATCCAGAACGGCACCTTTCAGATCGAGGACGTCCACTCCGTTTCGGCCGGGCTCGACTATGCCGGCACGGGTCCGGAGCACGCCCACCTGCACGATACGGGGCGGGTGCGGTACACCTCGGTTGACGACGCTGCCGCCCTGACGGCGTTCCACGAGCTGACCAGGCTCGAGGGGATCATCCCGGCGCTTGAATCGTCCCATGCCGTGGGGTACGCGCTCCGTCAGGCGGAATCGCTGGCGGGGAAGACGGTGCTGGTGAACCTCTCCGGGAGGGGGGACAAGGACATGGACATCATCGACGCAATGACAGGGGGGGAATCATGAAGGGCATATACATCCTCGGGGGCTACCCCGACAGGGGACGGTTCGTGCAAAGCATGCGGGCCGTGGCCGAGGCCGGCGCGGACTTCATTGAGGTGGGGATCCCCTTCAACGATCCGGTTGCGGACGGCCCGGTGATAGCCGGCGCCGCTATGGAGACCGCCAATTCGGGCATCACGGTGGAGGAGATCCTGGAGGACATGGAGTCCTGCCGCAGGAGCGGCGTGAGGCTGTTCGCGATGACCTACTGCAACATCATCTACCGGTACGGGATCGCGAGATTCTCGGAACGGTGCAGGGGGCTCCTGGAGGGGGTGATCCTGGCGGATCTCCCCAACAGGATGCACTCCTTTTTTTACGAGCGCGGCCTGGATCTGCCGATCATACCCTTCGTCACCCTGGAATCCAGGGGGGACGACATTGTGTCGGCCTCCTACTCCCCCGGGTCCTTCGTCTACTTCATCGGTCTCCGGGGAATCACCGGGGCGACGGCGGATTTCGAATCGACGGAGATGACGGAACAGGTGGTCCGGGTGCGACAGCACACCGGGAAGCGGGTGGTCATTGGGTTCGGCATCAAAAACGGGGACGACGCTCGGAGAGCCCTGGCGCTCGCCGACGGCTTTGTCGTGGGGACGGAAGCGGTACGTCGACAGGGGGATTTACCGGCGCTGCGGGAGTACCTGGAGGGACTGCTTCAGACGGTCCCCGCGGGCGATCATTGATCGCTGCGGGGCGCGGAGCGGCGGTCCGCAACTCTTCGCCACAGCCTGCCGCCGCTCCAGGAGTTCACCGCGTAGAGGACTAGGACCAGCCCGGCTCCAAGGGCGACCATGTCGGTGATCGTTTCCGGCAGAAAGCGCGTTGCGGCGGCGCCTGCCACTGCGATACCGGAGAGGAAGAGTGGCGTCGCCAGCACCGCGCCGGATCCGAAGCAGAGTGCTCCCAATCTGCCCGGGTTTTCAGCGGAGATCCTGGAGGAGAAAACGCCGGCCCAGAAGATGATTGTCAGGGGGTTGGAGGCGGTGAGGAGAAATCCGCCGAGAAAGGGCCCCCCGGCTTCCGCGGCGATGCCGGGAAACGGGATGGCCGTGCCCCGGATTCGCAGCGATGAGACGATGATCCCGATGCCGAAGAGCAGCACCACTGCGGCGCCGAGATTCCTGAGGAGCCTCCGGGCCCTCTGGCTCTCCAGAAAGGGGGCGATCCCGGCGACAGCGGCCAGGACGTACAGGGCGTCCGCCAGGGCGACCCCCAGCACCGCGAATTCCGCTGCGGCGAAGCCCTCCCTGTTCGCCATGGTGAATACGAAGAGGCAGACAGGTCCCACCGCCAGCTGCAGCAGCATCCCGAACCTGAAACCTCGCAGCAGCGTCTTCATGGGGATCCATATAGGTCACCCGTCGATTTTCCGCAATGCATTTCCGCGGTTATGGACAAAATCCGATGCGGCCGGATCTCCGGCACACATCGGAAAGCGAGGAGTGCAGGGAGGACCGGGCGGAACGGCAGGCGGGTGCCGTACCGCCCGGTGTGGCTGAGGAAAAAAACACCAATGGCGAGAACCGTGATGGCACGGGATGGGCGCGTGAGGCAGAGGCGCAGCCTCGACACCGCCCTCCATGGAGATAGACGATCGGCCGGGGGATTATTGAAAAAAATTTAAACAGGCCGGCGGCACCTTTTTTTACCAGCCAGGAATCGTGAACACAGGGGGCTCTGGCCCCCTGGGGGGGGCGGTATTCTGGTTGACTTTCCATGGATTCCTGCAGAGGATCATCCCATGGACACGAGAAAAGTCATCATCGCCCTTGCCGTCATACTGTGCATAGTGCCGCGGTATAATGGCGACAGTGCTCTGAACCACTTGGCCGCGCAGGAGACGGGCAAAAAAAAGGAATACACCGGCGTGCCCGCAACCATCGCCCACCTCTTCCTGGAGATGGAGTCTCCCCTGGGAGCCACCGGGGAGGCGGGAACGTATTTGACGGGACTCATCAACAGGGCTTTGGGATCGGTGCCGATGCGTCCTGCCTACACCACCGAGGAGGCGGTGCTCGCGCTCCGGGCCATCGACAGCCTGCTCAAAAGCGAGGGATTCCGCTTCAAGAACAACCTGCTGCTGGGGAGGGGCATCGCCGCGAAAAGCATCGACTGCGATAACTATGCGGCCCTCTACACCTCCATCGGGGAGGTGCTGCGGATACCGATCGTGCCGGTGTATGCGCCGGGGCACAGCTTCGTCCGCTTCTGCTTCGACGACGGCACCTACCTGGACTGGGAGCCCATCGAGGGGGTGCCCCGGCAGGATGCCTTTTACGTGAAGCGCCTCAACATCGCGAAGGAATCCATCGACCGCGGGGTGTACCTGAAGACCCTGAGCAGGAAGGAGTTCATCGGGGTGCAGTACAACAACATCGGCGCGTGGCTGCTGGAGCGGAAGAAGTATCGGGAATCGGTGCCCCTGTTCTCCAAGGCCGTCGAGCTCTACCCCCTCCTCTCGTCGGCCTACCACAACAGGGGGAGCGCCCTTTCGGTGCTGAAGATGCCGAAGAAGGCGCTGGAGGACCTGGAGAGGGCTGCCGGCCTCGATCCGAACAGGGCGTCCACCTACACCACACTGGGGGACGTCTGCTTCGACCTGAATCGGTACGAGAGGGCCCTGGGATACTACCGGCAGAGCATCCGGTGCGATCCCGGGAACTATGTGCCCTATCACAACATCGCCGCCCTGATGCAGCAGATGGGGAGAAAGGACGAGGCGGCCCGGTGGATGGAAAAGGCGAGAGAGGTGAAGTCCCGCGGGGGGCGCTAGGCCGGCTATCTCGTGCGGTTCCAGAAATAGGCCAGAATGATCCTCTCGGGCCTGCCGGTCCAGTGCTCGGTGGCAACGATCAGGACGTACCCCTCCCGCACCCGCAGCAGCTGCGCGGTATTCCCCTTCGTCGAGAGGTATGCCCGGCGGGTTCCGCAGTATTTCAGGGGGACGGCATGTTTCGTGAACATGCCGGCGAGGTAGGCGGCGAGGTCTTCCGGGGGCTCTGCCACACCGCCGCCCTTCTGCCTGGCGATGAGCCCCTCCATCTGCACCCTCTCTCCGTCGTTGTCCGGCCGCACCGGCATCCAGAGGGCGTGCAGACCATCCCTCTCCGCTTTTATATGTAGCACCTCGTAGAAGGTCTTCTCGATGCGTCCATCGCTTCCTATCTCCCAGGAATGCCCGAAGCAGGGACCCCCTGCCGCCACCGGCAGTGGCCCGCCGGTCCCCAGCGATTCCAGCACGCCGCAGGGGGAATCGAATTCCCTTCCGCCGCAGCGCATTCTCACCTGCAGTGTCTGCAGGAGTGATCGGGGTACCGGAATGCGGAGCACCTTATCGGCGATCATGTCGTCCACGGGATTCCTGGAGGGTGAGGATACCACCAGAAGGTAGTTGTCGAAATGGTAGATGCGTTCCGGGTGCAGGATCGACGGCCGGTCGCCCCCCCAGATGAAGGGGCGCACGAACTGCAGCGCCCTCGAGGCCTCGTCGCGGTTCCTGAAACGGTAGTAGTAGACCGTTGTTTTGACGCCGCCGGCCAGCAGGGACACATACCGCTGTGACGAAGACTGCGGCATCGCCTGGGCGAGGGCGCCGCGCGAGAACATGTCGAAGAGGCTGTGGGCCTGCACCGATACCGCACAGCGCTCGCCGATGCGCGATCCCCCCAGTGCCGCGATGTCCCCATCGGTGAGCAGGATGTCTGTATCGGTGAGTGCGAGGACCGGCCTGAGGACGAGAATGGCGGCGATCGCAACCATTGCAGCGAGGATCTTCATGGTCATTCCTTCAGAAATCCCCGGGCCACGGCATCATCGATCAGCATCCTCACCTCCTCCCACAGCGCGGGTGAGCCATGGGCGATCCTGCTATTGATCTCACGGATCCTCTCCGCCGTGATGCCGTGCTCCTTCCATGCCTTCCCGCGCGAGGAGTGGTTCAGTATGATGGCGGCGAAGCGATCGATCGCCCTGGCGAACCTCGACTCGGGGGACTCCTGGAGCTCGAATTCCCTCCAGAGCCCGTAGTAGCGCGACGCCTGGTCCTCCGGCAGGAGGAAGAAGAGCCTTCGTGCGGCTGTCTCCTCCCGTGCTGCCTGGTCCTGCTTCGCCTCCTCGTCGTAGATCAGGGTGTCCCCCGCGTCGATCTCGACGATGTCGTGGATCAGCGCCATTTCTATCACCCTGTGGGTGTCTATGGAATCAACGGCGTGCTCCTGGAGGATAAGCGCGGCCATGGCGAAAAACCAGGAGTGCTCGGCATCGTTTTCCACCCTGGAACCGTCGGAGAGGTAGTTTCTCCGGAACACGCTCTTCAGCTTATCGATCTCGAGAATGAAGGCTATCTGCGCCCGTATCCGCTCCATCTGTTCCCAGTCCCCCCTTCGACGAGTGCTACTTCCGTATCTTCTCGAAGGCCCTCCGGTAATCATCGGTGAGGCCGTAGTGTGCAGTGAGCAGGTATTGTACCCCGGGAAGGTCCATGATCTTCTCCCAGGATTGCTGCTCCGCTTCCGAGTCCATATTGAAGAATTCGTTGAAGAGCGCGACGCGGCCCTCCTTGAGGCTCAGGGTGTCACCGGTGAAGAGGTATTTGCCGTCCACGATATAGCAGGCGGCGCCGGGTGTGTGCCCGGGAGTGGTGATGCATTTCACCTGTATCCCGCCGACATCGATCGTCTCACCGTCCTCGAGGGTTTTGTACGAGGGGATCGCCTTGTTGTGGAACAGGAGGGCGCGCCTTGTCTTCCCGTCGATCATCTGCTCCTCGGCCTTGGAGATATAGACCACCGCGTTCGCGAAGAGGGGGAGCGCCGCCACGTGGTCTTCGTCGGTGTGGGTGAGGAAGACCGCCTGCACCGCTTCCGGGTCGAGCCCTGCCTGCGACATCTCGTTTTTCACGTTCTCCAGGTCGTTTGCGCCGTCGATGGCGATGGACGCGTTCCCCTGCCGTACGATGTAGAGGTTGACGAATTTGTCGTTCACCGAGTAGATTCCGTCGGTGATCAGCTTCGTGGGGAGCGGGGACATCTTTTTCAACTCGGACATGAACTTGAAAACGTACAGCCCCATGGATATGACGACCGCCGTCACCAGGACCCCCGCCACGGCGAGCAGCCGCTTTACCGGTTTTTTCATGGCATGCCTCCCGGAATGACCGTACAGGATGGCCGCACGACAGCGCACCGCGTTACGCCGGTGGCGCCGCACAACGACATGCCCCGATAGAAACCCATCGTCGTGCTTTCTTCAAACACTTTTTATTTTTTTATTGCCGATATTGCGTCGCCGTGCAACATCCACCACGGGGCTCCCGATCCGGGCGCGCCGCTGACTGATAAATCGGCAGTAAAAGGGGACAACCATGGCCTGGTATACCGGCAACATAACGTACGATACGCTGCTCCTCGCCGCCTTCGGGCTGGTCTTCTTCACGATAATCGGGATGTGCTTCGTGAAAACCCCCTACGGGAGGTTCGGGACGGAGCGCTTCGGGATTCGCCTTGATCCCAGGCTCGGGTGGTTTCTCATGGAGCTGCCGGCGACCCTCAGCTTCCTCTTCTTCTTCTTTCGGGGACGCAACGCCTTCGATGCCGTGCCGCTGGTGTTTCTCGCCGTGTGGATCGTGCACTACGCAAACCGGGGATTCATCTTCCCCCTGAAGATGAGGGTCGATCCCGGCCATCGGCGTACCTTCAATCTCGCCGTGGTGATGTCCGGGTGGATCGTGACGGCACTGCACGGCTACCTGAACGCCGTCTACTTCACCGAGTTCGGGGTCCGCTATACCCTCCATTGGCTCGCCGATCCCCGGTTCATCGTCGGCATCGCCGTCTATTACGCCGGGTACCTGCTGAACATCCATTCCGATTCCGTCATCCGGAACCTGCGGCCGAGGCAGACGGAAGGCGAGCCGAGAAGCGGTCGCTACTCGATCCCACGCGGCGGGGCCTTCACCTATGTCACGAGCCCGCAGTATCTCGGGGAGATCATCGCCTGGACCGGCTTCGCCGTCTTCACCTGGTCGCTCGCCGGGGTCTTCATTCTGGCGATCACCGCGGCAAACCTGATACCCCGGGCCCGGGAAAACCACCGGTGGTACCGGGAGCACTTCGCCGATTACCCCGCCTCGCGCCGGGCGCTGGTACCCTTTCTCTGGTGACGCCGTCTACCGCACCCGGGCGCTGAAGTAATCCGCCACCCTCTTTTCTATGTAGGGCGGGTCCGCCTGCCACGCCTCGGCGTGGTGCGCGCACTTGTGGGTCCACATCTCCTTCGGCTCCCGGGCCTTCCGGAAGAGCCGCTCCCCGTGGTCGTAGGGGACGTAGTTGTCCTCCTTGCAGTGCATGATGAAGACCGGCCGCGGCGAAATGGACCCGATGACGCGCTCGGGGCTGATGGCGCGGCTGTCCGCACCGGTCCTCAGATCGAAGAGGAGAAAGGTCAGGTCCACCAGGGGGAACCGGGGAAGGCCGAAGTCCCGCTTCGCCACCCTGACGATCAGGTCCCTGAAATCGGCGTAGCCGGCCTCGAAGACCCCGGCCGCGATCCGCTTGTCTCTGGCCATGGCCAGAATGCCGGAGGCGCTCCCCATGGAGACGCCGAAGAGTCCGATCTTCTTGATCCCCTTGACGGCGTACAGGTAATCCACCGCGGCGATTACGTCGTCCTTCTCGTGGTAGCCCATGGATACCGGGGCCCTGTCGCTCTGGCCGCAGTTTCGGAGGTCGAATACCATGGTGGCGAATCCCGCCTTGTGCAGGGCCTTGACCCAGCGGAGCCCCTCATACCGTGAGGCACCGTGGCCGTGCACGAAGAGAACGGCCCGATCGGATTTCCCGGCCGGCATGAACCATCCCCTCAGGGTGAGTCCGTCCCGGGATTTGAAAGAGACCTCCTGATACGGAAGGTTCAGCTCCGACGGGCCCTTGCAGTAGACGAAGTGGTCCGCGGGGCAGGGCTTAACTGCCGGACTGACGAGCAGCGACGAGAAATACCATGCCGCGGCGAAAAGGGCGGCGGCTATCAGAACGAGAGCGGCTACAACGATCTTTTTCCACATGGTACTACCTCTTAGGGGGTCTCGGCATGGCGGGAAAAACCCTGCATGCCGGCTGATATGATGCAGAGCGACGCCGATATTGCAAATGATTTTTTTACTCCCGGCAGTTTCGCGCCGCCGTGGCGGAAAAGGATAAAATAGTATTGCAATCGGTGAAGTCCCTGCAAAAATATGCGGCGGTAGCGCCACGGCGATGCAATTGAAGAGAGGGGACTGTTCATGAATGTGAGAAGCGGCCATGAAGCACTGCGGACCATGTTGAATCCGAAGCGGGTTGCAGTCATCGGGGTGAGCAGGGAGGGATTCGGTTTCGGGAGGGGGATCCTCCTTTCGCTCATGGCCATGAAGTTCGACGGCGAGCTGTTCCCGGTGAACCCGAGGGGGGGGGAGATCGCCGGGATGACAATATACGAGACGGTCGATGCAATCCCCTGCCCCATAGACTTCGCCGTCATCGCGGTGCCGGCGAGCCAGGTGCCGCAGGCCCTGGAGGAGTGCCGCCTGAAGGGGGCGGCGGGGGCGGAGATCCTCTCCTCCGGCTTCGACGAGACCGGCACCGACGAGGGGCGCATCCTGGGGGACCGGCTGCGCGAGGTGGTCGGCCGGGGAATCAGGGTGCTGGGCCCCAACTGCTTCGGCGTCTACTCCCCCTCCTGCGGACTCACCATGCTTCCGGGTCCGGACCTGTCCAGGGAGCCAGGGAACGTGGCCTTCGTATCGCAGAGCGGCGGGATGTCCATCGACCTGGCCCACATGGGAAAGTGGAAGGGAATACGCTTCAGCGCCGTGGTGAGCTTCGGCAACGGCATCGACGTCCGCGAGACCGAGCTGCTGGAATACTTCCGGGACGATCCCGCCACCGGCGTGATCGGCATGTACATGGAGGGGGTGGAGCGGGGAGGGGATTTTTTCCGGACCCTCAGGGGTGCCAGCGAAAAGAAGCCGGTGGTTATCTGCAAAGGGGGGCTCTCAGAGGCAGGGGGCCGCGCGGTGGCGAGCCACACCGCCTCCATGGGGGGGAGCCGCGTCATATGGGAATCGATGTTCAGGCAGTGCAACATCATCCAGGCGAAGAATATCGGCGAGCTGTCGGATGCACTGCTGGCGCTCACAATGCTCCCCCGCAGGAGCTACCGAGGCGCCGCCATCATCGGCGGCGGGGGTGCGCTGGGCGTCGCCGCGGCGGATGCGGCGGAGGCGCTGGGGATGGTCATCCCGCCGCTGGAGGAGGGGATCCGGGACGCCATCGACCCGCTTCTCCCGCGGCCCGGGTCGAGCTCGCGGAACCCCATCGATATCGCCAACCCCTACGTCTCCCCGGACAACATCCGCAGAATAATGATCGAGGCCTCCAGGGACGAGCGGATCGATATCCACGTGATCATCCAGCTCCTGTACCACTACGGTGCCCTGGCGGCGACCCTGGGCAGGGATTCCGTGAAGGGGCTGGTCCCCTTCCGCGAGCTGGCCGACGCGGTGAGCGGCGCGGTGAGCGCCACCGGGAAGCCGGCGGTGCTGGTGATCCCGAATTTCAAGCGGGGCGCCGAGGCGCTGGACATCGAGGAGGCGATGCGGGAGACCAGGCGCGAGTTTCTGGCACGGGGCATACCGGTCTTCGACGAGCTGGAGGAGGCGCTCTTCGCGGTGAGTTGCGTGTCGCTGTGGTGCGGCCGCAGGATGCGCCGCGGCGGTGATTCCGTACCCACTCCAAGGTAGACATTGGAGATAATCTGGATATGGGTGTCTATGTCTTCTGCGCGGTGTTTGTGGGGATGGGGCTCTACTCGCTTGCCATGGGTATCATGGAGCGTCTCAGCTGGCGGACCCTGCAGCGGCGGGGGATGAGGGTGCGGGGCATTGCCAGGGCCCTCAGTGACGGCAACAACGGCATCACCCTCTCGGTCACCTTCGTCGACGAGGGGGTCACCAGTATCAGGGTCGCGTCCAGGGGCGGTGATTCCGGCTGGTCGGCACTGGACGGCAGGTTGGTGGATGCCCTCGACGAGCGCGGGCGGCCTGAAACGGCGAGAATTGTTGCTGACATAAAATGAGGAGTAGTCTGGCGATCAACTGGTTCGGGCGTATCTATCTGGCCATAGGCCTGGCGGTGCTGGCACTGCACCTGTCGGGTTTCGAGGTCGTGTCCGATTGACCTCTGTTCACTTTCCGGCAGGCTCCCGTCTCCGGTAGTATTCCTGCACCCTGGCCAGAGCCCCGATGGCCTGCTCGGGCGACGAATAGGCCATAATCCCCTCGCGGTCAAGGCGGCTGACGATGTTGAACTCGCTGGGGTCATCGAAGGCCACCTGATCTATCACCGGAATGACGGGCTTGCCGTACCGCTTGATCTGCTCCCCGATGAGCCCCAGGAGCTTGGCTTCCTCGCCGATCATGAGCCTGGCGTTCTGCTCGATGGAGTCCTTCGGTATCACCGGCGATTCCATCCAGAGCCGCGCCCGGAGTGTCATGTAGCCCAGCCCCAGCAGCAGAATGGCGTCCATCTCCGTGTGGTTCAGGATGATGTCTATCGAGTCGGTGATCATTGCAACCTTCCCCGGCGCCACAAGGTCCACGGGATTCCGCCTGCTCCAGAAGGGGGGGAGGAAGCGGTCCATCATCGCCACCACCGAGTCGCTCAGGGGGGGGATCTGCATCCCGTGCGCCTCGCACAGGTCCGCCGATATCACGCCCCATCCGCCCCCCTGGGTGACGATGCCGATGCGGTTGCCGGTGAAGGCCGGCTGCGAGAGGATGAGCCCCGCGGTGTCCACCATCTCGTCGATGGTGTCCACCAGGATGATGTTGCACTGACGGCACATGGAGCGGAAGGTGGCGAAGCTTCCGGCGATGGCGCCCGTGTGGGACATGGCCGCCCCCGCACCGATGGAACCGGTCCCCCCCTTCAGGAGGATCACTGGCTTGGTCCGCGTTATGCGGCGCGCGATATCCATGAACCTGCGGCCGTTGCGGAGCCCCTCGATGTACAGGCAGATGATCCTCGTTCTGTCGTCTCGCTCCAGGTACTCCATGTAGTCCTCGACCCTCAGGTCGGCCTCGTTCCCCGAGCTCACCAGGCGGCTGATGCCCAGCTCCCTCCTGATGAATCGATAGGATATGGAGGTCCCCAGGTTGCCGCTCTGGGACACCACGGCGACTCCCCCCTGCTTCAGCGTCGAGGACATCATGACCGCCTGCACCGGCGAGGGGTAGGCGCTGTACATGCCCATGGTGTTGGGACCCACGATCCGGACACCCCCCCGGCGGGCGATGTCGAGGACCTCCCGCTCCAGCGCGGTCCCCTCCTGGCCGGTCTCTGAAAAACCGGCGGTGATGATGACCGCGGCCGGGATCCCCTTCCCGGCGCATTCCTCCATGGTACGGGGCACCAGCTCCTTGGGCACGACGATCACCGCCAGGTCCACGGGGTCCGGTACCTCCTCCAGGGTGCGGAACATCCTCCTGCCGAACCAGTCGCCCCCCTGCGGGTTCACCGGGTGGATCGATCCCGCATAGCCCCCCTTGAGCAGGTGATGGAAGATGTTGAATCCCCATTTGAAGGCGTTCGTCGAGACGCCGATGAATGCGATGTTCCTGGGCTCGAAGAGAGCGGTGAAGAAGCCTGTATTGTCCATGGAGTCCCCCGATATCTCAACAATGGAGCCATTCTACGAGCGATCAAGTATAAAACGGTACTGATACTGTTTTTACGGCAGCGACAGGCGAGGGACGGCGCCGTTCAGGGATAAAATGCGCACTCGGCGGCAGTATCCATTTTTTTGTGGTAATTTTGCGCCATCCGTGTATCATGATCGACGAGTATGGGGGATGACACAGGGACTTCGAGGTGGCGACGTCATGGGGAGGAAAAGGCCGCGATCATTTCAGTGCACCCAGTGCGGGGCCACCGACCTGGTCCCGGAGGGGGATGGCCTGCTGCGCTGCCGCTACTGCCGGAGCCTCTTCGATGCCCCCTCCGTCCGCGGCGGAGCGAAGTTGTTCATTAAAAACGGGGCTAGCGTTATCGTCGGCAGGGGCGGGCGCGTCGTGGTGCGAGGCGGCATGGAGGTGGGAAGCGGGGCGAAGGTACAGATCGACGGCAGCCTTGTCCTGGTGGAGCCGGGGAGCGACGAAGAGATCGAGGAGGCGAGGTTTCGGCTGGCGAGGGAGGCCCGAAATGGCGGATGATATGCCGCGGAATTTATGGTTGCATAACTGTTCACCCGATCTATACTTGCCGTGAATCCCATAGGATTCTGGAGGTAACCTGATTATGAAGAAGCTTATACCGGTAGTGGCGATAGTGCTGGCGGCATCGGTCGCCTTCTCGCAGATGCAGCAGGGGAAGGACGGAAAGAGGCCCGGCAAGGGGAAGATGCCGGGACGCTGCATCGCGATGAAGGGTATGGCTGGCCCCGGCTGCACCTTCATGGGTATGATGATGCTCGACGGCGAGCGCATTGCGAAGCGCCTGGGACTATCGGACCAGGAGAAGGCGGGGGTCAAGGAGATCACCGACAAGCTGAAGACCGACCTGCACGGGATCGGCGGGAAGATCGTGGATGCCCACAAGGCGCTGCATGACGAATACTTGAAGAAGGACCTGGACAACGGCGCCATCGACACGCTGAACCGCAAGATCATCGAACTGCACACCGCCAAGATGGAGATGATGGCGAACGCCCGGAAGGCCCTCATGAACAAGCTCACGGCTGAGCAGAGGGCGAAGCTGATGCCCCCCATGGAGTGTCCCATGAAGGGTAAAAGGCCGGGGAAGGCGAGGAGAAGGAAACGGTAGCCAGGCTCGAAACGAACAGAATAACGGATGCATATGCCGCCCGGGCCCCTCGGTCCGGGCGATTTTACGCTGTCCCCGGCCATTTGTCGTTGGCCGGTGGATTTCCAGGGCAATGATCTTTCCGTTATTTATTTCTGAGCGCTGATCCGGCTGAAAAATGGACATGTCACTCCTCATCGCCGGGGCCGCCGGCCTCGGCTTCATCCACACCGTCACGGGACCGGACCATTACGTCCCCTTCACGGTGATGGCGCGGGCCGAGAACTGGTCCCTGGCGAAAACCGCCGACGACACCGTCGCCTGCGGGCTGGGGCATGTGGGCAGCTCCGTGGTCCTCTGCGTCCTCGCCATCGTTTTGCTGGGCGTATAAGCACTGGATCTGCACTACTACAGCATGCTGGCGAAGCCGCACCGCCGCGCGGTGCTCCAATAGAACAGTTCCGCCCCCCTGCTTCCGCCTTTATGGTGTTCAAATTTCGAATAACGTTTTTTTTCCTGCTGAAGTCGTGGGGTGAATAAAAAAACGTTGCCACCGTCTTCGTAATGGTTACATTTGAATAGTCGTGAAACCCAGAGGAAAGGAATACCGAATGAGACTGAAAGCCGCCACGATCATAACCCTGCTCATCTTCGCCCCCGCCTGCTTCTACATAGCCGGCGACGGCAAAAACGCCCGCGTCTCCCTGCTGCTCTCCGGCGGTATGCCGGCGGACGTCGCAAGGATCCACGTGGCGGTGTGCCAGGGGACGGTGTCAGAGGAGAACGTCCTCTCCGTGCAGACCTTCGCGCCCACCGCTACCATCGTGGTGCAGGCCTCCCCGGGGCCCGATAGGATCGTCCATGTCATCGCGGTGAACCACCAGGGCTACGCGGTCTATAGCGGCACGTCCCTCCCCATGACCTTTCAGGAGGGGAGCGAGGAGGTGCAGGTGGCGGTATCTGGAGTGGATTTAACAAATATAACTGTTACAAATCCTGATGGAAAATCTCTCATTATATCATGGCAAGCAAACTGGTCTGAACAATACGAAATTCAACGGAATATTGGAGCATCTTCACAACCAGCCGATAGTCAGTATAGTTTGATTGCTAGAACATATGGTAAATCGTATACTGACTATCTTGGATCAGTCGCTTTTGTTAATTATTGGTATCGAGTTAGAGGTTATTCTCCAATATTTGACGTTTATACAGTTTGGTTGATTCCAGGAAGTCCATATTATTGGGTATGACACGCTATTAAAAAAAACAGATCTTGATAATATGATATTCATAAATAGTTATCAAGAAAAACGGTGATTATATCAGTTGGTTATCTTTTCATTTACCTGATCTTCAAACATTATATGAAAATAACGCCGGAACCACATAATCTTTTTATCGATTCAATTCCTTAATGTGTCTTTGAAATCAAATACAACGGTTAAATTGACGAGCATTTGCCTACTTGCTGAGTTACAATGAATGAGGCATGCAGCAAATGCTACTTTGGCTATACGGAACATTGAAGTGTTATTGATGCAGAACAATTAACCCGCCAGGTAGTTTTTTACGGCGAAAATTGGAATTCTTGATTGACTGTGGCCAATCCGAAGACATGAACGATTTTTGCTCCCTATTGTGATTTCAGAATCGCGCCGTACTCGCCGAAGCACATCCTCTCGATATCCACCAAGTGCCTGAAGGCGTCGGTGAAATCCACCGCCCCGGTGGTGAAGAGGCCGTGACCCCAGACGATGGCGCCGCGGCCGGTGAGCGCCGGTGGGAGGGTGTTGCAGAGTCCGGTGGGACCGGTCCCCACCTCGCCGGGAACCACCGGCACGTCCCCGACGAATCTCTTCTTGTCGCAGAGGATGTGGCACCGTCCCCTGTTGCCGCAGGATTCGTCGCCGCAGAGCATGGACAGGATCACCGAAAACTTCGGATGGCCGTGCAGTATCGTCCCCCGGTCGGTGCCCGCGTAGATGCCCCGGTGCGCCGAGAGCTCGCTGGAGGCGGTGATGCCGGCGGTGGAGGAGTTGTCCAGGTGGCACAGGTCGATGAGGCCGGCAAGCTCGTCCAGGGAGCTTCCGGTCTGGCTGATGAGGATGCCGCTCCCCATGCGGCAGGAGATGTTGCCGAAAAAGGAATCCACCAT
>JAFGJK010000033.1 GCA_016929135.1 Spirochaetota bacterium | reverse complement strand
GGCGAGTTCTTCATGCCCCGGTCGGAGGCGGAGAGCGACGTGGAGCTGGTGGCCAAGGCGGAGATCATCGCCCGCTACGCGCCGGCAGAGGCCGTCGCCATCGGCGACGGGGTCACGGACTTCAAAATGGCGGGGGCGGTGGACGCGGTCTTCGCCAGGGACGGCCTGGCGCGCCACATGGAGAAGATGGGGAGGCCCTTCATCCCCTGGGAGGATTTTTTCGAGGTGCGCGATCGGCTCGCCGAAATGTGGCGGTTAACGTAGACTTAATCAGTATCCCACGGTGACGTGGGCCTGGTCCACGGCCCATGGATCGTTCCTCTGACGGAAAATGACGTAGATCTTCGAGTCGTGGCTTGCCGAGTATACTTCGTTGATGGAGTAGGCGCTGTTGTTTCTGAGCCCGTCGAATAACCCGCCGTCCACGAAGAGCCAGGCGGGGGCGGTGATGTCGCCGGAGAAGAGTCGGCATCGGGTCGAGAACAGGTCATACGGGGGTCCGGCGGCGGAGCTCGCCTTCTCCCTCCATGTGATGAAGAGCCTTCCGTTCACCGAGTCCAGCACCGGGTTGTATGCCGTGGTGGCATAATCCGCGGCGCCGGTCTTTGTGTGGTATCTCAGTCCGGTTTTGAGCGTGGTGTCCGCGACGGTGGGGAGATCCTGTCCCGTGGAGATATCCCTTACCCAGATGCTGTCGTAGCTGTTGGTGGTAAGCTCATTGCAGGCCAGGTAGAGCCTTCCGTTCACCGAGTGCAGGCTTGTGCTTCTGACAGAGGATACACCGGGGGTGGTGAGCCGTATCTCGTTTATCCAGGTGCTCCAGGATGCGCCGTTGAACACTCGCACCTTTATGAATGCATTGAACCTGCAGGCGGCCACCAGGAGGCCGTTGAACACCGCGACCGCGGGATAGTTCATGGTGGATGCGACGACATCATTTATCCCGTTGACGTCTTCGACTCCCGTGTACCATGTAGTGCCCCCGTCGTATCGCTTCATGCGCACGGTCATTGTGCCCGTGTTGTAGGACCACAGGGCGTAGAGCACACCGTTATATACGGCCAGCACAGGATCGGAGACAGTGCCGCTACCCGGGGTGTGGCGCAAATCGGCGGGGGATATGAGTTCCCATGACCCCGCATTGGCGTCATATCTGTACACTGCGGTTTCCGATGCCCCCGTCACCGTGATGGCATGGATCTGCCCGTTGAACCAGGCCAGGTTGAACATATTCAGCGAGCCCACCGGGGGCGAGGGGAGGGGGATCCACAGGGGCATGCCGTCGTCGCCGCCGTAGAGCCTGACTACCATCGCGCCGTTCTCGATCCAGGCGGCGAAGAGCCTGCCCTCGGCGCTCAGGAGGCGAGGGTTCGATGCGATCATGGCGGTATCGGCGTTCATGGTGCCTGCCGGCCCGTCCAGGGACTGCCATATCACCTGCCGCTCGCCGGAGGCGATCCCCTGCCAGTCCTCCAGCATGCCGCCGCAGCCGGCCATGAGGGCGCAGAGGAGAATGGCCGCAGCTATGTAAAAATGTTTCATCATGAACCCCGCAATTCAATTGTTTCTGAGTACACCGTAAAACGAGAGAGATCATGGTGCCTGCAGGAAAGGTGTCAAGGAGTATTCATTAGGGCTGTGCGGAACGGCGTGAGAGGGCGCAGTTATACCGGAGATGGGCCGCCTCAGTATCCCACGGTGACGTGGGCCTGGTTCGCCGCGAACAGGGCGGTGCTCTGCATGAACATGACGTAGATTTTGGAATCGTGGGTCACCGAGTACATCCCGGGGATGGTATACATATCGTTGTTCCTGATGCCGAAGTATCCCCCGCCGTCGATGTAGAGCCATGAGGGTGTGATGATGTCGCCGGAGAAGAGGCGGCACCGCACCGTGGCGATATTTAAAGGATAACCCCCACCGCTGTTTTCCATTTCTCTCCACATCGCAAAGAGCCTGCCGTTCACCGAGTTAAGGAACGGCGGGAAGGCCGAGCCGGTGGTGTAATTCCGGTGGTACCGGATACCGTAGATGTTCGTCATGTCCGTGTCGGTCCACACCGCATAGCCCGGGGTGATGTCCTTCACCCATATGCTCTCGTTTGGTATGGAGTCATTATACTCCTGCCAGGCAAGGTAGAGCCTGCCGCTTGTCGCATGGAGGCTCGAGCCCTGGGCGTGATCGCTTGCGGTCGAGCCTCGCCTGATATTCTCCGCCCAGGTGCTCCAGCTGCCGGTGAGGCTGCTGTATGCCCGTACCTTCAGAAAGTCGAGACCGTGCCGGTAGGCCGCCACCAGGCTGCCGTTGTAGACAGTGGCGGAGGGGATCTGGTCGGTCCCCCCGACGTCGTCCACTCCGAAGGAATCCTCGACCCCGGCGGTGCCGAAAGCGGACCAGGTGGTCCCCCCCTCGTGGCGTCGCATGCGTATCAGCGTACTCTCCTGCCACAGGGCATAGAGCGCACCGCTGTATGGCACCAGTATGAGGTTCGTCATGGGACTGGTGCCGCTGTGGATGGTGCCTGCGGACAGCTGTTCCCAGTAGGCTGCATCCGCGCTGAGCCGAAACACGAGCACGTATGACGAGGCATCGCTTACTATGGCGTGGAGCTGCCCGTTGAGCCATCCCAGATCGAGTGAGTCGACCGATGCCGCCCCCGGCGAGGGGATGGTGATCCAGAGGGGTGCGCTGTCGTCGCCGCCGTAGAGCTTGACGATGACAGCGCCGCTCTCGATCCATGCGGCGTAAAGCCTGCCGTCGGCGCTCAACAGGCGCGGGCACCCGGCATTAACTCCGGTGTTGACGTTCATGGTGCCTGCCGGTCCGTCCACGGACTGCCAGATCACATCCCGCTCCGAGGAGGAGATGTCCTGCCAGTCGCCGAACATGCCGCCGCAGCCGAGTGTGACGGTGCAGAGCAGGAGGGCAAGTGTGGTAAGATAACGTTTCATAGGCATTTCACGGCGCGCCCGCCGGCTGATGCGATAAGATCGTATACCGGTATGAAAAAAATGTCAAGGATTATTCGCCGGCGGGGTTGTGTGGAACGGCGATGGGCCGGACCGATGCCGTCCGGCGGTCGCTCAGTATCCCACCATGACGTGGGCCTGGTTCGCGGTGCCGTCGAGCTGGTTGAAAATAACGTAGATCTTCGAGTCGTGGGTCACCGTGTCCATCTCCTGTACCGTGTAGACGGCATTGCTCATCAGGCCGTTGGTCCCCGCGCCGTCGATGAAGATCCACGACGGGGAGAGTATCTCGCCGGAGAAGAGGGCGAGGCGTACCGATTCGAGCCCCCCGGGGATCGGGGTCTCCCTCCAGGCCGCGTAGAGCCTGCCGTTCACCGATCCGAGATAGGGTGGGAAGGCCACGTTGACGAAGTTGTTGCGATGATATCGCAGGCCGTAGAGGTTCGAGGTGTCGAAATCGGTCCAGAGGGACATGCCCGGGGTGATGTCCTTCACCCAGATGCTGTCGTAGTTGACGGAAACATTACGCTCCTGCCAGGCCAGGTAGAGCCTGCCGTTTGTCGCATGGAGGCTCGTGTCGTAGGCAAGATCGTTGGCGGTGGTGCCTCGCCGGATCTCCTCAGCCCAGGTGGTCCAGGTGGCACCGTTGTAGGCGCGGACCTTGATGCTGACGGACAACTGCTTATATGCGGCCACCAGGTGGCCGTTGTACACGGTGGCCGAGAGGTACTCCGCACTGGAGGCGACGTCATCGATGCCGTGGGAATCCTCAACCGAATCGGTCCAGGTGGTCGCCCCGTCGTATCGTTTTATATGAGCAGTCGAGGCCTCGCACCAGAGGGCATAGAGGGACCCGTTGTAGATCACGAGGTTGGGTTTCTCCGCCGGATTGTTAAAAAAGCTTATATCCGGCGGGGAGACCATGTCCCAGCCGGAGAGGTCGTCACGGAGGCGCATCACGTATGTCCAGGGTGATGCGCCGGTCGCTATGAGGAGGTAGAGCCTCCCCTGGAAGTAGGCCATGGCAATGGAGTTGGCAGTGGAACATGACGGGGCGGGGAGAGTGATCCACTGGGGATTGGAATCGTCGCCACCGTACATCTTCAGACGGGGTTTCCCGAGCTCGTTCCATGCGGCGAAGAGCATGCCGTCGGCGCTCAACAGGCGGGGATACCCTGCACTGTTCGAGGTACTGACGTTCAGGGTGCCTGCCGGACCGTCCACTGACTGCCAGATCACCTGCCGCTCGCCCGACGAGATGCCCTGCCAGTCGTCCAGCATGCCGCCGCAGCCTGCCGCGATGGCGGATAAAATAATACACGCGAGATATGCCGGTCCCTTTCTCATCCATCACACTTCCAGTAATGATCTTTCAACTGCAGATGGACGGCGCAACGCGCCGCGACCTTCGATGCACTATGCTTGGATTTCGGCATGAAAAATGCTATTGTCAACAACTATTCACCGTATCCGGGATTCACGGCCCGTATCTGGCGGCCACCATGGTGACGTCGTCATCGAAATCGTCGTTCCCCCGCCAGGCGCGGATCGCCTCCACAAGGGAGTCCACCATCTCGTCCGGGCCTCCGGGGGAGTGGCGGCGGAGCAGATCCATGACGCGATTCATGCCGAACATTTCTCCCCCGGTTCCGGCGCACTCCACCAGCCCGTCGGTGAAGAGGAGCACCGTGTCGCCCGGCTCAAGGGGGCACTCCGCGGCCTCGGCGTCGATACTGTCGAAGAGGGCCATGATCCTTCCGTGGGGCGAAAGGGACTCCACGGAGCGGTCTCGCCCACGGCAGACCAGGGCGGGGTGGTGCCCCGCCTTGGAGTAGAAGAGGCGGCCGGCGGCGGCGTCGATGTAGGCGTAGCCGGCGGTGACGAAGCGGTAGCCGCATTTTCCCGCCAATGCGCCGTTCAGCGAGGAGAGCATCCCGGCGGTGTCCTGCAGGGGAATCCTCTGGAGCGAAAAGGCCATCTTCACCATGGAGGATATGAGGGCGGCGGGGATGCCGTGGCCGGCGACGTCGGCGATGAGCATCCCGAGCCCCCCGGGATCCCGCTGGATGAAGTCGTAGATATCACCCCCCACGCGCTGCATGGGCTTGAAGTATGCCCGCAGGGTCAGCGACGGAACCTCCGGCAGGCGTTCGGGCAGGAGCGAGTTCTGGATGCGGCGGGCGATGTCCAGCTCGTGCTCGATCACCAGGAGCCTGCGGTTCTCCTCCACGGTGCGCTTCAGGGAGACCAGGGTGTTCACCCGCGCCAGCAGCTCCCGCTTGTCGAAGGGCTTGGGAAGGTAGTCGTTGGCCCCGGACTCGAAGCCGATGACGATGTCGTTGATCCGGTTTTTCGCCGTCAGCAGGAGCACCGGCATCTCGTAGGGGGCGAAGCGCCGGCGTATCTCACGGCAGACGTCGTAGCCGGAGAGGGCCGGCATCATCACGTCCAGCACCACCAGGTCCGGCCGCGCCCGCTCCAGGATCTGCAGGGCCTCGGCGCCCCCCGGCGCGGCCGCCACGGTGAACCCCGCGTTCCGCAGGTGGTTCACCAGCACCTGTACGTTCACCGGCTCATCGTCCACCACCATCACATCGAAGCGTCCCCCCTCGGCCGGCGCGTAGACGTCCTCCGCGGGCCCGGGCATCGCCGGCGCCTCCAGGGCCGCCCTCCGCGGCTCCGCCGAAGCCCGGTCGCCCGCCAGGGGGACGGTGACGGTGAAGACCGATCCCTTCCCCGGCTCGGAGGCGGCCGTGAGGGTGCCGCCATGCAGTTCCGCCAGCTGGCGCGATATGGGGAGCCCCAGGCCCGTGCCCCCGAACTGCCTGGTCATGGAGGAGTCACCCTGTTCGAAGGGAATGAATATGGATTCCAGCTTTTCCGGGGGGATTCCGATGCCGGTGTCGCACACCGTGACGGCGGCCATTGCCCCGGCCACCGTGGCCCCCACCTCGACGCTCCCCAGGGGGGTGAACTTGATGGCGTTCCCCACCAGGTTGAAGAGCACCTGCTGGAGCCTGTCCCCGTCGGCCCACACCGGGGGGAAGTCCGCGGGGACGGCGTTGCGGAGCGTCAGGTCCCTGCCGGCGCAGAGGGCCCGGGAGAAGGCCACCACCTGGTCCGCGGAAAGGTACAGATCCACCGGGCCGGGGGAGAGGACGAGCTCGCCGTTCTTCATCCTGGAGAAGTCCAGGATATCGTTGATGAGGCTGGAGAGGCGCTTGCCGCTGGAGACGATCATGGAGAGGTTGTGCAGCGCCTCGGCCGGGAGATCACGGCCAGAGCCGTCGATGATGGACTCGGCGATGCCGATGATGCCGGTGAGGGGCGTCCGCAGCTCGTGCGAGGTATTGGCCATGAACTCGTCCTTGAGCCTGTCCATGTTCTCCAGGGCCAGGTTCTTCTGCTCCAGATCCCTGGCGTAGCCGTCCAGCCTCCCCGTCAGCTCCTCGTTCTTCACGAAGGATCGGGAGAAACGCCTGGCCAGGATCACCGATTGGAGGAAGGTGAAGGTGAATATCCCGAAGGCGGTGAAGTCGCCGGTATGGATGATGCGGTTCGAGAAGAGCATGTCGTTCACGATGACGGCCACGATGACGACGACGCCGGCGATCATGAGGCCCGCGTCCTCGCGGCGGCGGTAGAAGGCCAGGGCCAGGGCGTAGACGGCGTAGCAGCCCACGGCGAGGATGATGAACTCGATGGGGACCGCCGCCCGGTTGAAGACCCTGACCGGCAGGAGGACGACGGCTGCGGTGAACGTTCCGAGCGTCCAGGTGACGGCGGCGGCAATGGCGTGCCCGAACTCCTCCGGGTAGAGGGCCCTGGCGAACTGGAACAGGAATATCCCCGGGAGGGTCATGGTGGCGAACTCCATGGTGAGCACCCATTCGAAGCCGAGGCCGGGGAACAGGTAGGTGATGAGGTAGTTCCCGGAGGCCAGCATCCGCAGGGGGATCACTAGGCAGGCCAAGCCGAAGAAGAGGGGGGAGTAGTCTCTGGAGACGGTGCGCCGCCGGGCCGCGAATAGGATCAGGTGGTAGAGCCCCATGATCACCAGGCTCCCGATGATGAAGAGGTCCACCAGGAGCTTCTCCTTCAGCCGGTCCCGCAGATCGGAGATCTCACCCAGAAGGGGTGCGTTCCACATACCCCCCTTGCGATAGACGAAGTTGGACACCTGGCAGACGATCTCCAGCGTACCCCCATCCTGGGTGAAGGGGACGGCCAGGGGGTAGTAGCGGGGGTGCGACGAGGCACCGTCGGTCCCCACGATGCCGCTGGAGGCCCGGAGGGTGCCGTTGATCCACATCCGGTACGAGGTGGAGACGGTGCGCAGGTAGATCCCCATGACCCGCTCGCCCGGGGGCATCCGCACCCGCAACCGGTAGGTGCCGAAGCCTTCGGCCTGATGGAGCCCGCCGCTCTCCCGGGAGTTCCAGGTGCCCGGCACCCGGAGGTACTCCGGTTCCACGGGAGCACCGGGGCCGGCGAAGTCACCCGGCTCCAGGAGGCGCCCCCAGTGGAATTCCCACTGTCCGTCCAGCTTCACGATCCCCCGCACCGAGAAGTCCCATCCGGCCAGGTCCAGGAGGCCCCGCGAGGCCGAGAGCTTCGTAATGCCCTCCGCGGCGGCACCGGCCGGGGCGGTTCGGCAGAGGAATGCGACGGCCAGAGCGCCGCATAACAGGTTAAAGTTGACAATACGCCGTCGCGATGATCCTGTGGCTGGTGTCGCTGGCATGGGGTGAATGATGGCCCACCGCCCGGCGTATGTCAACACATTATAGGGGGGGTCAGTGGATTGTATCTCCGGAGATGGTGTCGGCAAGCGCCGAGAGGTCCACCCCCTCAAGGTCCCGCTCGGCCAGATCAGGGAGCTCCGCCGTCACGGCCGCCAGCTCCTCCACCGCCGGGTGGTGGTTGAAGATGAAGACGTAATGGGCCCAATAACTTTTAGTGAGCTTCAATCCGAACTGGGTGAAGAAGAGCATGCCCCCGTCGCGAATGACAATGCCGGAGGTCACCGTGTCCTCGTCCTTTCTCAGTATCTCCGGGTTTTTCTCGTAAAGGGATGAGAGGTCATCGTCGAAGATGCGGTGCTCCACCCCCTCCTCCTTCAGGGTGTCGGTGAAGCTGTGGACCCCCAGGAAACGGTAGTCGATGTAGGGTTTTGACGGCAACGTTCTCCTCCCGGTGCGGTATGGGGACAGCGTGGGACGATATGGGATGGTGCGCAAGGATTTTTCGAAGGGTGGGGTATGAGCCATGATGTGGGTCTGAGCCCTATTTGTGGGTCAGACCCCCGATTGTAGGATCAGGCTGTGGTTCTGGGGGTCAGGCCGTGGTTCTGGGGTTCAGGCCGTGGTTCTGGGGTTCAGGCCGTGGTTCTGGGGTTCAGGCCGTGGTTCTGGGGTTCAGGCCGTGGTTCTGGGG
>JAFGJK010000032.1 GCA_016929135.1 Spirochaetota bacterium | reverse complement strand
CCGCTCCCCGCCGTCAATCGAAGCTGAAGGTGTACACGGCCGATACCGTTATCCCGAAATAATGGTCCATCCTGCCGTCGAAATCGTCGAAACCGCGGTCCCCCGCCTTCTGGTGGTACGTCAACAGCTGGTAGCGCCCCCCCACCGCCAGGGTCGTGTTCAGCGGCTGGAACACGTAGGCGAAGGTGAGCGACGCCGTCCCGCCGTAGGAGATGAAGGTGCCGTCCTCGAAAAACATGATGGGTATTTTCGTGATTCTGTCCAGGCTCGAGGCTTCGGATCCCCACAGCACGATCCCGGAGATGTTCACCAGGACGAAGACGTTCTGGAACAGGGGGACGGTGAATCCGGTTCCGACGCCGATGCCGTAATTCGAAACCGTAGTGGAACTCTCCATATAGGTCCCGTCATCGACGATATACTCCTCGCTGTAGCGGTACCCCTGGGCCTTGAAGCCGACGAAGAGGGCCACGATATCGGTAACTGAGTAGCTCAGGGTGGTATCGCTGTCCCAGCGCGTCACCTCCCTGGTGGCCCGCATGGCGGGGAAATCGGCGACTAAATTGTACGCCGGCCAGATGGACCTGATGAGCGCCCGCGCAATCCCTTCCGTAGAATACCTGAATTTTCCGTACATGAAGATCGATCCCAGGGAGAAGCGGTCGAGAAACCGTACGGAGAGGGCCGGCCCGTAGAGGAGGCCGGAATCCATCTCATAGTCGGGAAGATCCGTTATATTGTACCCCATGTTCATACCGGTAGTCCACATATTGTGGTAACTGGAACTTCCCCAGGCGGGGGACCACCAGTTGTACCAGAGGTTCGCCCCGACACTCACGCTGAAGGCCCCGGCGGACCCATGGAAGAGCGCCGTTGCCGCCAATGCCGTGCAGACAATCAATGCGATCCTTTTCACTGGACACCTCCTCGTCTCTTTTTTTCGCGGCGCACCGGCAGTCTCACTGCATCACGGCATTGCCCCATCACCCCTCCGGAGTCCTCCGGAACCATGCCCGGCGAAAAGCCGCCCCGGTGAATTTTCGTGAGTTCAATTCCGGGCAATGTACCGGTGCACTTGCCGATCTCGATTCGTATCGTATAGCATGCCGCAATAGTTATCAAGAAAAAAAACCTATATTTCCATTTCCACGTTATTGACCATTCGATTTGCTGCCGCGATGACCACCGCAGTGATAACGCCGCACGCAGCAGGACACGGCACCATCAATAGAAGGCCTGTCTGCATTGCGTGTCTGTGTTGAATATATGCTCACGATCCCTGACAACAGTATCGATTCATCCGTGCAGGCGATCCCGCACCCGAATATTCATGGGTGGAGCACATTACCAGTTCATTGCTTTATGATCGAAGCTGGTGTCGCCCGTAAAAGCAATAGTGTCTCATTGGCATAGGGGTACCTGCGGATGGATTCAACCGGGGACCGTACCTCTCTACATAAAGGGGAGGAGGAGCTGGCCGTCGAACCCCTCCCCCGCCTCCTCGAGGTCGAGGTTGGAGATGCCCACGCCCAGGAGGCGCACCTTGCGCGCCGGCACCTCGGTCTTCTCCAGGAGGCGCTTGACATGCATCAGCACGATGAGCCTCTCGTCCGTGGGCCGCTCCAGGGTGATGCTCCTGGTGATCCCCTGGAAATCGGCGTACTTGACCTTCAGGGTGACGGTGCGCCCCTTCTTCCCCAGGGAGAGCATGTCCGATTCCAGGCGCAGGGAGAGCCGGTCCAGGAGGGCGAGAATCTCGCTCATGTCGTCCGTATCGTGGTCCAGGGTCTCCTCACAGCTCACCGACTTCCTGATCCAGGTGGGGTTCACGAAGCGCTCGTCGATCCCCCGGGCGATCTGGTGGTAGAAGATCCCCATCTTCCCGAAGGCGAGCAACAGAACCGACCGCTCCATCATGCGCAGGTCGTGGCCGGTCCGCACCCCCATCTCCAGGAGCCTCCTCCCGGTGACCTTGCCGATGCCGTAAAACTTCCCGATGGGGAGCCGGTCGATGAACTCCTGGGCGTGCTCCGGCGTCACCACCGTGAGGCCGTCCGGCTTGCGGTAGTCCGAGGCCACCTTGGCGATGAACATGTTGTACGACACCCCCGCCGAGGCGGTGAGGCCGGTGTCGGCAAGAATCTTCGCCTTGATCTCCCGGGCCGTGGCGGTGGCGGTGGCGATGCCGCTCAGGTTCTCGGTGACGTCAAGGTAGGCCTCGTCCAGCGACATGGGCTCCACCAGGTCGGTGTACTGCCGGAAAATCTCCGCCACCTGCTTTGAGGCCTCCTGGTAGGCCTCAAAGCGCGGCCGCAGGAACACCGCGTGGGGGCAGAGCTTCACCGCCGTCTTTGAGGGCATGGCTGAGTGGACCCCAAAGCGCCGCGCCTCGTAGGAGCAGGCGGAGACCACGCCGCGCCGCGCCGGATCCCCCCCCACGATCACCGCTCTCCCCCGGAGCTTCGGATTGTCCCGCTGTTCCACCGAGGCGAAGAAGGCGTCCATGTCCACATGAATGATCTTCCGGCATTCCATCCCGCGCTCCCCTCACCGCACCGCCATGACCCTCTCGAACAGCACCCTGGAATCGCGCTTCATAGCCTTCCCCCCGCCCTTAGCGATGGCCCCGGCGATCATGTAGAGGGAGACCACGTCGGCGCAGCAGTAGCGCACCAGCTTCGTGAGCGACCCGGAATCCCCGGCCTGCCATCGGTAGTAGAGGTCCACCGCCTCCAGGCCGTCCACGCCGGCGATCTCCCGGGGGCGCCGTATCCCGAAGCGTTCCTCGATCGATTTCAGCCCACCGCGATACCCGGCGTGGTACGCCACCCACCGGAGGTCCACGTGGGGCGCGCCGATGGACGGCACGCTGAAGGTCCGCTCCAGGAAGGGAAGGTCGAAACAGCTGCCGTTGAAGGATACCAGGAGATCGGATTCCGCGGCAAGATCCAGGAAGGAATCCAGGTTCCTGCCGTGGATGAAGGTGCGCAGCTCCCCCCGGTGGAAGGCGGTGATCACCGTGGGATGGTTCTCGTACCAGGAGAGGCCGGTGGTCTCGATGTCGAAGAAGGTGGCGCGGTGCAGGTACTCGTGGAGGATCCGCCACTGCTCGCGCGTGGGAAAGCACCCGGTGAAAAAGTCGATGCGCCCCTGATGCCGCGCCTCAAGGCTCTCCGAGACCACCCCCAGTGCACGTTCCCGGAGGCTTCCCCTCAGGGGGGCCCCTTCGGCGGCGATGAGATCGTCCCAGGTGTGGACCCCGGCACGCCGGAGCCGCTCCTCGGTACCGGGCCCGATGCCGGGACAGTGGGAGAAGACCCGGTCGATCATCAGTGGAGCCGCTCCCTCTTTTTCTGCAGCATGGCCGCGGCCCGGTCGAGCTTGGCAGCCAGGCGCTCCCGCTCACGGTCGGGCTCCCGCCGCTCCACCGGTGGGAGGAGCTCCGTCTCCCGGAGGGTCACCGACGGCACCTCCACCGTCCCCTCCAGGAGGAACCGGAGGAGCGACGAGGTGCAGCGAACCGCCGCGTCCGATTCCACCAGGAAGCGCTCCAGTTGCTCGGAATCAACTCCCGGCGGGAGCGGCGGCACGCAGGAGGGGCAGCCGGTGCGGCACTCGCACTCGCTGATGATGCGGTGCGCCAGGGTCAGCACGTCCCGGAACCTGTCGTAGATCTTCTCGGCGTAGCCGGCCCCCCCCTCGATGGAGTCGAAGACGAAGAGGGCGCTCTTCCAGGAGCCGGGCGCGGTCTCCACCAGGGAGAGGTCGGTGTCGATGTCGCCCGTGTCACCCATGCAGATGCAGGGGGCCGCGTGGCGGATGATGTATCGGAGCCCGAAGAGGGCGGCCCCGGCAAAGCGCCTGTCCGCCGCGTCCACGGCGGTCTTCCACCTCTCGGGCAGGAGGAGCGACAGGCCGGTGGTGTCGTACTCGAAGGCGGGCAGGGTGATGGGGCCGTAGCCGATGTTCTCGAAGGTGCGCTCCCGGATCTTCTTGTAGAGCTTCGGCTGCCGGTTCACATTGATGCTGCCGAACTCCATGCGCGCACCCTGCACCTCGGTCCCCTCCTGGCTCTCCGTCATCACCACCCGCCCCTCCCAGACGGCGTCGGTGTAATAGTCCACCTCCACCGGCTCGACCCGGCAGAGCTTCTTCTCCAGGTCCAGCTCCAGGGACATGTACTCCCTCCCCAGATGGTAGTAGATGGCGTCCTTGTACAGGGTCCCCCGGGCGCCGATTGGATCGATCTCGCCGATCACCTCGGTGCCGTGGTAGATCTCCACGTTGTAGTCGGTCATACCCCGGAGGTTCACGCCCCGGGATGGATAGTCCTGCAGGGCGTAGCGGAATCCCTCGCCGAAGGGCACCACGGTGCCGTTCTCCCTGAGCACCCGGAGCGATTCCTCGTAAAGCGTCATGTCGAACAGCGGCTCCAGACTCCGCAGGGGGTACTCCTGTGCCGCACAGGGGAGGTGCTGCAGCAGGATGTAGGGGTTGTCAGCCGAGAGCCATGCCTGCTCCACCGGGGCGCCGGTGACGAACTCCGGGTGATGCACTAGGTACTGGTCGATGGGGGTCTCCCGGGCGATGTAGACGGCCAGGGAGTTGTTGCCGCGCCGCCCCACCCTCCCCGCCTGCTGCCAGAAGCTGGCCAGGGTGCCGGGATGGCCCGAAATGACGCAGAGCTCCAGGTCGCCGATGTCGATCCCCAGCTCCAGGGCGTTGGTGGTGATGATCCCCTTGAGGCTCCCCGAGGCGAGCCCCCGCTCCAGGGCCCGGCGCTCCGCCGGCAGGAGCCCCCCACGGTAGGGCTTCACCAGCGGCTCCAGGTCCGGCCTGCCGTCGATCACCGCCAGGTAGAGGCGCTCCGCCTCCTGCCGGGAGCGGCAGAAGCAGATGGCGCGTATCCCCAGCTTCAGGGCCTCACGGATCAGGGGGACCGAGAGGGCGCCGGGCCCCTTGCGGTACAGGGAATGGCCCTGGCTCCGCACCAGGGGCGGGTTCATGCAGTAGATCTCCCGTCGGGGCCGCGGCGAGCCGTCCCTGTCGATCACCGTGAAGTCCCGGTGGAAGAGGGACCGGGCCAGGTCGGCCGGGTTCCCCACCGTGGCGGAGGAGCAGATGAAGACCGGCTCCGAGCCGTGCATGGCGCAGACCCGCGAGAGGCGCCGGAAGACGTTGGCGACGTGAGACCCGAAGGCGCCCCGGTAGGTGTGCACCTCGTCCACCACGACGTATCGCAGGCGCGACAGGAAGGTCTTCCAGCGCCGGTTGTGGTTGGGGAGGATGCCGCCGTGCAGCATGTCCGGGTTGGTGATGATGAAGTCGCCGGATTTCTGGATCCTGTCCCGCTCCTCCCGGGGGGTGTCCCCGTCGAAGGTGCCGAGCCGCCCGGCCCTGCCGGAGCCCTGCAGGAGCGGCCCGAAGCCGGACTCCTGGTCGCGCGACAGGGCCTTGGTGGGATAGAGAAGGAGCGTGGAGAACGAGGGCTTCTCGGTGAGGTAGCGGTTCACCACCGGCAGGAAGAACGAAAGGGTCTTGCCGCTGGCGGTGCGGCTCACCAGGAGGGTGTGCTCGCCCCGGGAGATGGCATCGAAGGCCTCCCGCTGGTGCGAGTAGAGCCGGTCGATGCCGCGGGCCCTCAGGGTATCCTTGAGACGGGGATCGAGCCCCTCAGGCAGGGGCTCGTAGCTCCCCTCCTCCGGGTCCAGCACGATCCTGGCCCGTATCTCACCGTGGTGCCTGGTCTCGAGAAACGCCTTGATCCGTTCCATAGATTCGCTCCGTTCTTTCAGTAATGGCATTGACCCGGGACCGACGTCCCCGCTGATATCCCGCTCTGTTGTTTCTTGTGTTGCCCCGGGTCCGCTGTGTATCCCCTCTCCCCTGAATGGCCCATCATACTACCCCGTCGGATATTTGTCAACAAATGTTTAGCATACGGTTGTATAATTTTATGGAGGGGGACGGGGCTTTCATTCGGCGTATCCGCGATGAGGCCTCCCCGGTTTCCTTAACGCATTACGCAGCCCGATTCGTGAACCTCCATGCAATCGCAATCGAGACAATCCATTGGGCCTCAATGCAGTATCCTTCGTACCCAGAATACTACTTGCAAATCATCATTAGGTATGGTATTGTCATCTCGTTCCCGCTGAAATCGTAACGATGATGTATGACTTGTGAAGAGGTGAGTGTATGAAGCATTTCATGATTCTGATAACGATGCTCTGCCTCAATTTTACTCTTTCCGCCCAACCGATCAACAGAACCGTTCCCTCTGATACCATGATCAAAAAAAGGTTTGATTCACAATCCAGGTGCCCTGGCAGTTCGGGAACCCCCTGCAACGGTAACGGAAAATGCTCATCCGGTCGATGCCTATGCAACACCGGCTTTACGGGAGCCTCCTGTGACAAATGCGCCACGGATTTTTACAATTATCCCAATTGCATATACTGCAGAAATGAGAAACACTGCAACGGGCACGGAAAATGCTCGTCGGCGGGCACATGCGTATGCAACACCGGCTTTGCTGGAGCCTCCTGTGACAAATGCGCCACGGATTTTTACAATTATCCCAATTGCATATACTGCAGAAATGAGATAGACTGCCACGGGCACGGAAAATGCTCGCCAGCGGGCACATGCGTATGCGATACCGGCTTTACGGGAGCCTCCTGTTTTCAATGCGCTATAAACTATTATAGTTATCCCAACTGCACATACTGTGACTCCTACAGCACCTGCAACAGGCATGGAACCTGCAACTATAGCGGTCAGTGTCAGTGCAACGCGGGGTATGCCGGCAAGAACTGTGAAACATGCGATGTCGGGTATTCGAATTACCCCAACTGCAGCAAGTAGCATCACCGATAAGAATGGTATTTGAGGGGTAATCCCTGGTATCCAACAGTCACGTATCGCTTGTGAAGATTGAACCTATGTGACAGTTCATACATTGGCACACCTCTAAAATTAAAACGGGGCCCGTGAGCCGACAGCATAACAAATATGAATACCATCTCCATTCCTCCCATCTTGCCGCTTGCACATCCCCAGGCACTACAGTACTGTACTCTTGATTGAGAATGATGCGGCATTTTATGGGGATTTGCGAAAACTGACTGGATTATCCGCCATTTTCGGCGCGCCAAAAATTAAAGAGGGGAGCGTGACCGGCACTTCGGCATGGTTCCATCATGGGGTCGCGGCCGATAAAATCCATTGGGTCGCATGAAATATCCTATGTTCAAATTATTAATGACACCTGTTATGAATCTTTTTTTGATGAAAGGGTGTTTTTACTTCGCGTAACACCTCTTCTGCCCCATATGTTTTGTACCAATATAATATTTGACAGGGCACATCCCGCCAGTCATAATCAAGAGGCGTCGCACGTCCCGGGCATCAACCCGGAATGGTATAATGGGATATGGGCGGTGCCATATGAAAAAACTTCTCAGTGCCATATTCTTTGCCGCGCTGGCAACGGGCGTCATCGCCGAGGCCTCCGACAGCGTATCCATCATCCAGCTTATCGCGAATCCCGCCCAGTTCCACGGGAAAAAGGTGATCATCAGCGGCTACTTCAACATCGAGTTCGAGGGTACAGCCATCTACCTCCACAGGGACGATTACACTTACTCGCAGTACCGCAACGGGCTCTGGTGTACCATCAATGAAGAAAAATACATGAAGTATAATAGGCGTTATGTCATCATGGAAGGCGTTTTCAACAAGGACATGAGGGGTCATCGGGGACTCTGGTCCGGTTCCATTGAGAAAATTGAACGTGTCTGGGAGGCCCATGTATCAAAACAGGGCGGCAAATAGCGATACCGCGATGAATGAACCGGAGAAAAGATATCCCCTTTCCGAGAGATTTCCTGTGCTCAGCAACGTGCCTCCGCCTGCGGCGCCGAGGGTGATGCGTTTAACGCCATCCTTGCCGGACCCGCCGCAACAGGCGGGAAAATAATCTTCAAAGGGGGCTGTGACCGGCAGTTCGGCGTGGTTCCTGCATTGGATCGCGGCAGATACAATCCAATGTGCATCATGGTTTTTTCTGTATTCTTATACTAATATTTATCGTCGATTAAATGGAGACGTATGCTATGAAGAAAAATGTTACATCAGCAGTTTTAGTATTGGCTCTGTTTATTGGTGTAGGGTCGGGCGCTTTATTCGTAAACGAAATAGGCGCGCAAGGTACGACGTACAAGATAGGCGATCGTGGCCCTGCCGGCGGTTGGATTTTTTACGATAAAGGCACTACAAGCGGCGGATGGCGATATCTTGAGGCCGCATCAGATGATCAGAGTACCGGCGCGCAGTGGGGCTGCCATGGAAAATCAATACCCGGCGCAATGGGTACCGGCATTGGAACAGGCAAAGCGAATACCGCGGCAATAATACACAGCTGCGGAGAATCTGGAATTGCGGCAAAGGTTGCTGCCGCATACCGGGGGGGCGGAAAAAGCGACTGGTTTTTACCGTCCAAAGATGAGCTTAATCTGATGTATGCTAATTTGTATAAAGCCGGCATTGGTGGTTTCGCCGATGCCATCTATTGGAGTTCGTCAGAGGGCGGTGCGGATTACGCGTGGCTCCGGGATTTCGGCCATGGCTACCAAAACTACGTCAGCAAGTTCGGCAGCGTCAACCGGCGGGTTCGGGCTGTCCGGGCTTTTTAACAATTTAACTATTTGAAAATTCAAACAGGGACCATGACCGGCACTGCAGCGATGTACATACATGGGATCGCGGCCGATAAAATCCATTGGGTCGCATGAAATATCCACTATGATAGCTGTCAACCCATTACGCCGCGTTTGAAATGATTTTATCAAACTCCTTGAGTTTTTTT
>JAFGJK010000031.1 GCA_016929135.1 Spirochaetota bacterium | reverse complement strand
TCGTCCAGTCAAGGCCGATGGACGTATCCGTCACGGTTGCCGCCTTGAGGCTCACGACGCCCTCGGGCGCTGCCGGGAAACCGTTGGGGCCTCCCCCGTCGCCGCTGCAGGCGAGCAGCAGGCTCATGAGAACCGCCTGCGCGAAAAGCATGGCAAGTGCCGGAATTCTCGAGAAGTTCATACATATCTCCTTAGTTACAATTTTACCCAATATGATTCTGCGTCAAGGGCACCATTATTAATCGGTCGTTGCCTCTGAAATCAACTTGGTACGATAATTCCATCTGTGCAGGGCCCTGCATCCCATACGATCCATGGCATAAACCTCCAGGGTAACGGCAAATCCGCCGTTGCCAGCATTTCCACGGTCCACGACGGCAGGAGTTATTCACAGCCGTACACGCACGTTACGCCGCTCTCCGTCTCCTCCGGTACAGGAAAATTCCTCCCAGCGTCGCCAGGGCGAGCACCGCCGCGCCGACTGCGATGATTGCACCCCTCCGCCTGCCGGCGGCGGCCACGTTCGCGCCGAGGGACGATTCCGGAATGGTGCGGGCGACGCGGAAACCTAAATAATAACCGGAGCTGCTCGAACTTGAATAAGACCAGTGTTCAACTGTGGAGGAGGAGGCGGACTCAAAGTAATTGCCACCCCGCCTATACGGGGTTGATGGGGCGTACATGTCGAAGCACCATTCGTCCACGTTGCCGCTCATGTCATAGATGCCCAGTTTGTTGGGAGCCCTGGACTTGACCACGGCCGTCGTTTTGGCTTTGTATACTGCGACATCCGCGATATACCGGACGATGCCGTCGCCGTCGATATCGGAGGCTCCCGTCGTCACGTAACAGTCCGCGTCCCCGCCGCTCGGGTAGTATTGGGGATAATATTCTCCCGGCTCAAGGGTGCCGTTGCCGTTTTTGTCGTCGATATACCGGGCCGCCATGAGCCATTCGTTGTTCGTCGGGAGGCGGAACCCCGCGGCGGCGGCATTGACCTCCGCGCTGTCGCATGCGCCGCCGGTGGACCGGATGATTTCCCCGCCGGAGGTATAGACGCATTCGCGATGGACGCTGCTTGTGGCGTTGTAATACTCGGTAAGGGCGTTGCACCACACCACGGCGTCGCGCCAGCTTATGGTGGTTACCGGCTGCTGTTCGCTGCCGGTATCATGACTGCCGATGATGCTCTTCGATACGAAATGGTATGCATCGGCTCCCCGGTCCGGGGAAACGGCCCAGTCATGCACCGCCTTCCACAGCTCATAGGTCACCTCGGTCTCGCCGATGGAATAGAAGACGCCGTCGACTGCCAGGGGGACCTGAACCATCCTGAAGGCGACGCCGGTGTATCCGTCCTGCCCGTTGATCAGCAGGCCCGTTGCCATCAAATCCCTGTCATCGTTTCCGCTGTCGTAGCAGTTAACCGACAGCAGCAGCAGGAATAAAAAGGGTACGATCGCGCGTTTCATATTCGATCTCCTGTGATTTATTATGCCGTGCGCAGGGCCCGCAGGGTGGAACAGGCTCCTTTACCGTGGAAGCCTTCGGGCCACCCCGTATCGCCGTACCATTACATAGTCGTATGCGTATCCCGCGGTAGCGGACAAAAAAAATCAACCGTTATTACGAAATTGCACGGGACAGGGCGCAAAAACCGGGAGGTGAAAGCCTCAGGTGAATTTTTACTGAACAGGAATCCGCATTTGTATGCCATCCCGCCGCCGGCAGGGCCGCGGCGAATGACGGGAGGGCAGACGATAGCGCGGCCGCGGTTACTGCAAAGGGATGACAGGGAGATGATGGTCGCCCCCCGGCCCGGGAAGGGGTACGGGGCATTTCGATGCGGAACACGATGATCCCCTGCGGGATGGGTGCGCAGGCCGCACTGCCGTCGATCACGGTGTATCAGCCCGGATCACGACGCAGAATACGGCCGCATTGTCTCTGCAACGATCGCCGCGAAATCGTCCGCCGGCGGTATCGTGGTAATCCGGTCGGCACGCCGCTCCGCTTCCCTCAGTTGTGTATTGAATAGAGGAGCAGGTTCCCCTCCTTCCCCGCGGGTTCGACGAGATGCGCCTTCCTGAAAAAGTACAGGATCCTCCGCGCCAGGTCTTCCCCTATCCCCAGCGCGGCGGCGACCTCCCTCGACGAGAAGGGCTGCTTCATGCCCCGCGGCAGGATCTTCAAATAATCGCCGGGGCGGTTGAATTTCATCTTCTCCAGTATCCTGACGAGCCTCCTGTCCCTGATGCTCTTCCCCTTCCTCCGCCAGCTGCCCCTGCCGTCGTTTCGCCTGATCTCCTCCTCCTCGGTCATCACGATCTCGAGGGAAAAGTTCGGATGGGGGACGATGCCGGCCAGGTATATCAGTTCATCGAACAGGTGATATGCTTTCCCCATTTTCGGCGACCTCCTTCGTGAAAGGGCGTTGCCGGCATCATCGGTGGTTACGATCCATTTTATCGAGGGGATGTTATGGACCAGCCTGACGTTGTGAGTGCGCAGCAGCCTGTGCAATTTCGTCTTTATCCGTAAAAAGTTCCCCGTCTGTATCTCCACGAGCCCGGTTTTTTTCACGATATCGATTACATAGCCGTCGAGCACCTGTTCGGTCCTGTCGTTTCTCCCGGCGTACGCCGCCTTCAGCTGATTGTGGATCGTGTGCTCGTTCAGGAGGCCAATGCCGCCGTTTCGCGTTCCGTTTCTATCCTTGCATGGCATGAAATTCCTCCCGGTCACCGCTCCCCCGCCCGGCCGACCATTGGATCCAGCGGCACGGACATGGTCATCACAATAGCAGTATCGTACCGGGGGAAGCATAAATGAAACAAAATCATGCGATTTGGGAAGGAACTGCGACACCCCCCCTGTGCGTATGATACCTGGCGGTCCTATCCCGGCTCCCGGCATCTCCGTACATATCGACGGCAGCGCAGGCCTAGGGAGATCCCCCGGACAGAGGGGGATGTACCGGCCGCGGACGCCCGGCAGGGCGTCCCGCAGTTGGAGAGGCGCTCTCCCCATCAAGGCGCCGCGACATCATGCATTACGTACGTCATGACCACGCGCTCCAGGGGGTCCAGCCCCCGCGAAGTCTCGTCTTTCACGATTTCCCTGAGCTCCGGACCCTGCAGTTCACCCGGCACCTCCACGAAGCCGAGCCTGCCGTAGAAGGGCATGTTCCAGGCCACGGCGCGAAACGTCGTCAGGGTGATCTCCCGGTACCCTTTTTCTGAGGCCCAGGCGCAGACCGCCCGCAGCAGGGCCGTGCCCAGCCCCCGCCGCCCGTGCCCGGGGAGCACGTCCATCTCCTGGAGGTGCGGGTGCCCCCGGGCGATCATCGTCACCAGGGCGAAACCGACGGGAACATCATCGGCCAGGGCCACCCAGAGGCGCCCCTCCAGTTGCGCTTCGCTTAAAATCCCCATCGGCGTGTGCTCGCCGAGCACCCGCTGCGCCGGGGCGAAGCCGCTGAACAGCGCGGCCGCCGCCAGCTCCACTCCTGCCAGCGCCGCCAGGTCTTCGCGGCGGGCCGGGACTATCCTGTACGCGGGATCTGCCATTGCGGTACCTCCAAGCATGCGAATTCAATGCACACACTCCCGAATAATGCAACCCGAATTCTCTGGCATATAGAATCCTGCCAATAGGGAGCCGTCAAGGATATATCCCGTGGATATCATCATACCGTCCCTGCGTACCTCCACGTCCCCATTTACGGAGAGCGCATGATAAAAATCCTTGACAGATACCCATGCCGAAGGATAGTTATCCAGTTCTTTTAATAACCATGGAGGAAACGGGTGCGAACCCCGTGCTGACCCGCAACTGTGATGCCGCCGATGGCGGACGAGCCAGATCTTCCATACTGGGATGTCTTCGAGGTTAGAGATCCAGTAGTATGTACAGGCACACCTCGGGGGTGTGTTTTTTTTGGCGCGCCCCCCCCCTCAACGAATCCCGCAGCTATTAAAAGGGCAGACACACGCGTACCCACAGGGTGCGCCATCTGTTCAATTTTGGAGGCTGCCATGTTCAAAAAATCGCTGTACCTCTGCACGGCCGCTGTCATCGGCCTGTCCGTCCCCCTGGGGGCTCAGGAGAAAATTCCGGAGGGCGAACCCCGGGAGGAGATCACTGCGCCGGAAAAATCCCATGAGGACCGGAATAAGGACGCCACGATCGTCGTGAGCGCCACCAAGACCGAGATCGACGAGCGGGAGACCGGCGCGTCCATCACCGTCATCTCCGAGAAGGAGATGCGGGACCGGGTCAACAACACCCTGGCCGACGTCATCCGCTCGGTGCCCGGGGTATCCGTGAGCTCCCAGTCGCGGTTCGGGGGGATCACTTCAACCTTTATTCGGGGGGCGAAATCAGAAAACACCGTGGTCCTGGTGGACGGCGTGCGCATCAACGATCCCACCTCGCCGAGCAGGGGGGCCAACATCGGGATGCTCCTCACCGACAACGTGGAGCGCATCGAGATCATCAGGGGCTCCCAGGGTACCCTCTACGGCTCCGATGCCATGGGGGGCGTCATGAACATCATAACCAAGAAGGGGTCCGGCGACCCGTCGGTGACATTCGCCTTCGAGGGGGGCGCCTACTACACCTTCAAGGAGATGATCGGGGTGAACGGCGGCACCGACCGGGCCTTCTACTCCTTCGCCGTGTCCAAGCAGAATTCCCAGGGCTACAACGCCACCTCCAGGACGCCGGTCAACCTGGGCCCGGTGGACCGGGACGGCTACGAAGACATGAACTTCTCGACGCGTCTGGGGCTGCGGACCGCCCATGACGGCCTGCTCACCTTCTCCGCCTGGTACTCCTCGGGCCGTGTTGACGTGGACGACTACGGCATGTGGGGCGGGATGAGCGTCCATGCGGACGATCCCAACTACAAAAACGAAACGGACCAGTTCGCCTCCAACATCGACTACTCGATACCGCTGTTCAAGTGGTGGGAATCGCGCCTCACCCTCTCCTACATGAACCTGGTGCGCCGGATCAGGGACCACGCCGACCTGTACAACCCCACGGAAAACGACGAAAGTTGGTACCGGGGGACCATCATGAAGGGGGAATGGCGGAACCGCTTCACCATCGCCTCGGTGGACGAGGTGGTGGTGGGGGTCGACTACGAGCAGGAGCGCGCATCGTCCCACAGCTATTACTTCGGCAGCGCCTCCGCTTTCGAGCAGAAGCAGTCGGTGGCGGCGGCGTACATCCAGAACCATCTGAAGCTCTTCGACCGTGTCTTCTTCATCTCCGGCATACGCTACACCTCGCCGGACCATTACAGCGCAGCCCTCTGCTACAGCCTCTCCGGCTCTGTCATCGTTCCCTACACTGAGACCAGGCTCAAGGGGAATTTCAGTACCGGCTTCAGGACGCCGAGCCTCTACCAGATCGACACCCAGCTCCAGAACCGTGCCCTGGGTACCGCCGTCCCCTCTCTCTCCCCCGAGGAGAGCATGAGCTTCGACGTCGGCTTCGTGCAGCCAATCCTCGGGGAGATCCTTTCCGTAGAGATGGACTATTTCTGGATCCGCTACACCGATCCGATCACCTTCTACTCCTCCGGCTGGGTTCCCCCCTACGGCTACTACTACAACGGCATCCGCGGGGCCAGCTCGAAGGGCTTCGAGTTCATCGTGACGGTACGTCCGCTGGAGGAGCTGACGATTGCCGGCAGCTACACCTACACCGATTCCAGGGACAACACCACCAACCGCGAGTTCTTTTTCCGTCCGCGGCACCAGGGCTCCCTGTGGGCCAACTACCTGCTCCTGGGCCGGGTGAACATCAACGCCCTGCTCCTCTACGTGGGAGAGCGCCTCGACACCAGCAACCGGTACATCAACGCACACTACCGTCTCGACGCTGCCGTCACGGTTCGGGTGATAGACCAGATCCATGTGTTCGTGCGGGGTGAGAACCTGCTGAACGAGGACTACGAGGAACAGCTGGGATACCAGACGCCGGGGATCTCCTTTTACGGGGGATTCCGGGGGACGCTCTGACCCCGCAGTGTTCCGCTATTCACTTGACAGTCCGCCCCCGGGGCGCTACAGGGGTATCGTCAGAGCGTTTGCAGGGGGCGGACATGGATAGCGATATTCGGATCACCACGGAAGAGGTCGAGCGGATCGTCGGCCGGCTCCCCCAGGGGGGCCGGCTCCCCCAGGAGGGGCCCTGCACGATCCTCTACACGAAGGTCTACTCGCCCGGCGACGCCATCGTCCTCAGGGGGAAACGGGGCTACGCCGTCCTCTTCTTCGATCTCGAGGAGGAGCTGCAGTCCCTGGAGACGGGCAGGTGCGGCTGGCACGTGGAGAGCCAGGGGTTCCGCACCACCGTCACCATGATATTCACCCAGCGCGGCGAGCCCCAGGCGGTGAACCTCTCCATGCACCACAGCCTCGAGGACAACGTCCGGTTCCTGGAATTCCTGAAGAAAAAACGGAGGCTGACGGTTTATTTCCTCAGCATCTCCGGGGGGGAGATACGCAAGTTCTCCTCCGGGAACTACCGTCTGCCAAAGGAGCTGGCGGCGTCGATCGCGGTGTAAAAAAAGGGGGGCTGTCCTTCCGGACAGCCCCCCCTCGTTGTCGTTCTCAGTCTCCCTATTCCGCGGGGGTGTTGCAGAAGACCGTGTCGTTGGCCTTCGCCACCGCAGCCTCGTCGTTCAGGAGCGCCTCGATCCTTCCGAAGTACTTCGGGAACTCGGACCCCAGGTAGAACTGGCTGGAGAGCACACGGCCGTTGTAGAACGCCGCCTCCAGGTTGTCCTTCAGCAGCGCCTCGCGCTCCTCTCCCTTCTTGTCGCCCACGAGCTCCTTCATCTTCGGCGTCGCCTTGGCGAGGCCCCAGAGCGCCATCCAGGCGTAGGTGAGCATGGTGAGCGCCTCCTGGAGCGGGGTGGCGTTCGCGAAGATGTGGAGGAACTTGCCGCCGGCCATGGCCTGCTTCAGGGAATCCACCACCTTGTCCATCTCGGCGAGGGCACGATCCACCACCTTGAGATACTTGTCGTCCACAACGCCCTTGGCGGCCGCGATGGTTTCCTTGATCTTCTTCTTGAAGATGCTGTAGTTGTACTGTTCCTTGTCCATGAGGAGCTTTCTCATGGTGAGGTCCATGGACTGGATCCCGTTGGTCCCTTCGTAGAGGGAGAGGATCTTCGAGTCCCTGGCGTACTGGGCCACCGGGTACTCCTCGATGAAGCCGTAGCCGCCGTAGACCTGGATCGCCGTGGCGGTGACGTCCCACGAGGTGTCGGTGTTCCCCGCCTTGTTGATCGGGATCAGGAAGTCCAGGACCGCCTGGGCCTCTCTCTTCGCGTCCCCCTCGGAGACATGGATCAGGTCGGTCTGCAGCGCGCAGTAGTAGTGCAGCGCCCTCATGCACTCCACCTTCGACTTCATGCTCAGGAGCATCCGCTTCACGTCGGGATGGTTGATGATGGTGACGCCCTTCGCCTCGGGGTTCAGCATCTGGGTGACGTGCACCCCCTGGGTCCTGTTCTTGGCGTAGGTGGCGGCGTGCATGTAGGCGGCGCTGGACACCGACATCCCCTGGCCGCCCACGAAGTGGCGCGCCTCGTTCATCATCTGGAACATGATCTTCATACCCTTGCGCTGGTCCCCCATGAGGCGTCCCACGCATTTCCCCTCGTCGCCGAAGCTCAGTGTGCAGGTGGCCGACGCGGTGATGCCCATCTTGTGCTCAATGCCGGCGCAGACCACGTCATTGGAGCCGGTGAGCTTCCCGTCGGGGGTGTAGTTCGTCTTGGGTACCACGAAGATCGAGATTCCCTTGGTCCCGGCCGGGTCTCCCTCGATGCGCGCCAGCACCGGGTGGATGTTGTTCTTGTAGTAATTGTTGTCGCCTGAGGAGATGAATATCTTCTGCCCGCTGATCTTGTACTCGTTGTCCTTGATCGGCATCGCCTTGGTCTTCAGCGCGCCCACGTCGGAGCCTGCATCCGGCTCGGTAAGGCACATGGTGCCGCCCCATTCCCCGGTGATGAGCTTCTGGATGATAAGGTCCTTGTCCGCGCCGGTGTAGAAGTTCTTCACCAGGTTCAACGCGCCGATGGAGAGCATGGGATACATGGTGAAGGCGATGCTGGCGGCCGAGAAATAGTCCGTGGCGACCGCAAAGATGGTCTCCGGCATGCCCATGCCGCCCAGGTCCTGCTCGGCGGCGATGCCGAGGAAACCGGCCTCGTGATAGGCGTTCAGCCCCGGGAAATACTCCTCGGGGATGATGACTTCTTTCGTATCCGGCTTGTACTGCGCGTGCTTCTTGTCCGCGGCGGAATTGATGGGGTACACCTTTTCCACGGCGATCGTTTCCGCGAGATCGATGACGCTCTGAAAGGTTTCTCTGTCAAAATCGGCGTATTTCGGGAATTTTGTCAATGAATCCATTTCCAGCATTTCAAAGAGAATAAAACGCACGTCCCGTGAGTCAACTATAGGATTAACAGCCATGGGAACCTCCTGAATGAGTTGTTTTTTATGGATAGCCGCTCATAAATGAGCATAGAGTGCCCTTTTATACACACTCTATAGTTGGCTGTATATTTGTCAAATAAATGTTATGCCGGGGGGGGTGAAATTATCCATTTCGGGGGGTTCGGTGCGGAACGCGACAAAACCTGATTGCGTAAAAAGGGCATCGGCGCAACAGTGGACAGCCATGGAACTCACAGGGGGCTGTCAGAATGTTTAAGCGAACACCCATGAAAATCTCCGATCTCACCTGCCTCCTCTGCGGCTCGAACCTGGGGCTGACGCTGGAAACGGTCGCCGTGGGGGACAACGAGGGGTGCTGCCCCATGTGCAACGAGCCCTACCGGGTCAACATCACCGAGGCCGAGATGAAGGAATTCATCGCCCTGGAGGGGCATCCCCACTAGGGGCGATGCCGCCGCGGCCGTTCACCGTGCGAAGCGGCCCCTCAGCCGCTCCACCACCTCCCGGGGATCGTTCACCACGAGCCTGGTGCCGGCGATGATGTCGACAAACCCCACCTCGTTGCCGTAGCGGGGGATGACGTGCTGGTGGATGTGCGCGATGCTCTCGCCGCTCCCCCTCCCCATGTTGAAGCCCACATTGAACCCCGAGGGGGAGTACTCGTCGGCAATGGCGGAGAGGGACCTGCAGAGGAGCCGGTGCATCGCCGCGGCCTCGTCGTCCCGCAGGTCGCGCAGGTCCTCCACGTGGCGCAGGGGGAAAATCATCAGCTGGCCCGGATTGAAGGGGTACAGGTTCACCGTGACGATGCCGTAATCGTCACGGTACAGCTCCATGCTCTCCACCGCCGGATCACGGTCCCGTATGGCGCAGAGGATGCAGGAGACGCTCGGTTTCCTTCCCTTCACGTAGGCGAGCTTTCCGGAGTTGAAAAGGTATCTCCACATAGGGGCCCGGTACCGGATCAGCGCCGTTTCATGTACATCCATATGGTGTAGATTGTTATGCCGACGACGAACCCCACGCCGAAGATCGAGGCGAGGATGTACAGGATGTCCAGCCGCTGCACGCTGGCGGTCTTGACCGAAACCTCCCCCTCCAGGTTGGAGATGGTCAGGTCGATGACCTGCCGCATCATGCCGGTCTCGCGGCTCAGGGATTCACGTTCCGCGTCGGTCTTCGCCTCCTGAAGCATGGGGAGCGTCTCCGTGTACTCGCGGTATTTCCTCTTCAGCGACGCAATGCGCTCCTCCATCAACGCCACATCGATCCCCTTGTACTTCAGGAACCCCACCTTCTTCTCCAGGGCGTCGATCTTCCCCTCCATCACGGTATCGCGCATCTCCTGGGCTCCCGATACCGTAACGGCCAGGCAAAGGGCCATGAGGGGAATGATCATTCGGCGCCGGCGACGCCGGCCCCTCTCTGCGGCTGTGCAAGGGATGGTCATGTCGTGCCTCGTCCGTGTAAGGTCCCCGGCTCCTGGCCGGGATCAGAAAACGACCGGCAGACGGTACATGCCGATGAGGAACATCACCGCCGTCATGATTATATTTGTATACACTCCCGCCACCAGGTCGTCAATTAAAATACCGGCCCCGCCCCGTATCTTCTGGAGGCTCCCCGCGGGATAGGGCTTGACGATGTCCATGAACCTGAAAACGAAAAACGCCCCCACCGCCATGTGCCAGCTGAAGGGATGGAACAGGACGCTCACCCAGTACCCCAGCACCTCGTCCAGGACCACCTGCGAGGGGTCCTTCACGCCGAAATGCTTCTCCCCGGCGCCGCAGAGGAGGACCGCCGGATAGAGCGATACCGCCACCACCGCGGCGTTCACCACGCGGCAGCGCTCCCCGAAGAGGAGGTATTCCCCCACGTAGATCAGGACGGCCAGGAGCGTACCAACCGTCCCCGGCGCCACCGGCGAATATCCGGTATAGAGCGCGGTGAAAAGGGCCTTCCGTATCTTCAATTCGCGCGGTCCCCTTTTTTCTCTGGAAGGAACAGGCGCCAGTTGACGAAGAGGTACCGCAGCCCCGACAGCGCGGTGAGCACCGTCACGCCCAGCATGATCCAGTAGGGGACCGACCGGTGGGTCTCGGCGAATCCCGACACCCGCACGATGTATATCATGATGATGACGACGATCGACGTCATCTGGAATGCGGTCTTGATCTTGCCGAACCGGCTGGTCTGCAGTGATGCGCCGCGCTTGATCGCCAGGTAGCGCATCACGGTGATCAGTATGTCCCTTCCGACGATGATGAGGATCATCCAGAAATCGATGATCTCCAGGTAGGGGTCCATCACGATGATGACCACCAGCGAGGAGATCACCAGGAACTTGTCCGCCAGCGGGTCTATGAATTTGCCGAACTCCGATTCCTGCTTCAGCCTCCGGGCGCTCCATCCGTCCAGCAGGTCAGTGAGCGACGCCAGGGCGAACACCGCCAGCGCGCCGACCCATCCGTGCAGGGTCCTGAGCGACATCAGGTAGATGAAGAGGGGGATGAACACGATCCTCGATATGGACAGAAGGTTTGGTATGTTGACAATGCGTTCGCCGAATTTCACGCTGGTTCTCCGTAGAGGTCGTATTCCGCGGCCCCGGTCACCCTGGCCCGCACGATAGACTTAATCGCCGCGTCACGGGCGGTCAAGTAAAAAATCCCGTCCACCTCCGGGGCGTCGTACTCGCTCCTGCCGATGAAGGTCTTTGCGTCCAGCCGCTCCTCCACCAGTACCCGTACCGTGGAGCCGATCATCGACTCAAGCGACCGCTCCGAGATCCGCCGCTGGAGCGTCATGAGCCTCCTGAACCTGGCGCGCTTCACCCCCTCCGGCACCTGTCCCCCCATGCCGGCCGCCGCGGTCCCCTCTTCGGGGGAGTAGATGAACGCGCCCGCCCTGTCGATCCTGGCCTCGCGCATGAAGGCCATGAGCTCGGCGAAATCCCGGTCGCTCTCCCCGGGGTAGCCCACCATGAAGGTGGAGCGGATCCTGATGCCGGGCACATCGCGCCGCAGCCGGGCGATCAGGGCCAGATGACGCTCGGCATCGCCCCGGCGCCCCATGGAGCGGAGGATCCTGCCGCTGGCGTGCTGGAAGGGGATGTCAATGTACTTCACCACCCTCCGGTTGCCGGCGATGCTCCTGATGATGGGACCGCTCAGGTGGTCCGGGTGGCAGTAGAGGAGGCGCAGCCACCGGAGGCCCCTGAGACGGGAGAGCGAGGCCACGAGCTCAGGGAGCCTCGTTTCCCCGTAACGGTACGATGCGGTGTCCTGCGCCACCAGGTCAAGCTCCACGGCCCCCCCGGCAAGGGCGTCCCGGGCCTCACGGAGGATCTCCCCCGGGGGGAAGGGGCGCCGCCCCCCCCGTATGAGCGGAATGGCGCAGTAGCTGCAGCGGTTCGAGCACCCCTCGGAAATCTTCAGGAAGGAATAGGAGAGTCCCGCTACCAGGGGCGTCCGCCTGCCGCGGAACCTTTTCGGCGGCGCCACCCCGAGGGCATCGCAGAGCCGCCGGACAAAGGCGCCGTCCGGGATGCCGTAGATGAAATCGATCTCCGGCATCTCCCGTGTCAGTTCGTCTCCGTAGCGCTGGGAGAGGCACCCCATGACCGCCACGCGCCTCTCCCCTTCGGCACCGGCGGCGTCCAGGATCATCCCGATGGATTCCTCCTTGGCCGGGGTGATGAAGCCGCAGGTGTTGATGATGACGATGTCCGCGGATTCCGTCGATTCCGCCGGGACGAAGCCGGCGGCGATCATGTCGCCGTTGACCCGCTCGGAGTCCACCAGGTTTTTCGAGCAGCCAAGTGAGATGATTGCGAAGGAGAGGCTCTGCGGTTCCTGCATTACGCACCGGTTGCTATGGATTGATCTTCATGGTCGCGGTGACCGGGGCGCAGCGGCATCACCGCCGGAAGGGCCTCCGCCGGGAGACCTACCAGTCCTGGATCACGATGTGGTACATGTTCGGGTTGTTCACGTCCCGTTTCCAGCGGATGACCTTGTTCACCACCTGACCGGGGGCCCCGAAGGACTTGAAGTCCCTGCCGTTGATGCGGGCCTGCATGCCGCCGGCGTTCCCGATCTTGATCTGGATGTTGTCGGTGGCCTCCCACCGCTCCTTGGAGCCCTCGGGCACGAAGCTGCGCATCTTGCGGGTCCCGTCACAGTAGAGCTCTATGAAGGACTTCTGCGTGAATTCCGCCTCCACCACGATCTTCAGGCTCTGCTTGTTGGTGGCGATCACCGTGGTGTTGTCACCCTGCATCACCGGCTCTTCCTTCTTCTCCGGCTCCTTCACCTCGGTCGGAACCTCCTCCTTCTCGCCCAGCGCCACCATGATGCTGGCCCTGTTCTCGGTGAGCCCCTTCAGTGAGAACTGTACGTCCCGGGGGCACCCCGCGATCTTCAGGGTCTTCGGCCTGTCCATCTCGATCCGCTCGACGAACTTGCCGGGGGTGATCTCCAGGTCGACGCTGCCGGCCCCGATCTCCTTCAGGACGAAGACGACCTCCTTGGTGTCCACAAGGAACTGCACGGCCTCCTTCTTGTACACCAGGATCGAGCCCCTGTTGTTGGTGAGGGTCAGGATGCGCAGGTTTTCGATCTCCTTGTTCTTCTCGCTGTACTGGTTCCTGATGTCCTCGAGCGATTCCTGGTGCGAAATGTCAACGTCGGAAACGCAAAGGAGGCGGAAGACCGAGATGACCAGCAACACTGCGATCACCACGCCGGCGACGTACACCAGGTTCCGGTACCTGTTGAACAGCGATGAGGCCATCATGGAGAATGAGGAGTTCGTCGGCCTCGTGAGCTCCTCCAGCGGAGTGGCGCTTTCGCCGATCTTGTAGCCCTTGTACGCCTTGACGATGGCATCGACGTCGAGCCTGAGAAACTCGGCGTAATTTTTCAGGAATCCGATAAGGTAGGTTTCGCTGGGGAACTTGTCGAACTTCTCCTCCTCCAGCGCCTCGATGTAGAGGGGGTTGATATTCGTCTCCTTCACCACCTCCTTGATGGTGAGTTTCTTCGCTTCCCTGGCGGCCCTCAGTTTTTCGCCTATCGTTTCCAAAGACTACTCCTCAGATATCATCGGATTCTTAATGACCCTCGCCCGGGACGGCACATCGAAACGGAAGAGACTCGAGGGGAGACTGACGTTGGTGCGGATATTCGAGAAGGTGATCTCGATCACCTTGCCGGTGGAGGTCTCCCCCTTCGCCTTGGTGATAAAATAGTCCTCGGAGATCCACAGCTGCAGGGTCCTGAAGCCGCTCCTGGTTTCCCGCTGTTTCAGGTACAGGGTGTAAAACTTGGAACCGTCGCTCTGCGTTTCCGGCTGCTCCTTCGAGGCGAATCGGTAATGGTATTTCGAGAACAGCCTGGTGAGCCCGCTTTTCGTGTTCGACGAGAAGAGGCCCGCCGATTCGGCCTTCAGGTTCTGCTCGGCCACCACGTTCATGGAGGGGATATAGATCCACATCACCCTGCCGTTCGAAACGATCCGCTGTCCCGGGGGCTGGTGGAACTCTATCAGCAGGTTGTCGGAGGCACGGTACTTTATGATTCCGCTCTGGGCCTTTGTTTTCCCGGTCTTCTGTGAAACCACCGCGAAGTCCGCCTGGTAGGTGGTGAGGCTCCCGAATTTCTTCTTCACCTTGTGAACGACATCGCCCACTGTCACGAAATCGAACTGATAGGCCTTCAGCCCGGGAGCGGCGAATAAAAGGGCGCTGAGGATCGACAGGGTGATGATGGAACGCTTGGATGTCATAATCTACCATATAAAGCGCCCCTGCCGCACTATGGCCGGCGCAAGCGCTTCCTTTTATATAATGCATGCCCATTACGAATGGGTCTCTTTCGTTGAGGGATTTTGCACGCCCACAAATCATGTCAACAAATAAATTGAGAAATCAAAAAGTCAACCGTAAAAAAGGGGTTGCTCCAATATTTCATCCGTACCCGTTCCCCCTTGCCGGCATTGAAGCCCCGGATCATTTTTTTATCCGCGAAGCTGAAAAATTGGATTAAAATACTTTACAAATACATTAATGCTTTATACCCTGCATAAAGAAAACAGGGACCCTCCACAATGGTAAGATCGGACACAGGCACAGGGGAGACGCTCGGGACGCCGCTGGCGTACAGGCTTCCTTATATTCTGTCGCACGGGAACGGTAGATGAAAGCGATATTCATTGGAGTCGGCAGTTCAAGGTTTCATGAATTTGACCTCATGGACCTGAAACGCGACGAAGAATTCAACAGGGTAATCACGGAGTATAAAATCCTGGAATCCCACGTGATCTACTTCTCCGCCGGAGACTCCAAGATCAAGGAAATACTGATAAAAAAAGACCCCACCTTCTCAGCCTGACGGGTCGAAGCCGTCATTATAAGCACCCACTCCGCACCGGACCAGCCAGCGGGAATCGTATAACGCCGCAACGAGGTAAAAAGAGACGCACCGCGATCTGCAGCGGCGGCAGTCAGGCCAACTGCCGGTGCGAAAACCGCACGTCGCCGTCAATCTCAACCAGGCCGTACCAGCCGTTGTTGGCCGAGCCGGGATTGAGCATCGCCGGCGGCTCCTCCCGCAGGTGCCGCACGTGGGTGTGGCCGAAGAGGACGATATCCGCGCCCCCTCTCGCCGCCTCACGCTCCAGGCCGGATAGGCCGTTGTGGGCGCCGAAGAGGTCGCCGTGGGTGATCATGAAGGCCCTGCCGCCGATCCTGGTCCAGAGTATCCGCTCCCCCGTGATACCCCTCCCCAGATCCACGTTCCCCGCAACGGCGAGCGTCACCGCATCGGCGGGCACCCCGGCATGGAGAAGATCGTTCACGCCGTCGCCGCAGTGCACCAGGTATTGAAAGGGGCGCTCGGCATCCACGATCCTGCGCAGCCGTTCCGAGTTGCCGTGGCTGTCGGAGACCACCAGTATCTTCACTCCCCGTCCACCCCGCGCCCCCGGAGCATGAGCATGGTGCAGTCATCCATGACCCGGTATTCGCCGCCGGAGATGCGGCGCTGCATCGCCAGCAGCTTTTCCCTGGGCGGGGTGGATGAATCCCCCAGAACCTCCATCAGCAGCCCCAGTCCCGCCGGTGTGTCATCCCCCCCCAGGACGTCCAGCACGCCGTCGGTGAAGACAAAGAGGGCGTCGATATCGCTCATGGGGAGAGAATGAGTGTGGAAAGAGGGGTTCCGTATCGGTCCCAGGAATGAATCGTTCCCCGGCAGCTCCGCGACCCTGCCCCCCTTTGTGTAATAGGGCTTCGGATGACCGGCATTGGTGTAGTGGAGGACCATATCGGAGCTGTCCACCACACCGAGGAACATGGTCACGAAGGTCTCGATGGGCAGATTTCCGAAAAGCTCCCTGTTCATGTTCGACACGATCTCGTCGGGCCGCTCGGAAAGCTTCAGGGCGTTCCTGAAGACCATCTTCACGATGGCCGTGTAGAGCGCCGCAGATATGCTGTGTCCGGTGACATCGCCGACGAAGAAGACCAGGTTGCCGTTCCTGAACTGCATGTAATCGTAGAGATCCCCGCCGATATCGGAGAGAGGCTTTGACCAGGTGGAGATGGATACGGAGTCGGTCCTGAACTCCGGCTCCGGGAAGAGATACTTCTGGAGCTTCCTGGCCATGTAGAGCTCGATCTTCATGAACTCGTTGAAGTGTATCATCTCGCCGATCTTCAGCCCGTTCTCAATCCTCTTCAGCATCACCTCGGCATGCTCGGGCTTCGTGATGAAATCGTAGGCGCCCAGCCGGTAGCTCTCGACCCGGAGCTCGGTCTCGGTGCTCCCGGACACCATGAGAACCGGCGCCGATGAGAGGTTGTGATCCCTCGCGTACCGAAGGAAATCGAGGCCGTTCATCTCCGGCATGTTCATGTCGAGCATGATGAGATCCACCGGCGCCTCCTCCAGCAGCGAGATCGCCTTTCTGCCGTTGGCCGCCTCGATGACGAAATATCCCTGCCTGACGAGTATCTTCGATATGAATTTCCGTACCGATTCCTCGTCGTCGATCACCATGATGCGCTTTTTCACTTGATACACTCCACGGGATCAGCATACCCGTTTTCCGGACGTGGTCAAGAATTATTTGGCCGCGGGGTATGACTGGTGCGGGGCCGCTGGATTACTGTGTCTTCGCGAGCTGCCGTTTCTCGTAAAGGAAGGCGCCGCCGCCGAGCGCTGACAGCAGGAGGAAGAAAAAGGTGGTGTAGATGCCCAGGCTCGAGCCCTTGGCCCTCCGCCTCAGCAGATCCTCCATGGCACGTATGTCCGTATCGAGGAACTCGTCGCCGGTATAGACCTTTCTGTCGAAATCCCGTATGTAGGTTATGAGAGAGGTGGCCTCGGAATCGAAGTTCTGATACCTGGCGAACACCTGCGCGTCCCGCAGCATCCGGTAGGCCTCTCGGTAATTCTGGTTGATGTCCTCGGTGGACGACAGGAGCGTGTCCACCTTGGGCTCCACTACCAGCTTCGAATAGAGGGAGATCGCACCGATGATAACCGCGATTGCCAGCGTCGCGATTGCGAAATACATATAAAGTTTGTGGTCGTCTATCTTTTTCATTGTTGGGTCCCCATAGTGGTTTCGCCCCGGCTGCGGGGGCACCGAACGCAACGGCCTGTCAGGATTCAGTGTCATTACCGGTGCGGAAATACGGTATACCTGCCTATACCACGGAACATTTTCGTCAAGTAAAAATATCCGCAGCGCTAAAATTTACACCGACGGGGGCCGGCATGCCGGAAGCGGCGGCGGGGAGAAATACTTGACAAACGGCGCTCCCGTACGCCAAGTGGAACGTCGTATCCCACATCCCAAGAGGCATCTCTATGTCATACACATCGCACCGCAGAACCATAGCCGCCGTCATCGCCTGCGTCATCGCCTGGACGCTCTTCTGTTCGTCGAAGGGCGAGAACGGCATGGCCCAGGTCCGGGCAAACCCGGAACTGAACGATATGGCGCGTTTTCTGGCCGGCAGGGGGGTCAGGGACGAGTCCCCGCTCCTGGAGTTCACGCGTACGGCCTATTACGCCCAGTATCGCCGCCAGATCGAGGAGGGCTTCAACCGGTTCCAGCGGCCCAACATGGAAAAGATGAGCCAGTGGTGGAAGCAGTATGCCCCGTCAGAACGCTTCAATACCGTCCTCTATCCCTTCAGCGGTCCCGACATCCCCCATGCCTTGGCCTTCTTCCCTGACGCGGAGAACTACATACTCTTCGGTCTGGAGAGCCCCGCCCCGATTCCGGAGGGGACGCACCTCACCGAGAGAGAGCTCCGGGGGGGGCTGAACAGCGTGAAGCAGTCCCTGGGGACCATCCTGAGGATGAACTTCTTCCGCACCGAGGGTATGGCCGAGACGCTGCGCAACAAGCGCTTCAACAGCATCGGCACCATGCTCCTCTTCTTCCTGGCGCTCCACGACTACGAGATCACCGGGGCGCGGAGGATCGCCATCGACAAGAACGGGGACGTCGTGCCCGGCTCGCCGGCGGACGACGCAATCCGCTGGGAGAATCCGCCAAAATCCTGGATCCCCGGCGTCGAGATCTCATTCAGAAAGGAGAGGGGGCCGGTGCAGACGGTGCGCTACTTCATGCTCAACGTGATCGACTATTCGCTGCAGAGGAGCAATCCCAACTTCATCCCCTTTCTGAGGAAGCAGGCGCCATTCGCCACGGTGATCAAATCCGCCTCCTACCTGATGCACAACGCCAATATCAAGTTCACCGGCATCCGGGGGGCGCTGCTGGCCGGCAGCGACTTCATCGTGCAGGACGATTCGGGGATCCCCCTGGGCTACTTCAAGGAGGGATGGGAGGTGCGCCTTCACGGGTACTACAGCAGGCCGATTCCGCTCTTCGCGAACCGGATGCAGCCGGACCTCAAGAAGGCCATGGACGAGAAATCCTCCGGGCCCCTCCCCTTCAGCTACGGCTATAACTATCAGCTGGGGAAATCGAACCTCATGACGATACGGCGGGCCAGAAAATAGCGTCGGGCCATCGACGCTTCAGGAAAAGAAGGGGGGTCATCGTCGATGACCCCCCTGTCGCTCAGCACATGTGCCGGAGCCGCTACTTCCCCTTCCCCATCACCCGGTCGACGATGTACAGCGGGATCCCCAGAAGGAGGACGCCGATCCCCAGGATCGCCCCCATGCCGGAGAACTTGCCGATCTGCGGCAGCAGGAAGATGTAGGAGACGCTGCTCTGCAGCATGTAGAGGCAGATCAGGCAGAAGAGAACCGGCGTCACCGGATAGAGCGGTACCCGGAACACCCGCGGCAGGTCCCCGTCCTTCCTGCGCAGCACGAAGAGTGACAGGCCCGCCAGGAAGAAGAAAAACCAGAAGACCGGCGCGGTATAGGCCACCATGGTCTCGAAGCCGGTATCGACGCTGATGGTGGTCCCCACGACGACCAGCAGCATGGCGATGACCGCCTGTATCACCAGGGCTGCCACCGGCGTACCCGCCTCCTCCCTCCAGCTGCCCAGAAACCTGAAGATCCGATAGTCCCTCCCCAGGGCGTAGTTGCTCCGGGCGCCCGCCATGATGGTGGCGTTCATGGTGCTCAGCACCGCGAAGACGATCAGAAAGGTGATGAAGGGGACGAACTGCGGGCCCACGGCCACGCGCACCAGGTCCTGGGCGATGTTCCGCGACTGCGCGATCCCCGAGGGTCCCAGGATCCTCAGGTAGGACCAGTTGACCAGCAGGTAGATCGCCGTCACCGCGGTGAGACCGATCACCAGGGCGCGCACGACGTTCTTCGCCGGATCCTTGATCTCGGCGGAGACGTAGGCCGATTCGTTCCACCCGCCGAAGGCGAGAAGCACGAAGACCATTGCCATCCCCAGGCCCGGCAGCGACTGGGCCGCCGGGGCAGCCGCCTCGGCGGGTGCCGGTGCCGGCGTACCGAAGATGCCGATCCCCACCACGGTGATGAGCCCCGCCACGATGGTGGTGGTGAAGAGGTTCTGCGCCCACTTGCCCAAGACGACGCCGCGGATATTGATCAGCGTGAGGATCACGATGGTGATCAGGGCGTAGATCGCCGACGAATAGGTGCCCAGGGGCCACAGGGTCGAGAGATAGTCGCCCAGAAAGAAACCGAGAAAGGCGATGGACCCGGTCTGTATGACCGACATCCTGGCCCAGGCGAAGAGGAAGGACATCCCCTCCCCGAAGGCACGGTGGATGAAGAAGTAGTCCCCTCCGGCGTTGGGATAGGTGGAGGCGAGCTCGGCGTAGCACAGTGCCCCGATGATGGACATCACCCCGCCGGCAAGCCAGGTGAGCATGAAGATGGTGCCACCGGCGGTGTTCCCCGCCACCATGCCCGGCAGCTTGAAGATACCGGAGCCGATGACGATACCGACGGTGATGGCGATGACGTCGAACAGGGACAGGGTCTGTTTCGGCTGGCTGGTCCTTTGATCACTCATAATTACGGTGTTCCCCCCATGATTAATTTATGATGCGCAATGAACGCGCCCGGTTCGGTGCTGTCATTTCGACACGTGCCGTCCCGCCCCTCGGCAGGCCCTGCACTCTCATCGCCACGGGTGCGGCCGGTACGATCCTGCCATTCAGGAATCAGGATCCCACGCGGCGTGCATCCCGGGCCCGGTCGAGGGGCCCGGAGGAACAGCACCCGCGTCTCCCGCGGAGTGCCCCAGGGACTCGCCGAAGTGGGCGAAATGACAAATCCGGAAACGCAACGGGTTCAAACGACAACAGTTATGGGTGACATAATGATTTGCAAGAACATTTTATCCGCCGAGGCTTCCAGAACCGGACCGACCGAGAAACCGGTCCCCCATGGCATGTATCAGCGGGATGGAGAGAGGAAGCGCCATATATGCACAGAATTCAGTTTGTGTTCAGCGGCGGCAGTTTCCTACGGGCAGGTGCACTCGCCGTTGCTGCAGCACTGTTCTATCGACTCGATCAGCTCTCGGGTGTTCCAGGGCTTTCTGAGCACCGCGCTGGTCATCGCCTCTTTCATGACCCTCTCCACCGCGGCATCGTCCGCCTGCCCGGTGATCATGATGGAGCGTATCGAGGGATACTTCTCCCTCACCTTTATCAGGAACTCGTCCCCCTTGATCCCCGGCATGAGCCAGTCCGATATGACCAGTATCACCGTGATGCCGTCGAGCATGAGGTCCTCGATCGCCTGGAAGGCCTCCTGGGCGTTCATGGCGCTCTCGTAGACGAACCGGTCCCCCAGATTCATCTTCAGCTCCTGCATGAGGGACATGACGATGATCGCCTCGTCGTCGACGCAGAGAATTGCACTTTTACTCATATTCCCCACCATTAAAATCAGCGGCACCCGGCCGATCCCGCGGATCCGATGCGGATAACAGTATGACACCGGAAAATGCGGATTGTAAAGAATATTATTCCGGCGGTATGAAAATTTTAACCGGTCACGACGGCGCCGCCGCTTTGAGCCAGACCCGGAATTCGGTCCTCCCCGGGACGCTCTCCACCTCGATCCTGCCGCCCAGCGATTCCACAATCTTCCTGCTGATATCAAGTCCCAGGCCGATCCCCTCCCCGTACTGCTTCGTGGTGAAGAAGGGCTCGAAGATCCGTCCGCGTATCTCCTCCGGTATTCCGCTCCCGGAATCGATGACCGACACGACGATCCATTCCCCCTGCGGCCTCGTCAGGATCTCCAGCGTCCCCCTGTAGTCCATGGCCTGGAGGGCGTTATTGAGCAGGTTCATCCACACCTGGTTCAGGCCGTTCCTGTTCCCCAGCACGTATCCCCCCTCCTCGTAGCCTTTCTTCACCGTCACCCCGTACTTCAGCTTATTGTAGTACAGGGTCAGTATTACGTCCAGCTCGCTCTTGAGATCCACCGGCGTGAGCTCCCCCTGCTCCTCCTGCCGCAGATAGCTCCTCAGGGCGCCCACCACGTGCGATGCCTTCTCGGCGGCGATGGCGACGATCTCCCCGAGGCGCCGCAGCGAGGCCAGCGACGAGATCCCCTTCAGGAAGCCCCCCAGCTGCTCGTTTTTCAGGATCGCCGGGTGCTTCCTCACGTACCGGTAGAGCCCCAGATCCGCGATGGCATCAGAGAGCGCCCGGTTGTCCTCTGCACCGGCCTGCTCGAGCCTGAGCCTGATATCCCGTTTCGTCTTCCTGTCCACGGTGCGGTCGATATCAACGGCCGCGGCGAGGCTTTCGAGCAGGAGCGCATCGAACCGCTCCTTGTCCCCCTTCTTCAGCCCCACCATCAGGTCCGCCAGCGCCGGCAGCCCGGTAGTGATAATGTCGATCATCGTGCGGTTCGACGACATGATTGCCCCCAGGGGAGTGTTCAGCTCATGCGCCATTCCCGCGGCCAGCTGCCCCAGAGCGGCGAGCTTTTCCGAGAGAACCAGCTGCTGCTGCGTCTCGCTCAGATTCCTGAGCGCCGTCTCCAGCTCGCTGTTGGTCTTCACCAGGTTGTCGTAGGCCCTGCGCAGCTCCTCGGTCCGGTCTTGCACCTTCTTCTCCAGATCAAGGTTCATGGTCCGTATGGTCTCTTCGGCCCGCTTCCGCTCGGTGATGTCCATGACCGTGGCGCAGACCCCCGCCGAGAGGTCGGCCGGGTCGAAGGGGGCCAGTCCCAGAATGACAAAATAGATATTCCCCTCCTTGTGGCGTAGGCGCACCTCCATGATCCCCACGCCCCGCTCCTGCATCTCACGGTAGAGCTCGCTCCCCACCTTCCTGTACTCCTCGTCGTCGGGATAGAGCATACGCGTATACCGGCCCAGCATATCCTCCTCGGCATAGCCGGTGATCCTGCAGAGCGACCTGTTCACCTGACGGAAACGGCGATCCACCAGCAGCGCGATTCCCACGGGGCTTGCCTCCAGTATGCTCCGCAGGGCCCCCTCGCGGACCTTGAGGGCACCCTCGGCCATCTTCCGCTCGGTGATGTCCAGCGCCGTAACGCAGGCCCCCTCCGGGGGATCCGCCGGATCGAAGGGAGCCAGTCCCAGCAGTACATCGATATCGGCGCCGTCCTTCCGGCGCATCTGCACCTCCATCATCCCCTGGCCGGTGCGCAGCATGTCGCCGTAGAGGTTCCTCCCCACGCGATCGTACTCCTCGTCGCTCGGGTACAGCATCCGGGAGTGCTGCCCCACCATCTCCTCCTCGGGATAGCCGGTTATCCTGCAGAACGACGAATTCACCTGCCTGAAGCGGCGATCCACCACAAGGGCGATGCCGGCCGGGCTCGCGTCGAAGATGCTCTGCAGCACCCGCTCCCGCTCCCTCAGGGATTCCTCGGCCCGCTTCCGCTCGGTGATGTCCAGCGCCGTGGCGCAGACACCCGCCGAGGGGTCCGCCGGATCGAAGGGGGCGAGGGAGAGCATGGCATCGAAGAAGCTGCCGTCCTTCCGGCGCATCTGCACCTCCATGGTCCCCAGACCGGTTCGCTCCATCTCGCCGTAGAGCCATCTTCCGGAATGCTCGAAGTCCTCATCGCTGCGATAGATGATCCTGGAGGGCTGGCCCACCAGTTCCTCCTCGGTGTAGCCGGTCATCCTGCAGAGGGAGGCGTTCACCTGCACGAAGCGGCGGTCCCTGACCATCCCCACACCGGCCGGGGTCGCCTCCAGCAGTCCCCGCATGATCGCCTCCTTCTCCCTGAGGGCCTCCCGCGCGGCCTCCCGCTGGGACACCGCCTGCTTGTGCGCGGTGATGTCCAGCAGCGTGACGCAGGCCCCGGCCGATGGATCGGCCGGGTCGAAGGGGGCCGCCCCTATGAGGACATCGACCTCGATGCCGTCCTTACGCCGCAGGCGCGCCTCCAGCATCCCCAGCCCTGACCGCTCCATCTCGCCGTAGAGCTCCCTCCCCACCCGCAGGAACTCCTCCTCGCCGGGATAGATCATCCGGGAGCTCTGACCCACCAGCTCCTCCTCGTTGTAGCCGGAGATCGCGCAGAACCTACTGTTCACCTGCCTGAAGACCCTGTTGGCCACCATGACCACCCCGGCGGGGCTCGCGTTCAGCAGGCTTCGCAGGGTCGCCTCCCGCTCCCGGATGGCCCCCTCGGCCATCCGACGCTCGGTGATGTCCCGTATGAAGGCGACGGTGACCGGTCCGTCGGCCATCTCGACGATCGCCACGGTGATCTCATAGGGGAAGCGGGATCCGTCGCGCCGGACGCCCACCGATTCGTAGTAGACCGGCACGTTGGCCCTGTCCCTTCTGTCCCTCATATACCCGGCGATCCTCTCCCGCTCCTCGGGCGCCACAAAGTCCAGGAGGCTGATGCCAATGGCCTCCTCGCTCGATTCGTAGCGCGATATGTCCAGGAAGGCCCTGTTGACGAAGAAGACCATGCCGTTCCTGGCCATGGCGATGGGGACCGGGGAGGATTCCGCCAGGGTCCTGAATCGCGCCTCGCTGTCCTGCATGGCTTTCAGGGCCCGTTTCCGCTCGGTGACGTCCCGGGCGGTGATGACGATCCCACGGACGGCGCTGTTCTCCATGAGATTGGAGGCCAGGGCCTCCAGGGGTATCCAGGTGCCGTCGGAGCACTGCAGCCGGAATTCAGTGGGGATGCCGCTGTTCACCGAGCGGTACACGTCGTCCATCTCCTTCTTGACGATATTCATGTCATCCGGATGGATCAGCTCGAAGGGGGTGCGGCCGATGAAATACCCGGCGGGATACCCCAGGATGCGCTCGACCGAGGGGGATTCGTAGGTGAAACTGCCACTCTCGTCGAGCACGAATATCATGTCCGAGGAGCTCTGGATCATGGACCTGAAGCGCTCCTCGCTGTCCCGAAGCGCCTCCTCCGACTGGCGGATGCGCAGGATTCGCCAGAGCCCCTCCATGAGCAGCGTCAGCTGCAGCACGTCGTTGTCGTTATACTCCTCCTCCTTGTTCCCCACGCCGGCGACGACGACGATGCGCTCCCCCTCGAACACCGGTATGTTCATGTGCCGTCTCACGGCGACATGCCCGTCGGGGTACCCCTTCTTCTGCGGATTCGGCGCATCGTAGTCGTTGGTGATGATGGGCCTGCGCTGCCGCACCGCCTCTCCCCAGAGCCCCGTGGACTCCAGTGGGTAGGCGATGGGCTTCTCGGTGATTGCGCATTCCGCCATGGCCTTCCGGGACCAGGACTGCATGGTGAGGACGCTCTCGTCCCCGCTCACGAAGGCGAAATACCCGATATCGCTGCCGGTGATGGCCACGGCCCGTTCCAGGACGAAATCGGCAAGCTCCTTGAGGGGGGCACTGTGCATCTGGCCCAGCTCGAAGAGCGTCTGGAACCGAAGGCTGTTCATGCGGGTCTCCTTCTCCGCCCGCAGGCGCTCGGAGATATCGGTGAGCGTGAACTGAATCATGTGGCGGCCCCGGAGCCTGAAGCTCGTCAGAACGATCTCGGCGTCCCATTCCGCGCCGTCCTCCCGGCGGTGCCGCCAGGGGAAGACCACCGATCCTTTCGTGCGGGACTCCTCGATGCGCTCCCGCGCGGCGGCCGACGAGTCCGTCCCGTCGTACTGCACCGGGGCCGAGACGTCGCCGGGGGTCTTTCCCACCACCTGCGCCTTCGATGAGTAGCCGTAGATCCTCACCGCCGCCTCGTTGCAGTCGGTGAACCCGCCCGTCTCCGGGTCGAGTACCACGATGGGTACGCGCGAACCCGTGAAGAGAAGCCGGTTGTACTCCTCGCTCTCCAGAAGCTCGGCCTGTTTCTTCTGGAGCTCCTGCTGGGCACGCCTTCGCGCGTCGATATCCGCCAGCACCCCGTTGATCCCCGCGAACCGCCCGTTCACCATTCTGGGACTGCTGGTACTGGTGACCCAGAGAGGTCGCCCCTGCGGCCCCACTATCCGGTACTCCTCCGTGTCCGTGACGCCGGAGGCGACTTTCTGAAAGCTGGCGATCATCTTCTCAAGGTCCTCGCCGTAGATGAATTCCACGAAATTCTTCCCCATGAACCTGTCCGATTCGAACCCCAAGATCCCGCGTACGGCGGGGCTCACGTAGGTGAGCATTCCGGTTTCATCGGTGGAGAATATCACCTCTCTGATGCTCTCCACGAGCCCCCGGTACTTCATCTCGCTCTCCTCAAGCTCGCGGTTAATCTTTACGAACTCCTCGTTGGTCGCCTCGAACTCCTCGTTGGTCGCTTCAAGCTCCTCCATGGTGGCCCTGAGCTCCTCGTTGACGGCCGTCAGCTCCTGTTCGCGCCACTGCGAGCTCCGTATCGCCCCCTCCATCTGGTTGACGAGAAAGCGAAGCAGAATCCCGACGGCCAGCAGGGCGCACACCGCGATCAGGAGCCGGTTGTGGTAGGCGGACTGGTCGCTCCGCACGGCAATGATGACGCCTTGGCGATGCAGCTCCCCCAGCACCGTGTAGGACGCCAGGACGAGGGCGATTATCGCGATCTGACCCCTTTTGCTGAAGAACATGGCTGCCAGCGTTATCGCCAGCGCCATGAGAAGCATCGACGGTGTCCCGATCCCCCCCAGATAAATCCCCCATACCCCGGCCAGGTAGAAGAGCGCCACGGGGAGAAAGCGTGCGATCCTCCACCCCCCACGACCCGCCATATACCACCCCGCCGAGAAAAGGAGGCTCATGGCTGCCAGGATAAGCACCGTGTCGAGCTTGACCGATCCGACGAGGATTCCCAGGGCCCCGAAAACGGTGCCGGCGGTAGCAATCATCGCCATGGATACCAGGAACACACGCAGCATGAATTCATGTCTGGACTCCTCGGGGTCATCCGAGGCTGTGCGTGTAAGGTACGACCAGGCGGACTTTACTGTATTCATTGGCTGTCACTCCTGCCGGCGATTCAACCCCTGGGGGGTATAAAACCGGGATGCCGGCGGCGCCGGCCGATGATCGCCCCTTACCCGTCGAGAGGAAAGGGGGATGCTTCCACGGGGCAATCTGCAGTGCACGATCGCTCAATTAGTATACAGTCATACAATGGTAGAATCAATACAAATTTTACCCTGTCCACGGGCCACCCGGCGGAGCGATATGTCTTGACATGCCCCCCCGACCGGTATACTGGCCCCATGGAAATGAATGTGCCGCAGCTGTACATGGCCCCCATGGCCGAGATCACCACGCCGGCCCTCCGGAAGACCATCCGGGGCTTCAGCGGCACGGCCGTGCTGGCCAGCGAGATGCTCTCGGCCTCGGCCCTGGTGCGCGGCGGCATGCACAATGAGGCCATGGCCGCGAAGCACCCCTTCGATGATCCCTTCGTGTACCAGATCGCCGGCGGCGATCCGGGGACGATGGCCGAGGCCTGCCGAAGGCTCTCCGGTGCTGCCCCCTACTCCATCGACATCAATATGGGGTGCGCGGCCCCGGATATTCTGAAGAGGGGTATCGGCGCCATGCTCCTCACCGACATGACCCGGGCGGGTGCTATCGTACGGGCCTGCAGGGACGCCGCGGCGACACGGCTCTCGGTGAAGATGCGGTGCGGCTTCGAACGCTACGATGAAGGGTACCTGCTCGACTTCGTCCGCATGCTGGCCGACTGCGGCGTCGATTACATCACCCTGCACCCCCGGACCGCCAAGATGGGGTTCCGCCGCACCGCCGACTGGCGCATCATCGGCGCTGTCAAGGAGGCCACCGGGATCACCCTCATCGGCAACGGCGACATCACCTCGGCCGAAGCGGCGGCGGAGCGGCTTCGAACATACTGCTGCGACGGCGTGATGATTGGCAGGGAGGCGGTCAGGTCGCCGTGGATATTCCGCCTCTGCGAAATTTGCGCCGCCGGGGAGCATAAAGTGCTTGCCATTAATCTTCAACGGGTGTTCGATGAGGTACTCGATTCCATCGGAGAGATGCTGCCCCCACACCTGCACAAGAGCAGGTGCCACCGCTTCTGCCGGTATTTCGTGACCCACGTCACCTACTGGCACGAGCTATTCACCAGGATCAGGAAGGAATCGACGGTGGGGGCCATAAAGGGGATCGTGGACGATTACTTCGGCCGGAACGGCCACGAGCGGATCAGAGAATTCTCGGTATGACGGAGGGGACCATGGGATTCATCAGGATATGGAGCGAGGTGGACATCCACGAGATTCAGGAGCACATCGTCATGGTGGACGATATATCCGGCCACTGTCCCAAGTGCAAGAAGATCGGCATCCCCCTGAAGGGGCTCACGAAGTGCCCCTCCTGCGGCATCGAATTCAGGTACGTCACCTCAAAGGAGGCCCGGGGGGGTAGGAGCGACATCGTCACGAGAATACGGAAAAAGCTCCCGGACCTGGTCTTCGTCGATTACGACGATTACGACCGGCTCACGGGGAAGGATCGGGCCGAGAACCTCTTTAAGATTTGACCGGCGGGGGGGCCGCTACTGGAACAGCAGCTCCTCATCGCCCGCCCTCTCCCTCAGGTATCTGTTGAAATAGAGGCCCGATTTGTAATCGTTGTCCATGAGATCGTACATGGCGCCAATGTTGTAGAGCGCCTCGATGTAGGTGTAATCCTTCCGGTAGGCCTGGTCGAAGGCGTGTATGGCCTGAATGTAGTAGCCCCGAAGGTAGTAGCCCATCCCCAGGTAAAAGTACCCCTTGGCGAAGCCCTTGTCCAGGGAGACCGAGATCCTCAGGTGCTTGACCGCCAGGTCCAGCTTGCCACCGGTATGAAGGTAGGCCTTCCCGAGGCCGTAATGTCCCAGGCACGAGTAGGGGCTCAGGGCCACGGACCTTTCGAAGAGCGGGATGGCCCCGGCGATGTCGCCGGCACGCGCCAGCTCGACCCCCTTTTTGTAGAGGGCGGAGGAGCTCCCCGGCAGCGCCCCCCCAAGGGGTGGCGATGCACCTGCAGGGTGCGATACCCCCGCCGGTACCGCCAGCGTCACCAGGAGCGCCAGCAGCAGCGGTTGGACTCTAATTCCCATGGGGGAATATCTTTCTGATCCCCTCGATGAGCTGCGTCTCGGCGCCCCGGTTCGCGAAGAAGTAAATGATGAAGACGATCCAGAGCACCAGCGTGAGAAGGCAGATGAACTTCAGCAGGCGCTCCGCGCCGATATCGTCCGCCTTGTAGAAGATGAGGATCAGCGACAGCGGCCAGATGAAGAAAAGATTCACGAAGACCAGCACGGTGAGCTCCTTCAGGAAATGCACGCTGAAGGCGGCCCACTGGTCGGTGAACTGCGCCACACCCGATCTGATCTCGTCGAAGAAGAACCAGAGATAGAAGAGGAAGATCAGCGTGGCGATGATCTTCCAGAAGATCTCGATCCTGGGCCTGAACCAGAGGAGCACCACGCCGATGCCCCACAGGGCGAGGAAGATGAAAAACGACTTTACTATGAAGAATTCGTTCATGGCCAACCCAGCTCACCGTACTCACTCAATTCTACCACAGGGCTCAATGGACACAATTATTATTTTATCGGCACGCAATTATATTCTCATGAGCGGGAAACCCCTCATCCCTCAGCGCGCCGGAGGCGCACCAGCGAGGCGGCAACCCGTATCGCCTCCACCATGCTCCCGCATCCGGCGACCCCCCTGCCGGCAATATCGAAGGCGGTGCCGTGGTCCACGGAGGTCCTCACGATGGGGAGCCCCAGGGTCACGTTCACCCCGCGGTCGAAGGCGAGCATCTTGAAGGGGATGAGCCCCTGGTCGTGGTACTGGGCGACCGCAAGGCTGTAGCGTCGCCACCGTTCCGGAATGAAGAGCGTGTCCGCGGCGAAGGGCCCCTCCACTGGGATCCCCTCATCCCTGGCCCGCCGTACCGCCGCGGCGGTCACCTCATCGTCGAAGCTCCCGATGGCACCGTCGTCGCCGCAGTGGGGGTCCAGGCCGGCGATCGCCAGTGTCGCCTCGCCGCCGTCGATGGCGCGGATCGATTCGTACCCGGCGCGAATCACCTCCAGCAGCCGCTCCTGGGAGAGGTAGTCCTGGACCGAGGCGACGGGCAGGTGCGTCGAGGCGAGGACGACCCGGTACTCTCCCGAATACATCATCATATAGGGGCTGCCGCCGGTGAATCCGGCGATATACTCGGTGTGTCCCGTGAAGGGCACGCCGTGCCGCTGCACCAGCCCCTTGCTCACCGGGCCGGTGACCAGGGCGTCGATGGCGCCCCGCCTCCAGAGCTCCAGGGCCGTGTCGACGTACCCGATTGACTCGCCCCCCGTCTCCGCGCTCCCGCGGCCCGGCTCCGGCACGGGATGCTCCGACGGGACGTGGTAGAGAATCCTCCCGGCGCCGGCGCGGCGCAGCTCCTCCTCCCCGCCGGCGACGGCGAGCCCCCCGGCGAGCTGGCGGTACCGGCGTTCCACGACATCCCTGCGGCACAGGAGAACCGTCCTCGCCTCTTCCGCGGGTATCTGCTGCATTGCCTTTAATGCGATTTCCGGCCCTATTCCTGCGGGGTCACCGGCGGTGATGCCGATCGTCAGGAGGCTATTTCTCAAGAAACTCCTCGGGGATTATCTTGTTCTTCTCGTACTCGACGCTGATGAGGTCCTTGGCGGAGGACTTCAGGTCATTGGAGATGGTGCATCTCCCCTCGAGAATCACGCCGTTCTGGATGATCAGCTCCGGGGTTTTGATGTCCCCCAGGATCTTCGCGGTGGGCATGAGAAGGACGCGGCTGGTGGCGTTGATGTTGCCGACGATGAGGCCCTCGACGATGACGGAGACGGCGTTGATGTTGGTCCGTATCTTGCCGGACCTGCCCACGTAGAGCTGCTCCGCCTGAAGATACTTCCCCTCGAAGCGCCCGTCGATCCTGAGGGAACCGTTGATGATGAAGGTGCCGGTAAAGTAGGAATTTTCGCCAATCACGTTGCTGGCGATATCGCCGCTTTTCACTGCCATAACGAGCCGTGTCTCCTTTTCACTGTTCCCGCGCCGGACGGCGCGGTTTCACACACCTTCGACAGATTATTTCATTCCCGTACAATGTCAATATCATTTTTCGTCCCCCTCCCCTTTTCATCGATGCGACATAATTTTTTTTCTTATTCCTCTTAAATCATCGCCCCCTCCGTCCGATACTGTACCTATAGGGGCGCAACAATGACCAGGTATCGCTACATCTGCCCGGCGCTTCTCGCCGTGATGGTGACGGCCGCGGGCCTCCGGGCCGATCACCCCCCCATGGAGTCCATCTCGAGCCTTGACCCGGTGGGCAACGCCATGGTGCGCACGATCCGCGACGACGTGCGCCGCAGCATCTACACCATCAAAAGCGGCAGGTCCGTGAGCGGTATGCCCTCACTCCGCTTCTACCGGTATCGGGTTCGGCAGGGGGACTCCTTCTGGAACATCATGGCAAAGCTCTCCATGGACATCGACACCCTCATGACGGTGAACGACCTCTCCTCGCCGGGCTCGCTGACCCCCGGCAGGGTGCTCTTCATCCCCAACATGAGGGGCATCATGCTGAAAAACCGCGGCGCCGCCACCCTGACGGCACAGCTGAGGGAAAACGGGATCGACGTGAAGTACGTGCTCCGGGCGAATAACACCTCCGACCTGAACCGTGAGTACGTGTTCATCCCCTGCGGCAAGGTCTCAAACCTGCAGCGCTCCCTCTTCCTGGGGATCGCCTTCATGAACCCGCTGCGCATCGGCAGGCAGACCTCGGGATTCGGCACCAGGCGCGACCCCTTCAACAGGAGGCGCTCCGAGTTCCATGCGGGGATCGACATCGCCTGCCCCATGAGGACCGGGATCCACGCGGCGCGCAACGGCAGGGTGGTCTTCTCAGGGTACAGGGGGAACTACGGAAAGCTGGTGATCCTGGAGCATGAGCACGGCTACCAGAGCTACTACGGCCACCTCTCCACCATCGGCGTCAGGCCCGGCCAGACGGTGAGCCGCGGCGACCTGATCGCCCTCTCGGGGAACACCGGCAGGACCACCGGCCCCCATCTTCACTTCGAGGTGCGGAAGAGGAACAGGCCGGTCAACCCGGGCATACTGCTCCGCTGATCGTCACTCCCCCCGCTCCAGTATCCGTGCCACCTCCTCCAGCACCGCGGCCGCGGCCTCGCCCCGCGTGATCCTCCGTTTCCTCTCTCCCCGTGAGAAGAGGAGCATGAATCCGCCGCGCCCCCCGGCGACCCCCACGTCAGCCTCCAGGGCCTCGCCGGGACCGTTCACCTCGCAGCCCATCACCGCCACCGTTATCGAGCGTCCCGAGGACGTCAACGCGTCCTCGTAGCGGCCCCTGAGGGACTCCTCGATCTCCCTGGCAAGGGAGAGCAGGTCCAGGTCGGGGTCGGTGCGGCCGCAGGTGGGGCATGAGACCATCCGTATCGCCGCCCTCCGCTCGCCAGAGGCCTCCAGGATCCCTCTGGCAACCGGCAGCTCCCCGGCCGGATCGCCGGTCATGGAGACGCGAACGGTATCGCCGATCCCCTCCATGAGGAGCGTGCCGATGGCCACCGCGCTGTTGACGATACAGGCGGTGCCGTACCCCGCCTCGGTGAGTCCCAGGTGCAGGGGGTAGTCGCAGGTGCGCGAGAAGAGGCGGTTCGCCTCCACCGTGAGGCGCACGTCAGAAGATTTGAGGGATACGATAATGTCTGCGAATCCCTCCGCCTCCAGGATCCGCACGTGCTCCATGGCCGATTCCACCATGTTCTCCGGCGAGGGGTGGGGGAAGCGCCTCCTGTCCAGGGAGCCGGCGTTCACCCCGATACGTATCGGCACTCCCCGCTCCCGGGCCGCGGCCACCACCTCCCGCACACGCTCGGTTCCGCCGATGTTCCCCGGATTGAGGCGGACCTTGTGGACGCCGGCGCGGATCGCCGCCAGGGCGATGCGGTAGTCGAAGTGTATGTCCGCCGCCACCGGTACCGGGGACGCCGCTATGATATCGCCAAGGCTCCCGGCCGCCTCGAGGCTGCGCACCGCCACCCTGACGATCTCGGCCCCGGCGGCGGCCAGCCGCCCGATCTGGGCGATGGTGCCGGCCGCGTCCTCCGTGGGGACGCTGGTCATGGACTGGATCGATACCGGCGCGCCGCCGCCGACGGGAACACTCCCCACCATCACACGCCTGGTCTTCTTCCTTTCCATCATCGGCTGTCACCTGTACGCTTTTCCATGAGCGGCATGGTACCCCCGCCGGTGAATCTGTCAAGAAGTGTCCCTGAACCGACGGATTTTATGCCGCACCCGGCGGCGCTCATTTCCCGGCGGGGGCCCCCGACCCCTTCCTCTCCTGGATGATCCTCTTTATCTCATCAAAGCGCTCGCGCGTTATGGGAAGACGGTGCACGAAGAAGGCGGAAACGAGGAAGCAGAGCCCCGGTCCGACGCCGATGAGAATGCGGACCGCCCATAGCGCCGAGGCCGGCTGGGCGGTTATCTGTCCCGCCGTGGATTCTACATACCCGAAGAGCCCCAGCAGCAGCGAGGCAACGTTGATGGCCACCGCCGCCGACACCTTGTACAGGAACATTATCACGCCGTAGAAGGCCCCCTCCCGCCGCGTGCCGTGTTCGTACTCGTCAACCTCGATCACGTCGGGTATTATCGAGAAGGGGATCACCTGCGATGCGGAGATACCCACCCCGGCGAGGACGCACACCCCGATGACGAAGGGCTTGCTCCCCACCGGCGCCACGAGACACGCCAGGAAGACCATCGCCAGGTACAGTGCGGCGGTCCGGTAGGCCTTCCGCTTGCCCCACCGCTCCCCCAGGTAGACCCACAGGGGGGCCGAGGCCACGGCCACCACCAGCGGCACCGCCATGATGATGAAGGTGAAATCCTCCGGTATGTGTATCACGTCCTTCAGGAAAAACACCAGCAGGGCGCTCATGAGGTCGAAGCCCACCATGTTGAAGATGAACATACCAAGGACGTACCTGAACTCTCTGAGTGCCAGGGTCGACGAGAGGGACTTGAAGAATCCCTGGAATGCGGCGTGAGGCGCCACGGCGGGGGTCCTTTCCTTTGTCCCGGCGAAGGTCACCAGGAGTATGACCGTCATGAAGGCCCCGAAGATCATCCCCTGCACGGGGTAGCTTCTCCCGTAGGCGGGCCTCCCCGGAAAGAGCACGTCCACCACCAGCATGATGCCCGCCGCGGCCAGAAGGGTCCCCACAAAGGAGAGGCTCATTCTGTATCCCGAAATGCTGGTTCGTTCGTCGTAATTCTGCGAGAGCTCCGGGTGCAGGGAGTTGTACGGAATCGACACCACCGTGAATGCCACCTTGTAGAGTATCACGATCACGAAATAGTACGCCGCCAGCGCCCTGGGATCATCGAAGGGGACGAGCCAGAGCAGGGCGTAGCACAGGCCGAAGGGTACGGCACCGAACAGGATGAAGGGCCTGCGTCTCCCCATTCTGGTACTGGTGCGGTCCGAGATCAGCCCCATCCAATAATCGGTAATGGCATCCCAGGCCACGGCGGCCATTATTATGCCCCCGGCGACGACGGCCGAGATGCCGGCGACGTTGGTGAGGAAGAACAGGAAGTAGAAGTTCATCGCGCCGTAGGCGATGTTGATGGCCATATCGCCCATTCCGTAGGCGATCTTTTCCCCCGTGGGGACAACGAAACCTTCCTTCATGGTATTCTCCTTCGCTGCTGAGCCTGCAGAGCCGGAACCGCCGGCCGCGGCGCCGCTGTCCGGAATCCCTTTTCACGGCGTACTGTATGAGCGCCGTTGTCCCGTCGCTACAGGGCATCCCCCCCCGCGGGCCGGGCATCGCCCCCCCTGGTCACGTAGAAGAGGACGAATCCTCCCGCGAGGATGAAGAGCCCCACATTGCCGGCGAAGACCCAGTCCAGCTCCAGTGTGGCGTTGTCGACGATCCGGATTATCCACAGGATTACCTGCGCGATGAGGAGCAGCATATAGGGGACCGGGAAGAATGCGGCGCTTTTGTGCCCCGAACGGCGCGCCGTGGCATACCCCATCAGGGAGATCAGCGCGACGATGGCGATGCTGAGAAAATATTCGTAGGGCTCGTACCCCCCGTTCAGCACGCACCAGCCGGCCACATAGCCGAAGAGCGCCGCCGCGGCGCACTGGTACACCCAGGCGAAGCCGATGCCGGCGAGGCGATGCCATGTATCGAAGGGTTCGCCGATGCTCCGGGAATACCTCCCAGAGAGATGGGCGAGGAGGAAGACGAGGGAGATGACGACGACATGGGGGACGATGGATTCGAAGTCCTCGAAGACCAGGTCGCTGCTGGATACCGAGCCGTGCTTGAAATAGACCCGGGCAATGAAAAGGCCGATGAATAGGCAGTTAATTGCGCTCACCACATGAGATATCGTCCCGGTGATCCGTTTCAGCAGTATGTGTTCCATGATATGCACCCGCACTGATTCTTTTCGATAAAGGACTCCCGCGGGCCCGGTAGCGCAGGGCACCGGGCCCGGCGGGCCGACAAACTATCGCACAGGGAGCCCCTTCTGTCAATGCATTTCCCTCCCCGCCACGGTCACCGGAGCCTCCCGGGCCCTACGGCCGCACAAAGGCGTGCGCTCCACGAAAGGGTCAAATTGTTATTGATGGAAATCGCCCGGGGGGCTACACATCACCCGCCATGCCCTATTTCTCGGTGATCATACCCACGCACAACAGGTGCGCCGCGGTGCGGCGGGCGGTCGATTCCGTCCTCTCTCAGAAATACCGCGACTTCGAGCTGATCGTCGTGGACGACGGCTCTGACGACGGCACCGACGCCCTGGCCGTGGCATACGGCGGCGCCCTGCGCTACCTCCGCCAGGAGAACCGCGGAGTGAGCGCCGCCAGGAACAGGGGAATCGCCGCCGCCGGGGGCGAATACATCGCCTTCCTGGACAGCGACGACCTGTGGCTCCCGGGAAAGCTCGCCGCCCAGCGGGATTTCATCGCGGCGCACGGGGAATTCAGGATCCACCAGGCGGAGGAGGTCTGGATACGGAACGGCCGCCGGGTGAACCCGCGGCTGCGGCATCTGAAGCGGCAGGGGCTGATCTTTTCAGAATCCCTGGACCTCTGCCTGATCAGCCCCTCCGCGGTGGCGATGCACCGTACCCTCTTCGACGAATACGGGACCTTCGACGAGCGGCTTCCGGCCTGCGAGGACTACGACCTGTGGCTCCGCATCACCCTGAATGAATCGGTGGGACTCCTGGAAAAGCACCTGGTGGTGCGCCATGGAGGGCACGACGACCAGCTCTCCCGGCGTTACTGGGGCATGGACCGCTTCCGCATCTACGCCATTGTCAAGCTGCTGGCGGCCGAAGCGCCGGGGATGCCCGCGGAGCTGCGACGGCGCGCGCACGAGGTGCTTATGGAGAAGCTGGGAATCCTGCACGAGGGGTCCCTGAAGCGGGGGAACGAGGCGTACGCGGCGAAGGTCGGCGAGGCTATAAGGAACGCGGCCGGATCACGCTATAGCAGTATAGACCGTCAGAGCCTCTTAGAAGGATGAGCCCCGGCCGCATCATGCACTGCAGGTATGTCTCCGAGGTGAATTCCCTGTCCATGACCACCTTCCCGTCGTCGGTGAAGAGAAGAAAGGCTGCCTCGCCGTCGGTCATCGTGTAGTGCACGCCGTAGAGCCGGTCGGCGCGCTGAATCCCGGCATAGCCGGTCCTCACCGGCCTCACCTTCAGGCTGAAGAGCACGTCACCGTCATCGTCGGCCACCACCACGGCGTCCCTGTCCAGCACGGCGACGCGGCCGTCATCACCGGCATTGATGGCGGTCCTGGCCAGGTGGACCTTGGAGAGGGGCATCGTGCGCACCCTCCTGTCCGTTATCCCGATGATGTCGACGCAGTCCTTCGCCGGGGACCCGTAGTGGACCGCGCCGAAGGTGCCCGAGGGGCTCACGGCGATGCTCTTCACCACATTACCCGCCCGCACGCGGCCTGAGTAGAGAACGTTCCCCTTCTCGCCGATGAAATGGTAGGAGCCGTCCATGAAACCGGCCGCCGCGTTGTCACCCGGCGAGGAGAAGGCCAGGACGGTGCAGAAACGGCCGTTCACCTGCCTGTCCCCGATCTCGTTGCCGCTGTTGTCCAGTATCCTGATCCTGCTCTGGTCCGCGTTCATGAGAAGGAGGAGCCTGCCGCTGTAGGAGAGGGCGGGGTACTCGCGGGTCTTGTCCTTCCAGAAGCGCTCGCCCTTCATGTTCAGGAGCTCCACCGTGTTCCCCACCTTCTCAAAGCGCGCGGCGTAGGTCCCGCCGGATGATGCGGTCAGCATCGATTCCCCCGAGTCGAGCCGTGCGATCTCCGCGCCGTTTTCATCCAGGTAGAGCAGCCGCTCCTGCGTCCACAGGGGGAAGAGGACGCCCTTACGGGCCGGCTCCGTCGAGCGCTCCAGGTTGGCGATGTCGCCGATCAGGCCGGTCCACCGCGCCCGGAGCTCGATACCGGTCACGGGCGACAAAACGAAGAGGTTGATAACGGCTCCGACCAGGAGTGCCGGTATGAAGAATTTCATGGTCAATCCTGCAGGAAGCTCTTCAGCTTCTGGCTTCGCGAGGGATGGCGGAGACGGCGTATCGCCTTTTTCTCGATCTGCCGTATCCTCTCCTTGGAGAGGCTGAACTTGTCGCCGATCTGCTGGAGCGACATGGGCTCGTTGCCGTTCAGGCCGAAGCGCATGATGATGATCTGGCGCTCGGACTCGGTGAGCGTGTCCAGTACCTCGTTCAGCGCCTCCCTGAGGGATTCGTCGAGCACGTTCTTGTCCGGCGAGTCGATGCGGGAATCGACGATCATGCTGAGGATCGTGGTGTCCTCGGAATCGCCGTAGGACGAGTCGAGCGAGATGTAGTCCTGGGTTATGTTCCGCAGGTGGTTGATCTCCTCGTCGTCCATGTCCAGGTCCTCGGCGATCTCGCTGGGGGTGGGCTCGCGGCCGAGCCGGTTCTCCAGCTTCTTGTGGACCTTCTCGATCTTCTGGATGTCGGCGGTCCGATTCAGCGGAAGGCGTATCAGCGAGGCCTTCTGGGAGATGGCCAGGATGATGGCCTGTCGTATCCACCACACCGCGTAGGAGATGAAATGGAAGCCCCTGTCGGGATCGAACTTCTCGGCGGCCTTGATAATGCCCATGTTCCCTTCGTTGATCAGGTCCAGGAGGGAGATGCCGCTGGTCTGGTACTTCTTCGCTATGGATACGACGAAGCGTAGGTTCGCCTTGATGAGCCTGTTCTTCGCGTCCTCGCTGCCGTCGCGGGCGGCCCTGGCGAGCCTGTCCTCCTCCTCCCTTGAGAGGAGCGGGATCTTGTTAATCTGTTCCAGGTACCAGGAGATCGACGAATCTGACGAATCCGAGGGGAGGGTCCGCTTCAGGCTCTGGTTCTTCCTGGGTTCGGCAACCTCGTTCTCGATCTCCTCGAACTCGTCGATATCCTCCGTCTGGTCGGTAAGATCGGAATCCAGAGTTTCCAGCGAATCCTGATCCTCCGGCTCCTCCTGACGGTGGGCCTTGGGCTTTTTCCCGCTATGTTTCCCTTTGGTCTTCATGACAATCATATCGGCGCGCGGGGGACTATCCCGCCGCTACGAAACACACGCTATCGAACCATGCGATATCGCGTCAAGCCTATTTCTGCGCAACGTACAGACCGCCCGGGGCAGTCCCCGGGCGCTCCGCGACCGTTTCGTACAATTCTTGGCAGTAAGGTTCGGTATGAATTCCCTGCGTTCAATTCTTCGGTATCTTCAGCACCCATCCGGGAAGGATGAAGTCGGGATTTGATACCCGGTCCTTGTTGGCATCATATATCTTGCGCCACAGACGGGGGTTCCTGTAGAACCTGCCGGATATCCTCCAGAGGCAGTCCCTGGAATGCCGTCGGTATTTCACCGTGTAGAGGGTATAGTCCGAGGACTCCGAAGACACCTGGTCCCCCCCGGACTCCTCCGTATCCCCCTCCTCCCTTCCGCTCAGGGCGATATTCTCGTCCGCCGCCTCCTTCATCCCCATGGCGACGGTGGCGATCCTGATGGCCTCGTCCGATGAATCGATCGATTCCTTGAATTTCTCCTCGCCCAGGGAGGTCTTCGCGCGGGAATAGTACTCCCTCGCGGCAACGACATCGTCCTTGGCCGCCGGGAAGGATACCCTCTCGGCCTTCTCCACCGCAACGCCCGCCTGGGCGAGCCTGGACTTCGCCGTCGCCTCGGAGGCTATCAGGTAGGCCTCGTCAGCGTTTATCTTGGCCACGGCGACCTCGCTGTACCCCTTTTTCAACTCCTGGGCCCCGTACGCGGTGTTCGCCGCCTCCAGGTGGCTCGACGCCTGTTCGTACTTTTCCGGCGCGTGGGTCTTGGCGTCGTAATTCTCGGCCTCGCGGAGAACGTGGCGCACTTCGTCGATGCTCTCCTGAAGGGCCGATTTCTTCCCCAGGGCGACCGATCTGGCGTTCTTGGCCTCCGCGTCGGCGTCGAGCGCCTTCTTATAGGACGGATAAAATTGCTTCTCCTGAAAAAGCGTGCCGGCGCTGTCGAAATCCCTCTTTGCGCCGCTGTACTCCTCCGGGGCCAGCTTCTCCGCGTAGGCCTCCTCGGCGTCCTCGAGGCTCTTCTCGGCGCTGTCCAGGGTGTCCTTCGCCAGGAGCGGGAGCGATTTGTCGTAGGCCTCGCGGGCCAGCGCGCCTGATTGCTCCGCCGCCTCCTTCGCGTCGGAGAACTCCTCCCTCACGATGAGATCATGGCACTCCAAGAGCTTCGCCTTTGCCTCTTCGAATTCCTTCGGCGCGTATTTCTCGGCACGAACCGATTCGGCCCTGCTGATGGCGCTCCGGGCCTGCGTCATTTCGGTAATGGGAATCTTGTCACCGCATGCAAGCACCACGAGGGATAAAAGCATCGCGAGCGTAACAGCCTTACACGTCTTTTTCATAGCGGATAACCCGAAGAATTGATGTGCCGCCACAGCGGGCGGTTAAAGCGTTCAGACTCCCCCGAGCGCGGGGATCATCCGGTAAAGGAGCCTACTGCCTCCTCCTCGGAGTCGAATATCTCGAAAAACGATGTGAGCTTCGTGAGCTCAAAGACCTTTCTCACCGAGGCGAAGACGTTGATGATTTTCAATCCCCCCTGGTATTTTTTCAGGTTGGAAAGACTTGAGATGAGCGCTCCGATGCCGGAGGAATCGATATATGATACCTTCTCGAGATTTATGATCACGTTGTACTTTTTTTCTTCGATCAGCTTGTTGATGATATCCTTGATTTCAGGAGCATTGTAGAGATCAATCTCGCCGGCGATGTCGAGAATTACCACTTCCCCCCTTGATCTCGAGTTGATGTCCATCCCATATGACTCCTTTCCCTACGGATATAGCACGAATCGCGCACACTATATAGCATTTACCTCTGGTGTCAAGATAAATAATATCAGCCCCCCCAATTTACCGGCCCGGCAACGCCGTAGACCGAATTCCAGCGGTCGTACAACTCGCCGAACCGCCCATCCTGGATCGCCCCCTGTATCTCCCTCATGAAGGACATCATGAAAAAAAGATTGTGGTAGGTGTTGTATATCAGCGATGATATCTCCCCCACCCTGAAGAGGTGGTGCAGGTATGCCCGGGAAAATTTTCTGCACACATAACAGCTGCAATGTTCATCCAGCGGGCCGTGATCGGAGCGGTAGCGGGCCCCCTTGATGTTGATCCTCCCCGCCGAGGTGTAGAGGGCGCCGTTCCTGGCGATCCTCGTGGGCATCACACAGTCGAACATGTCGACGCCGTGACGGACCGCGAAGAGTATCTCCATGGGGCTCCCCACCCCCATCATGTACCGGGGCCTGTCGGCCGGGAGGTGCGACACCGTCAATTCAGTGATCTCCCGGTACAGCTCCTTCGGCTCACCCACGGAAAGCCCGCCGATGGCATACCCGGGGAAATCGTATTCCCGCAGGCGCTCCGCGCAGGACCTCCTCAGCGCGGGGAAGGTGCTCCCCTGCACGATGGCAAAGAGGCTCTGCCCCCCCCTGTCGAAGGAATCCCGCCAGAGTCGGTACGACCTCTCCGCCCAGTGCACCGTGCGCCGCACGGCGCGGCCGGCAGTCTCCTCGTCCACCGGGTAATGCGTGCACTCGTCCAGCACCATCATGATATCGGAGCCGATGATCCTCTGTATCTCCAGCACCCGCTCCGGGGTGAAAAAATGGGCGCGGCCGTCGATGTGAGACCTGAACTCGATGCCATCCTCGCGTATCTTCCTGAAATCGGAGAGCGAGAAGACCTGGAATCCCCCCGAATCGGTGAGGACCGGACGGTGATAGTTCATGAACCGGTGCAGGCCGCCGGCCCGCTGCAGCACCTCGGTTCCCGGCCGCAGATAGAGATGATAGGTGTTGGACAGGAGTATGTCGAAACCCAGGGTGCGGAATTCCTCCATCGAAAGCGCGCGGACGGCGCCGCGTGTGGCCACCGGCATGAATACCGGCGTCGTCACCGTACCCCGGGTCGTTTCGATCCGGCACACCCGCGCGCCGGTCTCCGGGTCTCTATGGAGCACACGAAAATCCATCCCGTATACAGGAACCCCGGGGAGGCGACTGTCAAACAGTATTTTCGGGGCGGGGGGTGTAAAATTCTTGACTACCTTCCGGGATGCCCCCACACTGCGGAGCGGCCCGAATCGAAACCACTTATCACCCCGCACCATGGAGGCGCCCCATGAAACCGAGAGCAGACCTATACGCAGGAATCCCGTCGCAGACCACGGCGCTCATCCTTCTGTTTCTCCTCACCCTCTCCTGCGGGAGCACGCAGGACGGCGCCGTTCAACGGCTCTCCGGCGGCATCACCACCATCACGCTCCCCGAGACACTGGCGCCGGCGGCCGATGTGACGGCCGACGAGCAGAGGGCGCAGACCCCGGAGAGCGGCGAGGACGCATCGAAGGCCTCCGCATTACCGGATGCCGAGGGCGGTGCCGGTGGGGACACGTCTGCCGATACGGCGAAAGAGCAGAAGAAAGTGCAGCGGAAGATGAAGAAGATAAAGAAGAGGCAGCGTACCCCCAGAGATATCGAGGTGGACATATTCGTCCCGAAAAACCGCCAACTCCAGGGGGACATGCTGATCCTTCCGGGATGGAAGTTCTCCCGTAAGCGGTGGCAGCAGGAGACCGATCTCCTGAAGCTCGCCGAGGAGCACGGCCTCAGGCTGGTCTTCCCGGAGATGACCGTGACCCTCTACGAGACCCAGTACTTCCCGGAGACGATCCTCAAGTGGGCCGCCACGCCCGGCGGCACGTGGATCAGCAGGGTCCTGATCCCCACCCTGCAGGAAAAATACGGGCTCTTCAGGAAGGGGAACAGGAACTTTGTCCTGGGGCTCTCCACCGGCGGGAGGGGTGTGGTGATGACGGCGCTCAACAATCCCGGTCTCTTCACCGCCGGGGCGGCCCTTTCGGGAGACTTCAACCAGCTGGCGATGCCGCACGATCGCCTCATCACGGCCATCTACGGGCCCTACCGCCAATTCATGAGGCGATGGTACGGCGTCGACAACCCGGAGGTGAAGATCATCACCGGCAAGTGGGATATGCCCCTCTACATCGGCCACGGGAAGATGGACAGGATCGTGCCCTTCGAGCAGAGCAAGTCCCTTCACGACGCCATCGTGAAGTACCACCCGAAGACGCCGGTCCGCTTCAGCGCCCCGGATAAGGAGGGGCACGATTTCGGCTACTGGAGGAGCGAGGTGCCGCCGGTGGTCAAATTTTTCCTGGAACAGGAATGACCGGTGTCCCCGGGGACCCTCTACATCATCGCATCGCCCATCGGCAATCTGGAGGACATGACCCACAGGGCCGTCAGGGTCCTGAGGGAGGAGGTAACCCGCGTCTACTGCGAGGACACGCGTCAGACAAAAAAGCTCCTGGACCATTACGGCATACAGATCCCCCTGCGGTCCCTGCATGCCCATTCGCCCCAGCACAGGGTCGATGAGCTGATGTCGGTCCTGGCCTCCGGCGAATCGGCGGCATACATCACCGACTCGGGCACCCCCTCGGTTTCCGATCCGGGGAGCGTCGCCGTCAGGGAGGCCCGGAAACGGGGCATCCCCGTGACGCCCCTGCCCGGTCCGTCGGCCCTGGCCGCCATCGTGTCCGTGGCGGGCTTCCCGGAAACCACGGTCCTCTTCGCCGGTTTCCTGAGCAAGAAGGACTCCCGCCGCAGGCGCGAGCTCGCCGCCTTCATGCATATACCCGGCATCATCGTGATCTACGAATCCCCCTACCGGATCAAAAAGACCCTGGTAGCCGTCGGCGAGGTCTACCCGGGAGCGGAGGTGGTGATCGGCCGCGAGATGACCAAATACTTCGAGGAATACCTCCACGGCACCATCGAGGAGATTTGTGCGGGGATCGACGGCCTCAAGGAAAAGGGGGAATTCACCGTGGCGATCCTGAATCGGGGTGAGCGCAGCGGCGAGGGTGAATGATTCACCGCACCTGCCCCCTTTCCCCCCCCCCGAAGCCCCCTCCCGGTCACTCCATTTTTTTATTGCTTTTTCATGTATATGCTCCTATATTTATGTATATTTCATTAAAGAATTGACAAATTATGCCGATATATATAACAGAATGAGACAGGGTGAATGAGATGGTAATCGACAAGATTGGGAACATCAACAATATCGTTGAACCGCGCAAGAGCAGAAACGTTCCGCAGGCGCGCGAGACCAGAAGGGACGATTCGGTGCATATCTCCACTGAGGGGAAGATGGCGGCCGATGCGGCTCGCCAGACGCAGATCGTTCGCGAGGCACCCGATGTCCGCACCGAGCGAGTAAACCAGCTGAGGGAGCAGATCGCCAACGGCACCTACAACTTCGACGACGACCGCATCATTGAGAAGGTTGCCGAGAGGATCGCGACGTTTCTGCTTCGGCGATAACGAAGGGCACACATAGAGACGAAAAAAGCGGAGCTACAGCTATCCGCTTTTTTTATGGGTAGAGGGACTCGCTGATCACTGTCACCACGGGGCACTGCAGGGAACAACGGCATGCAACAGACACTTCGAAGAAACGCCACTGAGGAGCTGAAGCCGGATTTTCACCTGCCCACCGAGATATTCATACGCATGGATATCATGAAGACCATCGCCGGCGTGGTAGGCCGCTACGGCTCCAGGAGCGTGCTGATCACCACCTCCCCGGATTTCGAGGTCTTTCAGAAAATAATCGAGAAGATCTCCGACTCTCTTAAGGAGGCGGACATCGGCTGCATCATATACGACGAGCTCCCCCCGTCGCCCAACACCGAGGACATAGACTTTGCCATTAACTTCCTGAAAAAGACGAACTGCAACATGGTCATCGGATTCGGCGGTATCGAGTCCCTGAACGCGGCCAAGGCGGTATCGCTGCTCCTGGACAACTACCTCTTCTGCGATGAACTCCTGTCGACGCGCGACCTTCCGCAGCCACCGATCCCCTTCGTCAGCGTCCCGGCGTACCCGACGATGGGGTTCGAGATCGCCCCCTTCTTCTTCATCACCGAGATCAAGAACCTCACGAAGAGGGTGTACTTCAACGAGAGCATCTACCCGGTGGCCACCATCGTCGACCCGCTGATATCCCTCCTGGTGGACGAGGAGAAGGCAATGAAGTCCTCGATCAGCACCCTCTCCCTCTCCGCAGAATCGGTGATATCGAAGACGAACAACGAGATAATCAACACCTACGCCCTCAAGGCGATCGACATGACCTTCCGGCACCTGCCGGTGGCCTACAGGGAGGCGAAGAACGCGGCGCCGCGGCTCTTCCTCTCCACCGCCTCCGTGATGTCCGGCATCGCCTTCTCCACGGCGCTCCTCTCGGCGACCATGGCCATTTCCCTGGCGATCACCTCCAAGGCCGAGATAAACCTCGACGATGCCATGTGCGTGATTCTGCCGCACATCATGGAATTCAACCTGACGTCATCTCCGGGAAAATACGTGCAGATGTCGAAGGTGATGGGTGAGGACGTTAAGGAGATCACCGTCATCGAGGCGGCCATCAAGGCGGTGGAGGCGATCCGCCGCCTCGAGGCGGACCTGAACATTCCCCTGAGGCTGTCAAATTACGGAATCAGCAAATCGGTATTCGGCGAGATTGCGGACCTGGCATCGGGATACCCCTTCATCTCGAATACGCCCAGGGAGCTGCAGAAATCCGAGATCGAAACGATCCTGATCGCCGCCTACTAGATCCCGGACATCTCGTCCTTCGTGAATATCTTCGAGATATCGAGCACCACGATGAATCCGTTCTCCATCTTGGCGATGCCGACGATATATTTCCCGGATATCCCCTTCACCACCGGAGGGGGTGGCTCGATGTCCTTGGCGTCCACCTTCAGCACGTGGCTCACCGAATCGATGCCGAGCCCCACCTGCTTCCCGCCTATGTCCACCACGATGGCCCTGCCCCCCGCGGCGCTGTCCGAGGCGATCCTGAATTTTTTGCTCAGGTCGATGATGGGGATCACCCTCCCCCGGAGGTCGATCACCCCCATGATGTAATCGATCGATTTCGGGAGCTTCGTAACCCTGGGAAGCTTCAGGATCTCCTGCACCTGCAGGATGTCGATGCCGTATTCTTCCTTGCCTATCTTAAAGCAGACGATCTGGATTGAGCTTGATGACAGCGCTTCTTTGTTCATGATCCGATATTTCCCCTTCTGAGCTTGAGGCCCCCGACGGGCGTACGCTGTAGAGAATCATAGGAAACGCAAGGATACAATGCAAGTACAAAATCGTACAGGCGCCTGAAATTGCCCCGCGTCATTCAATACATGAAATACCCGTATATGTACGCCGCCCCCCCCACCAGGATGAAGAATATCACCTTGATGAAGAGGGGGGATCTGCTGCGGAAAAAAAGATCCACGAGGCCGATGATGATGCCGTAAAAGGCCGATATCACGCCCAGGGCGATGAAGCTGTACTGGAAGTAGAGAAAGGCCGCCGCGGAGAGGACGAAGCCGATCACGATATCCATGAAATCCGACAGGGTAACCCGGCTTATGATGTTGATCGGCTCCCCATCGTAGCCCCCCTTCACGCCGGTCTCCTCTTCCGGCTTGAAGTAGCGCTTCTTCGTCTCCTCCAGCTCCTTCCTTCGCTGGGCCCTGTCCACCTTCTTTCGCCCCGAGGCGCCGATCCCGTAATTGTTCCCCATGAGCTTCACCACGTCCCGGTTCGGGATCTGGTAAAAGATGTCCGCCAGGCTCTGGAACTTGCTGGCGAACCCGAAGGTCCTGCCGCTGGATTCGCTCTTCTCGGTGGTTATCCTGCCGTTGACGATGACGGAGTAGTAGGGGCTCCCCCCCTCCTCGGCCAGCTCGACGTAGAGGCGCACGCGTTTGTCCCGGAGGTTATAATCCACCCTGACGTAATCGCCGTCCTCGGTGGTCACGTAGTAGGCGCGCTGGTAGCCCCTGATCTCCGAGGGCCTGCGCTTCCAGCTGAACCTCGCGGGGTTCTCTATGATGGTGGCGCCTGTCTGTCTGATTCTGGCCATATAAATAAAAAGAGATTGGCACAGGAAACATCCAATCTCTTTTCCTTTCGCGTCCTATTTTTTCTTATGTCGGTTCAGTCTTCTTCTTTTCTTTCTTTTATGGTTCGCGATCTTCTTCCTCTTTTTCTTTCTACCACAGGGCATAGACTACTCCTTTTACATATAATATCATTGCTACGGTCTGAGATTATCAACATCGCCTACAGCGGAGCGCGGCCATTCCTTGCCTTCACCACCGGGGAAATCCTTCATAACGTTCGGGAGGTTAACCTTTCCATTACCGGTGATTTTGTCAATATAAATATACTTTATAATATCAGGATTTTGCTTTATGATCCTCGACATCCGGTACAGCTTCTTGTAATACTCCTCGTCGGAGAGCTTGCCCCTCTCCAGGTCCATCTTGAGCTGGATGAGCTCCATGGCATTCTTGTGCTCCAGGGTTCGCACGTCGGCCAGGAACCGCAGCCCCTCGTTGTACACCTGGAGGTCCGGGATCACCGGCGAGCCGGCGCGCTTCAAACCCGACAGCCGTATCCCCGCATCCTTCAGCTCCCCCGCCGCCCTGGTCTCCGCTTCGCCGATCACCGGATCGATGCCCGTCTCCAGGAGGGGCGGGCGGTATGCCGGCCTGAAGTACTGATCCAGTTCCTTTGCCAGCACCCCCTTGATCACCGAGGCGATGTGCTCCTCCAGGGTGTCCCCGTAATCACTCAGATACTCCCTGTCCGAAAAGGACTCCCGCTGGATGACGTAGGAGGCGCGAAGCGGAATCTGAACCGCGTAGTGTCCGCTCTTGAGGTCCTGCAGGGGCGGGACCGGAATCATTGCCGTGAATGATACTGATCCGGTGGTGGGAACCTCGTAGGTCCGGTACAGCCAGAAGAGCGCCCCCTGCCAGACGAAATTGACGCGTCCGATATAGACTGAGGCCACCCTCCCCGATTCCCTCTCCTCCACCACGCCGATCTCGTCCGGGGAGACCATCCTCAGTGTAAAGAAGGGGATGTAAATCGCGGCCGCCAGGAGGAGCAGGATCACGGTTTTTTTAAACAGCCCTTTCATGGCCCCGCCTACTGCTGCGGTTCATCGGTCTTGTACGGTATCGGCTTCGAGGGGACCAGCGTTGAAACCGCGTGCTTGTAGACCAGATTCTGCTTTTTATCCACCTCCAGGAGAATGGTAAAATTGTCGAAGCTGAGCACCCTACCCTTGATGGGAACGCCGTTCACCAGATATACGGTGAGCTCCATCTTCTCCTTTCGGGTAGTATTGAGAAATAAATCCTGCAGGTTGTTCACGTGAGCAGTCATAGACACCCCTCTTTTTTTTCTATAATCCCATCACCCGTTGTATATAATGGACGATTTTATCTTTTTCTGCAAGCCTAAACCATTCAATTTTGCTATTTTTTCTGAACCAGGTCATCTGCCGTTTTGCGTACTTTTTTGTGTTCGCCTTGATCTGCGCCACCGTCTCGGGAATATCCGCACCCCGGTCCAGACACAGGTTGATCTCGTGATACCCGATGGATTTCATCGATTTCAGGTGGGGCCCGTATCCCATGGCGCGCAGCGCCACCACCTCGTCGAAGAATCCCGTCTCCATCATCCGCTCCACGCGCCGGTCGATTCTCTCCCTCAGGACCTCCATGCGGTCATAGAGCCCGATATAGACCGTCCGCGGGGACCCGTACCCCTGTTTGGCGCCGAAATAGCTGCTCAGGGGCTCCCCCGTCCCCCGGAACACCTCCAGCCCCCGGATGATCCTCTGGCGGTCGTTCCTGTGGATGGAGCCGGCGAAGACCGGATCTGCCTCGCGGAGCACCTCGTACAGGTGTTCCAGCCCCCGCTCATCCAGCTCCTCCAGGAGCCTCCGCCGTACCGACAGATCCACCGGTGGAATATCGGAGAGCCCGTCAAAGAACGAATCGATATAGAGTCCGGTCCCCCCCACGAAAAGGGGGATCCTGCCGTCCCGCTCGATGCGCTCACCGGCGCTTCTGGCCTCCCTGCAGAAATCCCCCGCAGTGAAGGGGTAGTCGGGATCGACGATATTAATGCAGTAATGGCGCACGCTCTCCCGCACGTCCCTCCCCGGCTTTCCGCTGCCGATGTTGAGATAGCGGTACACCTGGACTGAATCCGACGATACGATGTCGAATCCCAGTACGGCCAGCTCCAGGGAGAGGTCAGTCTTCCCCGCTGCCGTCGGACCAACCAGTACGAGTGCTCTGATAATGCCTCACCGAATGGCTGTTATTCTTCCTCTGCGTTCGTATGTTCAAGGCACTGATAGTGGATGGTCTCATCCAGCATCAGTCTGAGAATGTTGGGGACCACCTTCCACTTGCTCTCATCCTCGGGGTATTCCTTGATATTGCCGATCTTTTCGACGGTCACCATCGAGGCCCTGGTGAATATATACTTGTTCCCGCTGAATGTCAAAAGCTTGTTAAGGGGTATGATCATGGATTCCCTCCAGAATTGAATTGATTGCTGTTGCGATTCTGTCCTTCCTGCAGAGTTCGGCGGTCACTATCGCCCGAAGCTGCCTTACCGCGGTTTCGATGCTCTCATTGATCACTATGTAGTCGTAGCGGCTGAATCGTCTGATTTCCTCGGTGGAATTTGCAAGCCTGATCCTGATCTGCTCCTCGGAATCCGTCTTCCTGTTCCTCAGCCTGGATTCGAGGACCCTGAGGGAGGGGGGTACGATGAAGACAAATACCGCATCCACCAGAACCCCCCGCAGCACATCGGCGCCCTGCACATCCACATCAAATATCGGGATTTTGTCCAGCTCCCGTATCCTGTCAATCTCTTTTTTTGTGATACCGTAATGATTGCCGTGGACCCGGTTCCACTCGATGAACCCGTCCTGCTCGACGATCCGTCGGAACTCCTCCTCGGTGACATAATAATAGCTGCGCCCCTGCTCCTCGTCCCGTCTCCTGGGCCTGGTGGTGGTGGAGATGGAAAAATGGAACCGGTCGTCCACCTCCATGAGGCGCTGTATGATGGTGGTCTTGCCGGTGCCGGAGGGGGCGGATACCACCAGTGGGAAATCATTCGGGCGCATTGCTCATCAGCCTGTTGGCGATGGTTTCAGGCTGCATCGCCGTCAGTATGATATGATTGCTGTCCATGATGATGATGGCCCGGGTCTTTCTGCCGTGGGTGGCATCGATCAGCACGTTCTGCTCCTTCGCCTCCTCACGGAGGCGCTTCCCCGAGGCCGACGAGGGGGTTATCACCGCGATCACCCGCTCCGCCACCACGGCGTTGCCGAAACCGATGTTAATGAGGGACGTTTTCATCTGCGCAACCCGATAATTGGAATATGTATATGAGACGCCGGAGCGGATCGGCGATTACACTATGTTCCTGCAGTGCTCCCTGATCTTGTCGATATGGTTCTTCATCTCCACGACGTGATGGGCGATCTCGGAGCTGTTCGATTTTGAACCGATGGTGTTCACCTCGCGGAATATCTCCTGGGCGAGAAAATCGAGCTTTCTGCCTATCTGCTCCTTTTCCCCCATGGTCTTCCTGAACTTGCCGAGATGGTCCCCCAGCCTGACGAGCTCCTCGTTTATATCCAGCTTGTCCGCCAGGATGGCCACCTCGGTGTACATTCTGTCCTCGTTCACCGTCTTCACCGCAAGCGTCTCGATCCTCTTCACCAGCAGGTCCCTTTTATTCTTCAGGGATTCGCTGGCAAGCGTTTTTATCCTGCCGGCCCGGAGGGCAATCTCCCGCAGGGACCGCCGGATGTCCGCCTCTATCGTCCTCCCCTCGGCGATCCGCATCTCCCTGGCCTTTCTAATGACCATCGCCACCGCCCTGTCGATCTCCCGCTGCGAGCTCCCGCTCAACTGCGACCGCTCCCGCTGGATAATGCCGTCCAGCAGAAGGATCGCATCGAGCACCAGGGGGGAATCGATCTTCAGCGAGCTGTGTATCCTTTTAAGGTGACCGTAGTATTTCCGGATCGCCTCCTCGTTCAGTGTTGCCTGCTTGTTGTTCACCCAGTCGTAGATGTCGATCGAGAGCTCCAGCTTCCCCCGTTCAAAGGAGTTCTTCAGCTTTTTGTGCAGCTCGTTCTCGCTCCGCTTCATCACCTTCGGCAGATTCACGTAGGTCTCCAGGTACTTGTTGTTCAGCGATTTCAGCTCCACGGAGAAGGTGAACTGGTTGCAGGCTTTTTCAAAGAAGGCGTATCCGGTCATGCTTTCCATTGGGTCCCCTATATGACACGAATCTCGCGGCCGATCGATTTGATCCTCACCTCGCCGGTTTCGAGGTAGAAATCGATGGTCCTCCCGTAGTCCCCCCCGACGTCCTCGGCGACAACCTCGATGGTCTGTTCCCTGAGGACCTCCCGGACCTTGGCGATGTTGTTCTTCCCGATCTCTCCCATGATGCTGCTCTCGCTCACGTTGAACATCGTGGCGCCGCCGGTGAGCTTGGCGACCATCCGCTCCTTCCGTGCGCCGAACTCCAAGAGCTTTTCAATTAGGAGCGGTATGGCCGTATCGGCGTACTTGCTCTGCGAGGTGGACTTGGCCTTTATCGAGGGGAGCATGATGTGCGACATGCCGCCCATCCTGGCCCCGGGGTCATAGAGACAGATCCCCACGCACGAACCCAGTATGGTCCGCAGTATGTCCGGCGCCGCCGATATGCCTATATCGGCAATGCCCACGTTTATCAGTTTAAAATCCATCCCCCCTCCCCCTGGGTTTCGGGACATAGACCGGAGAATCCAATACCTTCTGGTAGCTAAAATCGTCGGATATCGAATGAAGGGTCTCCGAATGCCCTATAAAAAGGTAGCCGTGCGGCAGAATCGAGTTATAGAATTTAGCGATAAGTTCCGCCTGATGCTTCTTGTCAAAATATATCATCACGTTTCTGCAGAAGATTATGTCAATCTCTTTTGGGAAGGGACTCTTAAAGAAATTCAGGTACGAAAACTGCACCATCCTTTTCAGTTCGCCCTTCACCCAGTACTCCTCCGGGTTCGCGGAATCCCTGTTGAAGTATTTCTCCAGAAACGAGGGCGGCACCTTTTCGATCCTCCTTCCGGAGTACTTCCCCATGCGGCCGAAATCGAGCACCGACGGCGCGATATCGGTGGCGATAATCTCGATCTGCCAGTCCCTGAAGAGAGGCATGTTCTCCAGCACGCATATCGCGATGGTGTAGGGCTCCTCGCCGGTGGAGCACGCCGCGCTCCAGATCCTCAGCCGACGGTTCCGTATCTTTCCCGCCAGGTCGGGCAGGCAGTGCTTCTCCAGCGCCTCGAACTGCCGCTCGTTCCTGAAAAAGTACGTTTCGTTCGTGGAGACGACGTCCAGCAGCTGCTCGTATTCCTGCTTTTTCTCAGAGGGCGTCAGGTTCTGCAGGTAATTGTAATAATCGGAGAATTCCGAAAGCCGCAATGCCTGGAGTCTCTTCCGCAACCTGTTGGAAAGCAGGGTCAGCTTCGTGTCCTTTAAAAAGATGCCGCTTTCCTCGTATACCAGCTTGGCGAATTTCCTGAATTCCTCTTCGGTAAGACGCTTGATCTGTATTTCCACTGGCCTTGTTTCCTCGGTACCGTTCCTCAGTTCGCCCTGGCGCTGTTGAGATTCAGGACAAGGGAGATCTCGCCCGCGGGAATGCCGGAGCACCTGGATAAGGTCTCCAGCGAGTACCCCTGTCTGTGAAGATCGGAGATGGCATCATACCGGTTGTCGGCGGAGCGGATCATCTGCCGTATCTCATCCTCGTCCAGAAGCACCGTTTCGACCGCCGGGGCCGGTTCAGTGCGGGGAGCGGCATCAACAGCGGTCTCCGCCGTCCTCTCCCCCGGATCTTCCGGAGCGCCGGGGAGCGGCGTCGCCGCGCGGGAGGGCTGTCTTCTCTCGATCCTGTCCAGGAGGGAATTCATTCCGTGCCGGACCCTCCCCACCAGAAGCTGCGACAGCGAGGGGACCGGCTCGTCCTCATGACGGCCTTCCCCCCCCTCCCGGGCTGACGGTTCGGCTGGGGCCGGCTCCTCTGCAGGGACGATGCCGCCCGCCGGGGATGACCTTTCTATCCCCTGATCGTCAATGGATATGTCGAGACTCTTGAGCTGGCCGCTCCGGACGAGCATTCTCTGAAGCACGGTGATCCTGTTCTCCAGAATGGTGATGTTCCGCTCCGCGGTGGCGTTGAACTCCTTGATGACCTCGTCCATCTCCTTCCTCAGCCGCTGCGACCTGAACTCCGTGGCGGAACGTTCCAGCTTGAGGCTGATGACCAGGTAGAGGATCGCCCCCATGAATATATTGAAAAGTATCAGCAGAAAGAACTGCATTCCATTCCCTCCCTGTTATTGGACCGGCGGCCCCGCGGCGCTGCGGGGTCATTTGAACACGTCAATGATGTTTCCGAGCCTGTCGTCTTTGAATCTCGTCCCGGGTTTACGGGTTTCCCGTTCCTCCCGCTTCCGACCCTGGCCCCTCTTTCCCGGGGGACCCTGCCCGGCCCCCTCCTCCTTATCCCGTATGCCGGATCCCTCCCCCTTTTTCGCCTCCTCAAGCTTGGTGTTCACCAGCCTCGACTTCTCGTTCGATTCGTGCCCCAGCACCGACTGCTGCTGCAGCAGCGCCTCGTTCCTGATCTGCTCGCTCTTCCCCACATCGCTCAGGTGGGACATATTGGTCTGAAGATCGATCGGTTTAATGCCCACCGGTCATCTCCTTCGCCTCATGAAGCGATGGGCCTTGCCCCCTTCAGGCGGCTCGTAATTCGATATCTTGATCTCCCCCCCCTCCATGGAGAACTTCACGCTGTTATAGGGGTCCTTCAGGGAGAAGCGCTTGTCCTTGACGTATATATCCACTCCAGGGAAGGCGGTCTTCTCCGCGCTGACCCTGCCCTTCTGCTCCAGCATCCCCACGTAGGATTTGAGCTCCTCCAGCTCGATCTTGATCTCCTCGAGGCGAGACTCCAGCTTGTCCCGCTGTCCGTTCATCTCATTGAGCATCTTCTCCCTGTCGGCGCTCAGCTTCCCGGAGCTCTTCTTCTGCGTATCCAGCGTCCGTATGTTCAACTTGAGCTGCGTCAGCTCCTCATCCATCTTCCCGCGCATCGATTCGAGCTCCGTCATCTGCTGCAGTACCTTGGGATTGATCCCCACCCATATCTCCGTCTTTGTCGAAACGTCGGCGCCGATGAACCTGGCGTTCACCTCATTGCCGGCCCGGATGACGCCGCCGACGATCCTGGCACGCTTGCCGTTGGAAAAGACCCGCTCGCCGGCGTCCACGAAGGAATGCAGGATCCCCTCGGGGCCGACGACGTCGTTCTCGGCGATGACCCTGGCGTTCTGGATGAACTTGGCGTACACCGACCCGCCCGTGGACTCGATCTTCGCCTCCTCGCGGCCCAGTATGCCGGAATAGACGATGATGTCCCCCTCGGCCTCCAGGAAGGCCTTCTGGACCGAGCCCTTCACCTCGATGTTGCCGGCCGCCTTGACCACGAAATTGTCCTGGACGCTTCCGCTCACGATGACCGACCCGAGGAAGATGATGTTGCCGGTCTCCATGGAGACGTCCCCGTTGACGATGTAGACCGGCTCCACGGTGATCTTGTTGTTCTTCACTACCACCTGGCCGTTCACCTCGGCGGAGAGCTCGGTGCCGTCCTCGGAGAGGATGGTCCCCTTGCCGTGCTGTATCTTGATGTCCTTTCCGGACTTGGCGGGGAGTATCCTGTTGGTCACGGTGCGGCCCGGAATCCCCTCCTCGGCGGGGACCTTCACCGCCAGTATCTGTCCCACCACCACGTTCTCCAGAAGCTCGATGTTCCTGAAATCGACCTTGCCGCTCTCGTCCTCCTCGAAGTGGATGTTGGACTTGTCCACGCGCACCTTGTAGTCGATATAGGCGTCCCGTCCGTTTCTCGCCTTCTGCCCCTCGGCGGCGAGAAGGGGCTGGAGATACGCCATCTGCTCAAGATACTCCTTGATCTCCTTTTCCCTGATGCCGGTCACCACGCCGTTGTTCTTCAGCGCGGTGATCACCTCGGTGAAGTCCATGTGGCGTCCTGAGTAACGCGGCGGTATGAAGTGCACGTAGGCCCTCATTTCGTCTTCGACCATCTCCACGTTCATGGAGCCGTCGAACTCGGGGTTCGGCTTCCATGCGCCGATCCGCACCGGCTTGCCGGAGGCCTTCTTCACCTCCTTCTCCACCGTCTGCATGTCGGCGTCGCTGATGCGCAGCGCGTAGAGCTTGGTGGTGACATCGTTTATATCGACCAGCTTCCCCCGCCCCTTCGGGGCCGACACGGTAAGCCACACGCCGGACTTCAGCACCCTGATCCTGTGGCTGCCGTCGACGTTCTTTTTCTCCTTCAATGTCAGCTCGGGATGATGGTCGGCGGTGAGCTTGCGTTCCAGCTCGTCCAGGTCGTCGTGCTCGGGGGCGTTCTCCAGCGGTCTCACCAGCACGCGGTAGGGCTGCCTCCCTATGCCCAGGAATCCCCTGGTCCCCTTCTCGAGAATCTCGTAATCCAGCATGGAGACGTCGATGCTCAGCTCCCGTGAGGCGAGATCGAGAGCGCTCTTTACCGAATCGGCGAAAACCTCGACGACGCTGTCATCGGACTTCTCCTCGGACTCGATTTCCATAAACAGGTCTTTCAGTGATCCCATGCAGGCCCCTCGGCGCCGCCGGCTACCCGACGATATTCGCCTTGATCCGTCCCAGCCTCCCCCGCAGCCTCATGATGGCCTTGGTATGCAGCTGGGAGACGCGGCTCTCGGTGACGTCCAGCACCTCGCCTATCTCCTTCAAAGTGAGATCCTCGTAATAGTAGAGGACGACGACCTTTTTCTCCTTGTCGGGGAGCTTCTTGATCGCCTCTATGATGTGGTCCCGTATCTCCTGCTTCTCGATGAGTACGTCGGGGTTCATGTTTTCCGGGGCTTCCAGCGTCTCCAGGATGGAGAGCTCGTCGCTGTCGTCCCCCAGGTACCAGATATCATTGAGGGAGAGCATCGAAGTGCCGCTCAGTTTGCTCAGCATCGTCTGGAACTCGTCGTTCGTGATCCCCATCTCCTTGGCGATCTCGTCATCCTCCACCGTCCGGCCGAGCTTGTTCTCCAGATCGGCGATCACCTGTTCGATCTGCTTCGCCTTCTGACGGATCGATCTGGGTATCCAGTCGATGGACCTGAGCTCGTCGAATATGGCCCCCCTGATCCTGGTCATGGCGTAGGTCTTGAACTTGATCCCCCTGGCGGGATCGAACTTGCTGATGGCATCGATGAGCCCGAAGACGCCGTATGACACCAGGTCGTCGAACTCGATGCTCTGGGGCATCCCCATGGATATCTTGCCGGCGACGTACTTGACGAGGGGAGCGTACTTGATCACGAAGTAATCCCGGATATCCTGCTCCTTCGTCTTGATGAACTTCTCCCAGAGCTTGTCCTCGCCGATGACGTCGTATTCCTTGTATCGTTTATTGTCCATGTAGGTACCCGGTGCCTTTAATCCTCGTCCCTCCGCATCATGGTCCTCACGGCCTGCGCCATGATCCTCGGTTCATATGACACGATCTTTTCATCAGATATTATGTGCTTCCCCAGTTTTCTGTCTGATCCGATGCCGTCGACATTACTCGTCAGCTTTGTAAAATCCTCTTCTGACAGCTCGTTGAAGGTCCTGTCGGGAACGGCGGCCCCGCCATCGTCCGCGGCAGCCTCCGCCTTCTTCTCCCGCGCGTACTCACGCGCCTCCCCCTCTTCGTCCGTCGCACCCTCCGCCGCGACGGGGTCGGTGCTCATCCCCTCGAGCAGGGTGTAGACCTCGGGCACATAGCGCCTCAGGACGGCAATGATCCCGAATCCCAGGCCGGCAAAGAACAGCGTCATGAACAGGCTCCGCAGCGCCACCGTGCCGGCGCCGACACCAAAAACGACACCGAAAATCAGCGACAGCATCAGGGCACACAACGCAAACAGGATACTTGCCTTGTACTCCATGCTCAGATTTTTGAAGAGGGACGTCACGTTCATAACAGGGAGTACCCGGAATTCTTTTTTATTAATGTACCATATAAAAGGGACAAATCAACACATTTTTCACGAATCACCCTCTTCCTCCGGCTCGTCATCCACGTCCTCCGCTTCATGGCTCACGAAAAGGTTCTTGAAAAACGACGCCAAGCCGCTCCCCCTGGCCGTATCGATAGCCCTGTTGTTGATCCTGTCGGCGATTATCTGGATGCATCCGGAGGCCTTCGATCTCGGGTAGCTCACGATAAAGGGCTTCTGGTTCCGGACAGATTTCGGCACATACATGTCCTCGAAGATGAAACCCAGGTTCTCCACCTTGATATTCAAGAACTGCCCGGCTATGTTGATGACCCTCTGGGCGACCCGCTTCCCCTCCGATACTGACTGGACCCGGTTCACGATGATCTTGATGACCTTCTCCGGAGCCTGCGCCGCGATCGATTTTATGATGCCGTATGCGTCGGTGATGGCGGTGGGCTCCGGCGTGGTGATGACGACCACCTCGTCCGCGGCGAAGACGAAGCTGAGCACGTTCTGCGATACGCCCGCCCCGGTGTCGATGATCATGAAATCGTCGGAATCGAGCTCGGCCACGGCTTCTATGAAGGTGCTCCGCTGCTTCGGGTCAAGGTTCGCCAGCTGGTGGAATCCCGAGGCGCCGGCGATGATCTTGATGCCCTCCGGCACGTCCAGGACGATGTCCTTCAGCTTCTTCTTCCCCTTGATCACGTGGTAGAGATTGTACTTTGGAATGATTCCCAGGATGACATTGATGTTAGCGAGACCCAGATCAGCATCCAGGAGCGTCACCGAGGATCCCCCCTGGGCGAGGGCGATGGAAAGGCTTACCGCCACGCTGGTCTTGCCGACCCCCCCCTTGCCGCTGGTGACGGCGATGGTCTTGGTCTTTTTCAGTTTCTTATCCCCTTCCTCCAGGACAAGCCTTCGGAGATTTGCAGCCTGGTCCACCTGATGCCTCCTTCTCCCCCCTCTCGGGAACAATTGTGTTAATTATTACCCGTACCGACGATCATGTCAACAATCTTATCCGGGTCGGCCACCACAATATCGTTGGGCACTTCCTGCCCGTTCGTGTAATAGGATATGGGCTTGTTATACTTATCGGCCACATCGATGACATTGCCGATATAGGAAGTCTCGTCCACCTTCGTGATGATGATGGCGTTGAAGTTCATCACATCGAAGGACCTGAAGATATCGTTGAGATCGCTCTTTTTCGTGTTGGCGCTCACGCAGAGCACCTTGTCGAAGTCGTAATCCACCGTGTCGGCGAAACTCTTGATCTCCGATATCTTCAGCTCGTTCCTGTGGCTCCTCCCCGAGGTGTCCACCATGATGATCTCGGCCTTTTCGCTCGCGATGACGTCCTTGAACTCCCTCTGGCCGGTCACCACGTGAACAGGAATATTCATGATCTCCGCATACTTCTTCAGCTGCTCCGTGGCGGCGATCCGGTAGTTGTCCAGCGTCATGAAGGCCACGCCGTGCCCCTCCCGAAGGGAGTAGATGGCCCCCAGCTTTGCCATGGTGGTGGTCTTCCCCACCCCCGTGGGTCCCATGAACATGATGATCTTCTTCCTGTTGCCGGTCCTGAAGGGGCCGGTGGTGACCACGCGGCTCCTCAGCAGATCCTTCAGGTTCTTCTCGATCTTGTACCGGTCACGAAGGTCCTCCTTGCTCATGGAATTCCTCACCTCGTTGATGATGGTGATGGATTCCTCTGGATCAAAATCGTTGTGCCGCAGGATGTCCATGAAGGGCTTGATGGTCTTCTCCTCGCCATCCTCCGCACAGGGCCCCCGGTCCTGACCCTTCTGCCTGTCCGCCACCAGCCTGTTCAGCACGGTCTTGATCTCGTCGAAGTCCCGCTCGAACCTCTTGATAGGCTCGATGGCCGGATCCGGAGCCTGCGGCCGGACCGATGCCGGCTCCGCGGCCCGGGAGAGGGCCTGACCCGGCAGGGTTACCGCCACCGTCTGCTCTGGCGCGGACCCGGCATCGCGCGGGTCTTCGCGCTCGTGGTTCTTGGGGTCCAGGAGCGAGGCCTTGAAGCCGTTCAGGTTGTCGTTCAGGTCGTCGATTGTCTTGTTGAGCGAAGTGAAGGGACTCGGCTGCGTCCGCTGTCTGAACCCTGCCGGCGCCGCAGCGGGGAGCGGATCCGTGGAAGACCTGTCGTCCACGGTGACGTCGATCCTCTTCTTGTCCGGCGCGCCCCTCCTCACCGTCTTCCTGTCCTGGACCGCGGCGGTGAGCTCCACCACGTCCTTGGCGAAGAACGCCGAGTTGAACAATCCCCCCTCCTTCACCATCTTGTGGCTGATGGGGATGGCGTCGTCGCCGTAATCCATCTTCAGCTTCATCATCGCGTCATTGTAGTTCTTCGCGCGGATCTTGATATACCTCATAGCACACTCCTTCCCTCAGTGTAGTCGCGCCGCTGACCGGCGCGCTCGCCCCGCTTTTTGTGGCGCAGCCGCGCTACGCGGCCGTCGGCATCAGGGCCGATGCGATCACCGAGACCTTTATAGTCTTCGACACCTCATTGTATGACAGCACCACCGGGCTGGGGATCTCCCGCTCCAGCAGTGAGAACAAGACACTCCGTATCTGCGGCGACACCAGGTAGACCACCTCGTATCCCATCCCCTTGACCCTGTTGAACGCCTCTATCAGCGACCCCAGAACCATCTTGTGCGTCTCCGGGTCCAAGCCCAGCACGCGCCCCTCCACCGGGTCCTCGAAGATCGCGCTGCGTATTATATTCTCGATCTCCGGATCAACGGTGATGACCGAGAGCGTGCCGCGCTCGTCGACGTAGGATTTCGTGATCTGCCTGGCCAGCGCGCCCCTCACGTACTCCGTGAGGAGCCCGGCGTCCCTGGTGTGGTCCACGTAGCTGGCCAGCGACTCCAGTATGGTCACGATGTTGCGGATCGAGACCCGCTCCCTCAGCAGGTTCTGCAGCACCTTCTGCACCTCGCCCAGCGATATCTTCTTCTCGTTTATCTCCGTAATCACCGCCGGGTAGTCCCCCTTCACGTTGTCCATCAGCTTCTGGACCTCCTGGCGTCCCAGGATCTCGTCGGCGTGGCGCTTGATCACCTCGGTGAGGTGCGTGGCGATGATCGTCGGGCAGTCCACCACCGTGTAGCCCCTGCTCTCCGCCGTGTCCCGCAGGTCCGGCGTGATCCAGATCGCGTGGAGCCCGAAAACCGGCTCGATGAACTCGTCCCCCTGGATCTTCTCCTGCACGTCGCCGGAATCCATTGCCATGAGCTTGCTCACCTGAAGCTCCCCGCGGCCCACGTCGACCCCCTTGATGAGGATGGAGTAGGCCTCCGGCTCCAGCTCCATGTTGTCCCTGATCCTGATGGGGGGAACGATGAGCCCCATGTCGATGGCGCTCCTCCGCCGTATGTTGGTGACCCTGTCCAGGAGCGTCCCCCCCTGCTCCGGATCCACCAGGGGTATCAGGTTGTAGCCGATCTCCACCTCCAGCGGATCCACCTGGATGAGCTGCGACACGTCCTCCGGCCGGTGCTCCTTCAATGCGGCGTCCTTCTGCTTCTTCTCGGTGACCCTCTTCTCCTCCTCCTTCGACCTGGTGAGCAGGTAACCCAGGGCCCCCAGGCCTGCGGCCACCAGGAGTACGGCGACCTTCGGGAAGCCGGGGATCAGGGCAGAGGCGCCAAGGGCCGAGGCGGTGATGAAGAGCGCCCTGGGCTGGGAGCCCATCTGGTTGCCCAGGTCGATCCCCAGGTTCTCCTTGGAGACGGCCCTGGTGACGATGATACCGGTGGCCGTGGTGATGAGGAGCGACGGGATCTGGGTCACCAGGCCGTCGCCGATGGTGAGCAGCGTGTATGTCCTGAGCGCCACGTCGAAGGACTCGTTCCTCATGGCCATGCCGATGATGAATCCGCCGATGACGTTTATGAAGGTGATGATGATGCCCACCTTGACGTCGCCCTGGACGAACTTCGAGGCACCGTCCATGGCGCCGTAAAAATCTGCCTCCTTCCGCACCTCCTCCCTGCGCACCCTGGCCTCGTCCTCGGTGATGAGCCCGTTGGAGAGGTCTGAGTCGATACTCATCTGCTTCCCCGGCATCGCGTCAAGGGTGAACCGGGCCGCCACCTCCGCGGTCCTCGTGGCGCCCTTGGTGATAACGATGAACTGCACCGCCGTGAGGATGATGAAGACGATGAAGCCGACGACGTAGTTCCCCCCCACGACGAAGTTGCCGAAGGACCGGATGATCTTCCCGTCGAAGGCAGCCCCCTGGAGGAGGATGAGCCTGGTGGACGACACGTTCAGGGCGAGCCTGAATACCGTCGTGATGAGAAGCAGCGACGGGAACACCGAGAAGTCGAAGGACCGGGGGATGTACATGACGATGAGGAGGGTCAGCACCCCCAGCATGACGCTGACTGCCAGGAGAAAGTCCAAAAGGAACGTGGGGAGCGGAATCACCAGCATCACCACGACGGCGATGACGCCGATGCCGATCAGGATATCGGTCTTCTGCATCCACTCCCTGTTGCTGAAAAAATCCATTACCCCTGCTCCTCCCTCGGCCATGGAGCGTCTCCTGTGAACCTGTGATTAGTCCCCGTCCCGGTGTCTCCCGGCACGTCGGCCGCTATATGGCCGCCTTGAACTCCTTCTTGCGGTATAGCTCGGCGTAGATGAGCGACACCGCGTAGAAAAGGTCTTCCGGAATTATATCCCCCACCTCCAGGCGCCGGTACATCTCCTGCGCCAATGGCCTGTTCTCTATCATCGGGACCCCGTGCTCCCGGGCGATCTCCCGTATGCGCAGGGCCATGCTGTCCATCCCCTTGGCAATGACCGTCGGCGCCTCCATGGCCCCCATGTCGTATTTCAGGGCCACGGAATAGTGCGTCGGGTTCGTCACCACCACGTCCGCCTTGGGGACCTCCCGTATCATGTTCTTCATGACGATCTCGCGCTGCATCTCCCGAAGCCTGGCGCGCATGTAGGGGTCCCCCATGGTCTCCTTCAGCTCTTCCTTCATCTCCTGCTTGGTCATCTTCAACGACTCCATGAACTCCTGCCGCTGGAAGAAGTAATCCGGTATCGACAGTGCCAGAAGGATCACGGCGGACCACACGATGATCTTGAAGGCCGCGAAGCACATCACCTGAAACGCCGAGGCCAGCGAGACGTCCGGGGTCCTCATGATCTCCTCGAAGTCGTTGGCGATGATCAGGTACGATATGAAGCCGATGGCCGCAACCTTCACAAGGGACTTCACCAGGTTCATCGCCACCTGCTTCGAGAAGAAGACCCGCTTCATGACGGTGGCCGGGTCGAACTTGAGCTTGCTCCAGTCGAGCTTCAGCGGGTGCGTGGACACCTGGAAGCCCACCTGTACCACGTTCCCCAGGACGGCCGCGATGATGGAGGCGCCGAAGATGGGGAGCAGGATCTTGGAGGACTCCCAGAGTATCGCGGCGAAATCCAGTCCCAGGGTCCTGGTGGTCATGCTCATCCCCGAGAAGCTGGAGAGGTAATACCTCGTCACCTTGGCCAGTATCTCGAAGATGAAGGTCCCCAGAAGGAGCACCACCCCAACCCCGGCGATCACCACCGCCGCCTGGGGGAGCTCCATGGTCTTGGCCACCTGCCCGCGCTCCCTGGCCTCCCGGATCTTCTTCTCGGTCGGCTCCTCGGTCCTCCCCTCGTCCTCCGCCGCGAAGAGCTGCAGGTCGAAGCGGAACCGCCCGGAATGCCGGTTGTCTGACCAGAGGATGTACTCTCTCAAGAAATCAGCCATGATCCGCCCCGTCCCCCCCCCTATATCGGCCAGTGCACCAGAACCCTGGTGACGAAGGTAAAGGTCCGCTCCAGCGCCACGTGCATCACCCTGACGATGAGCGGCGTGGCGAGGATCAGGATGCCGAAGGAGACCACGATCTGGAAGGGGAACCCGAACATCATAATATTCATCTGCGGGGCAACCTTCGCAAGGATGCCCAGGCTTATCGTCACCAGGAAGGCCGTCACCACCACCGGCAGCGCGATCTTCAGCGCCACGACGAACATTCCGCTGAAGGAATGCATCAGGTAGCGCGCCAGGCTGCCGCTGGAGGAGACGCTGAGCTGGAACACCGGCGCCAGATCGTAGGAGCGGTAGATCGCGCGTATCATCATGTGGTGCCCGTTTATCGCCAGGAAGACCAGGATGCCGATGAGGTTCTTCAGCTGTCCCAGGAGCGGCACCGAGACCTGCCCCAGGGGGTCCAGCACCTCGTTGATGCCGAAGCCGATCTGCACGGCGAAGAACTGGCCCGCCAGCTGGAAGGCGGAGAAGACCACGGCCACCAGGAACCCGAGGTAGAGCCCGATCCCCACCTCCCGGAGGATCAGGATCGAGTACTCGGCCATGTTACCCGGCAGCCGGTACCCCTGCGAGGCCACCACGGGGAATATCACCAGGGTCGTGAAGAAGCAGAGGAGTATCTTCATCCGGAACGGTATAACGTCGCTTGAAAAAAAAGGCGCAATGACGAACATTGCGTTCAGGCGGATCATGATCAGGAGGAAGACCTGGAAGTGATAGACGAAATACCGCATCACCCTCCCCCCGTTTTTTCAATGAGCGAAAAGATATGCGTCGTGTACGACACAAGGGAACGGATTATCCAGGAGGCGAAGAGGACGATGGCCGCGAAGATGGCGATGATCTTCGGCACGAAGGTAAGGGTCTGCTCCTGGATGGAGGTGGTGGTCTGGAATATCGACACCACGAGCCCCACGAGCATCCCCACGATCAGTATCGGCGCCGACACGATGAGCGTCGTCATCAGCGATTCCCGCATAATCTTTATCACCACAAGCTCGGTCATCGGCGCAACCTCCGGGTATCCGTCATCGGAAGGACCTCACCAGCTCATAGACGAGCAGGTTCCATCCGTCCACCAGCACGAAGAGAATTATCTTGAACGGGAGCGAGATCATGACCGGCGGGAGCATGATCATCCCCATGGCCATGAGCGCGCTCGCCACGATCATGTCGATGACGATGAAGGGGATGAATATGTACACCCCGATCTCGAAGGCCCGCTTCAGCTCGCTGATCATGAAGGCGGGGATCAGGCAGTGAGTGGGCACATCGGCCCTGGTCCTGGGCCGCTCCAGCTTTGCCAGGTTGATGAAGAGCGCGATGTCCTTCTCCCTGGTCTGGCGGAACATGAAGTCCCTGAGCGGCGCCATCCCCTTGTCGAAAAACGCCTCGTTGTTGATCTGCCCCTTCAGGTAGGGCTGCAGGGCGGTGTTGTTGATCTCGGTGAAGGTCGGCGCCATGATGAACACGGTCAGAAAGATCGAGAGTCCCACGATCACCTGGTTCGGGGGCATCTGCTGCAGCGACAGTGCCCGCTTCACGAAGTCCAGGACGATCACCACCCTGGTGAAGGAGGTCATCATGATGATGAGCGAGGGGGCCAGCGTCAATATCGTCAGAAGGAAGAGTATCTGGAGCGACAGGGCCACGTCCCTGGGGGTGGTGGCCTCGCGGATATCGAAGGTGACCTTGGGTATCGGCATGCGGAGGCCGGCGTCCTGGGGGTAGGAGACCCCGGGCACCAGGATCAGCATGGCCAGAAGCCCGCAGATGATGATCCGCCTATTCCTCTTCATCGCCGTTCCCATTCAGGTCCCTCAACCGTCTCCGGTGCTCCCGCAGATAGCTGAGGTCCGCCTCGCCCGGCAGCTCCGCGGCAACCTCCCGGGCCGTCGCCTTCGGCCGTCGCAGCTCGTTCACCTTCTCCACGACCCTGCTGATCTGCGCCGTCAGGTATTCCTGGAACCCCCCGGGCTTCACCTCCCCGCCGCGGGTGCTGAGCATCCTGATCCTGTCGATCTCGTCCTTCTCACGGATCTCCGTGATGACGCTGATGGCGCCGTCGGTCACCCCCAGCACCAGCACCCTTCCCGCCAGATCCACCACGTGGATGAACTTGTTCTGTCCCAGGGGCATCACCGAGAGGATGCGCATCACCTCCTGCCCCAGTATCTGCATCCCGGTTTTTTTCGTGACGAACTTGAAAAAAAGGTAGAACACGCCGACAATCGATCCGAGGACGAATATGGTCTTGAAAAGGAGCCAGACGTAGGATTCCTCCTCCACCTGGGGCCTGAAATCGTCATCACGGTATTCCCGCATCGGGAGCCCCTCGTTTCCGGCCGCGGCGGCCTTTTCGTCGCCCTTTTTCACCGCCGCATCGTCCCCCCCGGAGGGCGATTCCTTTCCGGCCGCATCCACCTCCCCGGCAGCGGCCTGCTCCTGGGACTCCTTCTTCTGGTCCCTGCCGGCCCTGGTGTCGCGCCGCTTCGCCTCGGTTTTCCGCTCCGATCTGGCGGTGTTTCTCCGCGCCTGGGAAAACCCCTCGCCGCCGCACAGGAACAGGAGGGCACAGAGGATCGACCCGATCACCGCCAGGCGGAGCGGTACCGCCGTTAGAAGCGGACCGGTGCTGTGCTGAATGTTATGTCTCATAGAATTATGTCGCTTCAGATCGAATTCCTTTGTGCCCTTCGCCATTATCCCGCCGTTACTGGATGCCGCTAAGCCGCTCCGCCGGGCTCACGATGTCGGTGACGCGTACCCCGAAGTTCTCATCGATGACCACCACTTCACCCTTGGCGATCAGCTTGCCGTTCACCAGGAGGTCCACCGGCTCGCCCGCCAGCTTGTCCAGCTCGATGATGGACCCCTCGCCGAGCCCCAGGATGTCCTGCACGAGCTGCGTGGTCCTCCCCAGCTCCACCGTGAGGGTCATGGGGACGTCGAGGATCAGCGATATGTTCCCCCCCACGCCCTGGGGAATCCCCTCGTCCAGGGGCGGAAACTTCACGGGGCTCACCCCGACGCTCCCCATCTGCGGCTGCTGGAAGGCCGGCGCCTGCATCATGTGCTGCTGCGGCGGTGCCGCCGCGCCCCTGGTGAGGCCCGAGGCGAGACCCGTGTCCATCAGGTGATAGAGCTTGGAATTCACGATCCCGTCGATGACCAGATCGTAGGTCACCTTGACGATCTCCTTCCCGGCCGGGATCTGCAGGTCATAGGCGTTGTTCGCCACGATCACCGTGGCGGGAGACGTGCTCACCCCGCCCCCGTGCGTCCCGGCGATCTGAGTCGCCATGGAGGAGAGGAGCTGGTTGGTGAATTCCTGAATGGTGCTCTGGTGCGCCTCCGACAGATCCGCCGGCGGGGTGCCCGATTCGTCCCCCATCATGAGGGAGGAGATGGAGCCGGCATCGCGCTTGTTGAAGACCACCAGGTTCTTGCCGCTCACCGAGCCGCCGTAATCCAGGGCCACCTGCACGTACTGGCGCGGGAAATCGGCGCGCACCGCGTCCGGGGACTTCACCTCCACCACTGGATTGCCTATCATGAGGTTCTTCCCGCCCAGATAGCCGCTCAGCATCGGCGCGGCGGACTGAACGGCCATCCCCACGGAATCCCGTATGGCGTTCTGCTCCGCCATCGTGAAGGAGGTGCCTCCGGCGGGTCCGAAATCGGCGGCCGGGGCCGGTCCTGCCGGCGAGAGCATGTCATCGGCGCCCTGCAATAAGGCGTCTATTTCATCCTGTGATAACGAACCGTCACCCATGGGTTCCTCCAGCCAGTATAGTGTCTCCTCAGTTCAGCACGAACTCCTGAAAGTATACTTCCTTCACCTTACCGGCGATGAGTATCACGTTCACGTGCGCCTTGATCTCGTCGGCCAGGTCCACCGCGCCGCTCACCGTGTTGAGATCCTCGTACTTCTTGCTCTGCAGGATTATGTTTATGATATGCTGTATCTGACTCTTCCTGCTTATCAGCTCGTTGTTGATCAGCGGGTCCTTTTCATAGGCCAGCGCGATCTTCACCTTCAGAAAATGCGGCTCCGGATCATTGGTGGTCCTGGATATGTCCGGGAGCTCGTAGATATCCAGCGGCGCCGGTGGCGGTGCGGCGATGATGTCCTGGCGCCGTTCATAGCTGCTCTCCTGCACGTTTTTCGCCACGATATAGGAAATGCCGATCACCAGCACGATAAGCAGGATGCCCCCCGCAACATACAGAAGGATCTTGATTATCTTGCCGGTGAACGGCCTGGAAGGCGCCTCCTCGGCCTTGGCACCACCCTCCTCATCCTCTTCGATAATCTCTTCCCTTTCCTCGTCGCCCATGAACGCCACCCTATTGTAAATTTGGCCGACTATGATACCGCGCAGGTAATGCGTACATACACAGTATAACAACCCGACCGGAAGATATCAACACACGCCGTACATCCAGGGACACGTATGAGACATAATAGCACATTGTGGATATTTATGTCAATTAATTTATGCATTTTCTCTAAATTGTTATAATTGTTCCCAACGCCTCTCCCCGGCGTACCCCGGCGCAGCGGCGTCCCTGTTCCTCTTCTCAATGTCGGCATTCAATGATGACTTTATAACCATAAAAAACAGTACGGAAAGGGGAGCGTCAGTTCACGAGAGGTGCTTCTTGCGGAATTCCTCCACGCTGAGGATGCTGAAGAAATTGACCAGCTTTGCGGTCTGAAAGACACTGAGGATCATTTCGTTGAGATCGAAAAAGACCAGCTCGATGCCGTGTTTCATCGAGTAGTTCAGAAATTTCACCAGCACCCCTATGGCCGAGGAATCGATGAACTTGATGTCCCGGCAGTTGACGCCGATCACCGTTGGATTTTTCGCGGCGATGAGGCTCCACACCTCTTCCGCATACTCGACGTTCTCGATGAAGAATTCCCCCGCCAGGGTCATGACGATGGTTGTTCCATACTCTTTATACGAGATGTGCAGCATAGTACGTGCTCCACGAAAAACATACCACGATCACCGGGAAAGTCAAGCCTTTTGCCCCGGAGGCTGGGCCCTGTATTTCTCGGGACCGCGCTGCTGGTACTGGATGATCAGATCGATGATCTCGTCGGCGGTCTCCTTCACGATGTAGACCTTCTCGTTGGTGAGGGTTATGACGGTATCGGGTCTTTCCTCGATCTTTTCTATGTGATGCGGGTTCAGTATGAACTCGTCGCCGTTCAGCTTGTGGATACGTATCATTTATCGCCCCCTCCTCCGCGGGCCCCGCTCGAAGCGCGCGAAGTATTCCTCGAGTCTGATCCTCCCTGCGGAACCGCCGGAGCACCCCGGCTCGCCGCAGTCGTAGACCGGCACGGTGGTCTTCTTGAACAGGTCCTCAAGCCAGAGCTTGGCGGCCAGGAACTGGCTGTTGGTATAATAGGTCCGGTCGCCGCGCCTGATCTCGTACTCCCGGCGGGACCTGGCGTTCCAATACTCCATCGTCTCCGCGGTGAGAATTCTGGAGCCTTTTTCGTGCAGCAAGGAGTGGGCCGCGGTCCCCCTGGCGTAGTATCGGGCGGTATACCCCAGGTCGTTCCCCACCATCACCAGCGAGGCGACGCCGCACCCCAGGGCGAAGGAGACCGCCTGGGTGGTGATGATGTTCCCCGTGGCCACGTACCCCAGGTCCCTCCCCGCCCGCTCCCAGAGGCGCTCGTATTCCCCGGTATGGATCATCCAGTTATAGAAGCTGATGTCGCCCCGCCACCGTCGGAGGTTCACGGGGGACATGCAGCTGAAGGCCACCAGATGCATCGACGTCGTGTCGATCCCCCCGAAGTAGTCCACCGGCGTCGTCTCGCAGGAGAAGACGAAGCGCGGCCTCACCCCCCCGGCCGCAAGGGCCTTCAGCGCCATGTCCGCTGATATCACCACGCAGGTATCACGGAACTGGTACTTCCCGAGCAGCGCCACGTGCCGGTCCAGGGAGGGACCCGCGCCGACGACGACGGCGTGCCTGCCGGCCAGTTCCGGCACCAGCCGCTTGAGACCGCCGTACCGGGCGATGAGGGGGGCATTCTTCTCCAGGTTGCGGCGGAAGCGCGGCATCCGCTCCGCCGCCACCCCCTCGTTGAGGGCCCCGTAGAGCTGTTCCCTGTCGATCACAGTGCCCCCGCCGCGGTGCCCGACGCTGCACGGTGCATCTGAAGTGACCGGGCCCTTTGTGTCGCGGGGAACGCCATGGGGATACCCGGAATCCGCGCTATCCCTTGAGGATCGAGGTGATGAATTTCAGGATATCCACGTAATCCACATCGGTGGGATCGATGGCCTCGAGGATGCCGATGGACACGACAATGGATTGGGCGATCCTGGACAGGACGGCCACGTCGATGTCGGATTTCCGCTTCAGGTGGATCTTTTTCCTGGTCTGCTCAATGATGTTGGCGTAGAAGAGGTTGTGTTTCGAGATGTACTCGCGAAGGAGGATGCGGATCTTCTCCTCCTCGAAGGAATAGAGGATCAGGTTCACGGTGATCCTGAGGTTCGTCTTGTTCAGAAAGAAGCTCTCCACCCCCAGAAGGGCAGAAAGCGGGGCCATCTCCTCGGTCTTCAGGTTGTAATCCATCATGTCCCTGTGGGACTTTTCGAACTCCCGGAAGATGTCCCGTATGAGATCGAGGTATATGTCCTCCTTGGTGGAAAAATAGTGGAGGACCCCCCCCTTCGAGAATCCCGCCTCGTCGGCGATGTCCTGAACGGTGATCTTCGAGTAGACGTCCCTGTCCAGGCAGCGCATCAGTGCATCGGTGATCACCCTCTTCTTTCTCTTGAACTTGTCTTCCTTCGATAGCATCCCGTTCCGCGTTTCCATGGTGTTATGATCGTCACAGTAATGCCCCGGCATGAATAGTTCAAGTAAAAACTGGGGGCGCGGGGCGGGCAAAATCGCGCCCCGGTACGGCAAATTATCGTTTACAAAAAGGCGCGTCCCGGGGGATGCTTGGCCACCGCCGGAGGAGGCGTGAATGGCCAGGGAACTCATCACCGGATCGCCGGAGGAAACCGCGGCGATGGCACAGGAGCTGGGACGCGGCGCCGGGCCCGGAGACGTCTTCGCCCTCATCGGCGAGCTGGGGACCGGCAAGACCGTCATCGCCAAGGGGATCGCCCTGGGGATGGGGATACGCGACGACATCACCAGCCCCACCTTCACCATCCTGGAGGTCTACGAGAATCCCCTGCCGCTGTACCACTTCGATCTCTACCGCATCGACCGGCCCGGCGAGCTGGACGGCCTGGGCTTCGACGAGCTCTGGTACGGCGACGGCGTCTCGGTTATCGAATGGGCCGACCGGGCCGGCGACAGGCTGCCGGCGGACTCGATACGCATACACCTCTCCTATGCGGGAGAGGAGGGGAGGAGGATCGTCATTGAATATCCTGCTGATTGACACGGCCTCGGACCTCGAGATCGCCGTGGCCCGGGGGTCCCGGGGGGGTACGGCCCTGGCGCCCGCCGCCGCCTCCTCACACGCCGTGACCCTCTTCGACACCATCCGCCGCTGCCTGGAGGGCGCAGGGATCTCGACGCGGGATATCGAACTCCTGGGGGTCGGCACCGGCCCCGGCTCCTTCACCGGCATACGGATCGCCGTGGCAACAGCCCGCATGCTGGCGCAGCTGCTGAAGATACCCCTGGTGGGGATCCCGTCGCAGGAGCTGTACGCATCGTCCCTCCCCGCCTCGCCGGGTGAGCAGATCATGGTGGCCTTTGACGCGAAAAAGGGGCGCGTCTTCGGAGCGGCGTACCGGCAGGCCCCCTCCGGAGGCGGAATCGAGACACTTGCCCCCCCGGGGGACTACACCGTGGGGGCCCTCCTCTCAAGGATGGACGCCTCGCACCCCGCGATCTCCACCGGCAACGGCATCGCGCGGTACAGGGGGGAGATCGATGAGCACCTCGCGCAGCACCGCTTCTTCGGGGAGATACAGCCCGATCCGCACCGCCTGGGGCGGCTTCTGGAGGAGCGCTACCGGGAAAACCCGGGGCACTACGATAATTTCTACAATACCCTGCCTTCCTACTCGAGAAAATCCGACGCGGAGATCATGCGGGAGCAGCGGAGCGGCGGCGAATCCGGGGGATAGAGGGTTCACTGGCCCACTTTTTTCTGCTGTTTCATGGTCTTGATGAGGCGCGACTTGTAATCGGTCTCCATTGGCTTGATCACCGATATGAAGCGCTTCATCTCGTCCTTTCTCGATGAGTTCCCCTCGAAATCGACCCCCAGGTACAGCGTCCCCTGGTCGTCGGTGTAGGAGACCTTGATCTCGCCGTAGATGGTGATGGGGGCCTGCAGCTTGAAGACGATATCGAAGATGAACCCCTTGGACTTCGCCAGGTATTTCTTCAAATTGTCGTCGGTGATGCCGAGCTTGGCCCCCCCCCTGCTGATATCGATGATGTTCTGGTGCATCGGCAGCATGATCGTGTTGGCGTCCCTGATCCGGTCCACCAGCTTGAAGGAATGGTCTTTGAGGGAGAGGACATCGGAAATCTCGAAATTTTTCGATTTTGAGATCATCTGGATGTAGCCGAAGGGTATGGAGCTCTCCGATTCCGTGATGTAGATGATGGGGACGGTGACGATCGATTTGTATCCCTTTTCCACGTTTTTTTTCAAAAAAGGGTCGATTTCATTGCCGAATATCTCTATGCAGTCGACAAAATCCTCCGTAACAGCGCCATAATCCTCTTTTTTCGCCACATCGGCGATAAAAAGCGACTTCCCCGTCTTTCTCATCTGCACCATCAAGGGGTCGTCATCCGACCCGAAAACGTCCACCTTGACGATATCGCTCATCCGCGAATTGGCGCTCTGGAACTGTTCCAGGACCACCTTGATGCTCGTGGGGATGTTGAAGCTGGAGATGTCGATGGTGTGCTTGGAGACCTTGAAATTCGTCGCCACGGCGTCGCCGGGATTGAGCTTGAAGCGCAGGTGCCTTCTCCCCTGGGTGGCCCTGCGGGCGCTCTTGATCTTGCAGCGGTAATAGCCGGGCCCCCGGTCCTCCACCACCGTCATCTCAACCTCGATATACTTGTCCGACAGTCCGTAGATGGCGATGGTCCCCTCGTGCTGGTAGTTCGGGTCCGTGATCACCATGAATGTTTTATCGTCGAAATACTCGTTGATCGTGGCCTCTGCCTTATCGAGCGAGTACTTCAGGAACAGATTTCTGCTGGCAAACTGCGATTTCAGGATATTGATGACGTCATCAATGGTCTTGAAACTGGCGAACTCTCGCTTTTTCCTTTCCTGAAGATTAACTAGCATAGTCCCTCAATTGGCTGAACAGCCTACGGAAATTACACCGGTATGTTACTTAAATATCGATCAAAAGCGTGTAAACCTTTATCGGATATTTCACTCTAGTCCTTCTCCAGAATACTTTTCATTCCACCCTAGATAGTAATAATTAGATAGTATTGTGATGAAAAAGTCAAGGATTCTGTTGAGTGCCGGGCTTCCGGGACCTCTCATTTTTTCTGGTGACGAGGCCTCAACCCGGAGAATGCGGGTTCATCAATCGGCTGAAAAAACAAGGAGGAAATTTCTCTCCTCCCTGTTCAGATTACTTCCCGTTCACTTATGCTTTTTTTGCTTTCGCTTTCTTCTTCGGTTTCACCTTCTTGGCCTTGGCCTTGGCCTTCGCTGCCTTTGCTGCGGCTTCTTTCTTCTTCGCCGCATCGAGGGCCTTCTTCAAAGAGCTTACTGCTGCCTTGTCCTTCGCAAGCTCTTTCTCGAGACGCTTCGCCTTGTCGCTCTTCCTCTTCAGTTCGTTCGAGATTTGTTTTACTGTTTTAGCAGCCATTGATACTACCACCTCGACTTAAGATTTTATTAGATCATAACTATGATATTAATTTTTTTTCAAGTAAAAAAAATTTTTTTCTCGTATAAAAAAAATTTTTTTAAAAAAATTTTCTTCGCTCGATGCGCGCAATATTTACTTGAAATATCAGCGGCACGCCGTCATTAGTCCATATAACAGTGATTACAACAGCGAGACGGTATATGAAACACGAACTGCCGGTAGTAACAATCATAGGAAGACAGAACGTCGGGAAGTCAACGCTCTTCAACACGATCATCAGAGAGAAGAGGGCCATCGTCGACGCGGTGCCCGGCCTCACGAGGGACGTGATCGCCTTCACGGTGAGTTACGGCGACGCCGCCTTCATGCTGAACGACACGCCGGGCCTCGACATCAGGGACACATCGCAGCTCTCGAGGTCGATACTGGACAACACGATGGCCCATCTGAAGAGGTCGTCGGCCCTGATCCTTCTCATGGAGAACCCGGCGCCCGATTCGTACGATCTGGAGCTCATCGAGATCACCAGGAGGCTCTCGATCCCGGCAATCATCGCAGTAAACAAGATGGACAACAACGAGTGCATGGAGAACATGCCCAACTTCTACGAGCTCGGGTACCCGGACATCATTCCGGTCTCGGCACTGGGACGCTTCAACATCAGGCTCCTCCTGGACCGGGTGCTGGAGCTGCTCCCCCCCGGCCGCGGCTCGGTGCCGGTGCCGGACCTGAAGCTGGCCATTGTGGGGCGTCCCAACTCCGGCAAATCGACGCTTCTGAACTCCATCATCGGCTTCGAGCGCTCTGTGGTCTCCGATATCCCGGGGACCACGCGGGATTCCATAGACGAGCACTTCATGTTCCAGAGGAAGATGATCCAGTTGATCGACACCGCGGGGATACGCCGGAAGAGCAATATCAGGGAAAACATCGAATACTATTCCCTCACCAGGACCATCGAATCGATCCGCCAGAGCGACGTGGTCATACACCTCATCGACGCCCTGCAGGGCCTCACCGAGACGGACAAAAAGATCTCGGACGAGATACTGAAGGCGAAAAAACCGATAATCCTGGCCATCAACAAGTGGGACGCGGTGGAAAAGGACAGCAAAACATTCGACGAGTACCGGGACCTGCTGCAGTTCAAGTTCTACCGGAGCGGTGATTTCCCCCTGATATCGATCTCCGCGAAGGAAAAGACCCGTATCCACAGGCTCATGGAGACCGCCCTGGACCTGCAGGCCAGGGCGACGACGTCCATCGACACGCCGCGGCTCAACAGGTTCCTGGAGGGGCTCCATAAATCCAGGAAGCTCCCCCAGATCGGCGAGAGGATCAAGGTGCTGTACGCCACCCAGGTGGGGAAAAACCCCCCGGAATTCCTGTTTTTCGTCAACAACAAGGAGCTTTTCAGGAGAGACGTGGCGCGCTACTTCGAAAAGGCGCTGCAGCAGGAGTTCCACCTGCTGGGCGTTCCCATCACGATACGCTTCGAGGACAGGAAAAAGAAGAAAAGAGGCTAGAGCTCGGTTCTGTTCTCCAGAGACCGGACGATGGTGGCGGTATCGGTAAAATCCAAGTCCGCCCCCACCGGGATCCCGTGGGCGATCCGGGAGACCCGTATGGAGAGGGGCTGGATCTGCCTGGCGATATAGAGGGCCGTGGCGTCACCCTCGATGGTGGGGTTCAGTGCCAGGATCACCTCCCGTATGGACTCTTCGCGGCAGCGCTCCACGAGCCTTCCGATCTTCAGATCCTCGGGCCCAATGCCGTCCAGGGGGGAGATGAGCCCTCCCAGGACGTGAAAGAGCCCCCGGTACCCGCCGGTATTCTCTATGGTGAGCATATCCTTCGCCCCCTGGACGATGCAGAGGAGGCCCCGATCCCTGGTCTCGTCGGCGCAGACCGGGCAGATCTCGCCATCGGCGATGCCGCCGCACCGGCTGCACTGGGTGATGTTCAGCTTCAGGCCCAGCATCGCCTGGGCCAGCGCCTCCACGTCCTCGTATCGCATCTTGAGTATGTAGAAGGCGATCCTGGAGGCGCTCTTCGGCCCGATCCCGGGGAGCTTCGACAGCCCCCTGACGAGCCTGTCCAGGTGTACCGAGATAGACTTCATCGCCCCCTACTTGAAGAACTGGTCCATCCCGGGTATCTGCAGGGCGTCCTTCAGCTTGCCCAGCTCCTCCGTGGAATAGGCCTTCATTCTCTCCACGGCGTCGTTCACCGCCTGCAGCACCGCCTTCTCCGCCTTCTCCCTCCCCTCGCCGAGGAGCGCATTGTCGATGTCGATCCGGACGAGCCTGTATTCGCCGTTCACCGTGGCCTTCACGCGTCCCCCGGCATCGGCCCCCTCGATGGTGGCCTTGGCGATCTTGTGCTGCATGTTCTTCATCTCCCGCTGGAGCTTCATTATCTGCCCCAGGTCTCCCAGTCCCTTAAGCATTGCGGTCTCCTTTGTCGATTACCTGTCCGTGGAAGGTCTTCCTGATCTTCTCCACGGTGGGGTTTGTCTTGGTGTAGTCCTCCGTTTCCGGGTTCTTCAGCATCATCGAATCGGGCGGCGGGATCGACGCACTGTCCTCGGGGTCGTTGGCGGGCTGAACCCCCGTCTCCCGTTCCGTCGCCGCCGCCGGCTCAGGCGCCGGAGGCCCGGATTTCGCCGTAGCGTCGCCACGGGACCGCACGATCACCCTGACATTCCTGCCGGCGAGCGACGTGAGGCTCCCCTCCAGAAAGCGGATGTTCTTGCCGTCCATGATCTTCTCGTAGTAGGAGTGATCCTCCCCCCCGGGATAGCTGATCACCACGGTGTCCCCCTGAAAGGAGGCCGAGGATGGCTGCAACACCAGATGGAGATACTGACGCTCCTGCCGGACGGTCTCCATGAGCCGCCCCCAGGCCTCGCGGAGGCCCATGGGGTGTTTTCCACCGGGAGTTCCAGCGGACGGCCCGGCGGCCTCACCGCCGTCACGCGCAGGAGCGTGGGGGGCGCCCCCCTCGCCGAGCCGCTGTATGATGGCAGAAACGCTCGGCATCGATTTCACCGCCGCCATGTCCAGGAGCGCCATCTCCAGATTCACCCGCTCGTTGCCGCTGTAGCGGAGGTTCCGGTGGAGCTCATCGGCGATCCTGAAGAGAATCCCCAGCTCCTCGTCGGTAAAGTGCTGCACCAGCGACTCCATCTGCGCCGACTCCTGGGCCGACAGGCCCAGGATCTCCCGCACCTGTATCCTGTTCCTCATCAAACGCAGGGCCCGAAGGGCCTCGGAGAGGCCGTCCACGTAGCGGGGTATATCGGCCCCCATGCCGGCGACGCGGTCCGTTTCGGCGAAGACCCCGGCAGCGCTCCCCCGTGCGATCTCTCCCAGCATGGCGCAGTAGCTCTCCATTGGGACGATCCCCAGAAGCGACAGCGCCTCCTTTTCCCCGATCTCGCCGGCCTCCTCCCCGTCGGAGGAGAAGGAGATCACCTGGTCCAGGAGCGACTGGGCGTCCCTCATGGACCCCTGGGCGGCCCGGGCGATCGGGTAGAGGGCCCTGTCGGATATCCTAAACCCCTCGTGGGAGACGATGTGCCGCAGGTGCTCCACCACCTGTTCGGGCGGTATGGTCTTGAAGAAGTATTTCTGGCACCGGGAGAGGATGGTGTCGGGGATGCGGTGTATCTCCGTAGTGGCGAACATGAAGACCACCCTGGGGGGCGGCTCCTCCAGCGTCTTCAGCAGGGCGTTGAAGGCCTGCGTGGTGACCATGTGCACCTCGTCGATGATGTAGACCTTGTAGTTCGACTTCACCGGCGCGAAATTCACCTTCTCCCTGAGGTCCCTGATGTCGTCCACGCCGTTGTTGGAGGCGCCGTCGATCTCGATGACGTCGAAGGAATTGCCGCTTCGTATCTCCCTGCAGTTGTCGCAGACCCCGCAGGGGTGCGGCGTGGGCCCCTCCTTGCAGTTGAGCGCCTTGGCGAGTATCCGGGCCATGGTGGTCTTCCCCACCCCTCTGGGCCCGGCGAAGAGATAGGCGTGCGAGATGCGACCGCTCTGTATGCTGTTCTGGAGGGTCTTCGAGATGTGATCCTGGTAGACGACCTCAGAGAAGGTCTGGGGCCGCCATTTCCTGGCTGTTACTCTGTAGGTCATGGATACCGGATTACCGCTTATAGATGAAATGGGAGATGGTGCCCCCTGGGGCACCGACTGCATCCGCGGGCCGGTCCGCAGCGGAACCGGCCCGCGGAAGGATTCTTCGGAGAGGGGGGGATTCGAACCCCCGGTAGCTTACGCTACACACGGTTTCCAACCGTGCTCCTTCGGCCTCTCAGACACCTCTCCATCGTTCGGCAACCCGGGGGCCCGCGAAGGGTGCCGGGTCGTTCTCACAGGGCTCTATGCGGAGAGAGAGGGATTCGAACCCTCGGTAGGCGGAGCCTACAACGATTTTCGAGACCGTCCCCTTCGGCCGCTCGGGCATCTCTCCTCTGTCGGCCCCGGGTCCCACGGGACGCCGGGATACGCCGTTATCGCCTCTCCAGAAAGGCGACTATGTTCTCGTACACCTCCCTCCCGTCCAGTGCGGGGAGGGATGCGTACGTCTTCTCGCTCCGGTAATAGTCTATCAGCGGCGCCGTCTTCTCCTCGTAGGTCTTCAGGCGCTTCCCGATCGCCTCCTCGGTCTCGTCGTCCCTCTGGATCGTGGCGCTGCCGCACTTGTCGCAGACACCCTCCTTCTTCGAGGGCTTGGTATAGATGTTGTATATGGCCTGGCAGTCCGGGTTCGAGCAGGTCCTTCTGCTGGTGAGCCTGCGGAGTATCACCCCCCGGGGCACCTCCAGGTTGATGATGCCGTCGATCGAAAGTCCCAGCCGCGAGAGCATCGCCTTCAGCGCCTCCGCCTGGGGTATGGTCCTTGGGAACCCGTCCAGGATGAAGCCACTCTCGCAGTCCGGCGACTGAAGCCGCTGCTCCATGAGGCCCATGATGACGGAATCCGGCACCAGCTCGCCGCGATTCATGTATCCCTGCGCCTCCGCCCCCAGGGGCGTCCCGGCCTTCACGGCGCTCCTGAGCATGTCCCCCGTGGAGAGCTGCACGATTCCGTATTTCTCTATGAGGAGCTCGGCCACCGTCCCCTTGCCAGCACCGGGCGCTCCCAGCAGTATCAGCCTCATCGTCCTTCCCCTCAGGCCCAGACCCGCTCATTCACGCTGGTGATGACGATCTCTCGTGTCGGGTAGATGTCCCCCACCACCTCGTCGGGCTTGAACCAGAGCTTTATCTCCTTCTCCGCGTCCTCGGTGCTGGACGAGGCGTGCACCACGTTCTCGAAGACCCCCGTTGTGGTGATCCTGCCGTAGGCGCCGCGCACGCTCACCGGGTCCGCCTCCTCGGGGTTCGTGTGTCCCACGATCTGGCGGACCTTGGCGATGGCCCCCTCCCCCTGGTATACCAGGGCCATGACCCTGTGGGTGTGGTGCAGGTCGCCCATGAGGTAATGAACCAGCTCATCGAAGAAGGGCTTGTCCTTCAGGTGGGCGTAATGCTCTTCGGCCAGCTCTCTGGACACCGTGAGCACCCGGGAGGCGATAATTACCAGCTTGGTTTCCGAAAGCCTTGAAAGGATGTTGCCGGTGAGGGACTTCACCAGCCCGTCGGGTTTTATCAGCACCAGCGTCTGTTCGACCGCCATACAATTACCTCGTCCACGGGAATCACCGCCGCCGCAGTATCGCGGCAATCCCTCCCGCCTAATGGGACATTACAGGAAGGATATTCCGCCGGTCAATCAAAAAAGCCCCGCCGAGAGGGGCTCTCCTCTGTGCCCAGGGCGGGATTTGAACCCGCACAGGATAATTCCCACATGGCCCTCAACCATGCGTGTCTACCAAATTCCACCACCTGGGCTCGATGTTCCTCCGGTTCCAGAAACCTGAACCGTCATACAGTATCGTCTACTTATAAAACCATCGAATAATGTCAACAATAAAAAAACGGGAAAATTGCCGGTTCCGGCCCGTTTTACGCCGCCCGCCCGTCACCCTGCACCGGGCCGCGGTGGCCCCGACAGATACCTGAAATAGTTGACCGCCTCGGCCTCCAGGTTGAATACCCGTATAAACCCCTGGAGGTTGATCATCTTGAAGACGTTCCTGACCTCCCGGGTAACGCCCGACAGGGCCATCTCGCACCGGTTGGCACGGTACTCCTTCGCCGCGGCGATCAGCACGCCGATACCGGCGCTGTCGACGTACTGGAGAACCGAGAGGTCCAGCAGCACCTTCTTCGCGCCCCCCCGTCGCAGGGCCTGCAGCAGCAGGAGGGCATCCCGGGAGTTTTCCGTATCGAGGCGCTCCGGCAGGCCGAGCCTAAAGAGCATGAGGTCGTAGTCTACCGGCTCCCCCTGCCCCTTGCCGAGCGATATCAGATCGATGGTGACATGAATGCGGCGCACGCTCCCCTCCCCGCCCTATGGCCCGGTTCACCGGTACACCGGAAGCGTCTTTTCCGCAATCACTATTCGTCAGCCCAGCTTAAAATGTCTGAGGCAGGCATCCACCGAGGAGAAGATCTTTATGAAACGCTGAAGCTTGATGGGGCTGAATATGCTCTCGATCCTCGGGGAGACGCGCATCAGGGTGATGTCCCCCCTGTTCATGCGCAGGACCTTCGCGGCGTTGATCAGGACCCCGATACCGGCGCTGTCGATGAACTCGAGACCCTCCATGTCCACGATCATGTACCTGGCGCCGCCCTCGGCCAGGGTCTTCAGGAGTGTCCACATCTTGTCCGATTCCCCCATGTCCAGGACGTTGGCGGCCCGCATCACGAAGACGTTGTTCTCGTAGTCCAGGGGATCCCGTATGACCTGCGAGATCTGGATGATGTCCAGATGAATCTCCATTGGCTCCTCCGGCATTTCACCGCCCTATGACCCGCGCCGGCCTTCGAAAAAGCCGACCGCCTCGGGGATCGTATCGAAGGTGTTGATGAATCTCCGGAAGCTCACCAGGTCAAGGATCGCCGTCAGCTCTGCGGATACGCAGGCCACCGCCAGTTCACCACCACCCTGGCGCACCAGCTTGGCGGCGTTGATCATGGCACCGATGCCGGTGCTGTCGAGGAAGGTCACCCCGGACATGTCCACCAGGATCCAGCGGCACCCGCCCTGAACGAGCGTCTTCAGGCAGATCCAGAAATCGCGGGCCAGGTCGGCGCTCATTCTCCTGTCCGGCGTCACCAGACAGATCACGCCCCCCATCTCGGACATGTCCGCTCCGGCTGATTCACAATGCACAATCGACACGCTCGCCGTCATGATTTCACCGCACCTCTGCGTAATTTCCGCCGCCGGACCGTACGCCGCGGCCCCTATGCCCCGGCCCGGCGGCGCCTCTTCTGCGTCCCCCCTCGCACCGCCGGTGCGATCACCTCGGCGATGCACAGGGTCACGTCGTCCGCCAGCTCCTCCTCCTGCCTGAGCCCGGCCCACCGCCGCACCTCCTCGATGATCCTGTCGGCCTGCCCCTCGATATCCAGGTCCCCCGAGGCCCGCAGGGTCTCCCGCAGCCGCGCCTCGCCGAACATCTGCTGCTCCTGGTTTCTGGCCTCGACGATGCCGTCGGTATAGAGCACGATCCTGTCCCCCCTCTCAAGGCCCGTCTCCACGGTCTGGTACGACGGCTCCTCGTCCCACCCCACCGGGATTCCGTTGGTCCTGTCAACGATGACCTCGCCCCCGCGCAGCACCATCACCGGCCAGTGGCCGGCGTTGGACTGCCGGAGCTGCATCCTCCCGACGTCGATCACGGCGTAGCAGGCGGTGAGGAACTGGTTTCCCAGGAACCGGAAGAGCCCCCCGTTGATCTTCGCCATCAGGTCCGCGGGATCCACCTCGTCGCCGGCGTGGAAGGAATAGACCACCTTGAGCATCGCGCAGATGAAGGCGGCGGGGATGCCGTGCCCGGAGACGTCGGCCAGCAGGATTCTCACGCCGTTCAGCCCCAGGCGCTGCACGTCGTAGAAATCCCCCCCCAGCTCGGTCATGGGTCTGTACCGCATGGCGATCCGGACGTGCTCCGTTGTGGGGATCTCCTGGAGCAGGATGGTGTTCTGGATGTCGTGGGCGATCTGGATGTCCCGCTTGATCACCGTGAGCTCGTTGTGGACCCGGTAGTTCTCCTTCATCGATATGAGGCCGTTCACCCGGGCGACCAGCTCCATCCGGTTCACCGGCTTCGCCAGATAGTCGTTCGCGCCGACCTCAAGACCCGCGACAATGTCCTCCGGCTTGTTCTTGGCGGTGAGCATCAGCACCGGCAGATCGTGGGGGGAGAATCGCTCTCGAATTGCGGCGCACACCTCGTAGCCGGACATGCGGGGGAGCATCACGTCAAGGAGCAGGAGGTCGGGGACCTGGCGGTCCAGAAGCGCCAGCGCCTCCTCCCCGTTCAGCGCCGTCACTATCCTGTACCCCTCCAGCGACAGGTGGTTCACCAGGACCTGCAGGTTCACCGGCTCATCGTCCACCACCATGATACACTTCTGATCCTGGTCCGTCAGGGGCTGGGACTGCTCGAGGAGCCGCACATCCTCGTGGGAGAGGTCCATGATGGACTCGAAGGCCTTCCGGCGCTCCTCGTCCTCCCTCTTTACCACCGGCGCGTCGCTGCTGGCCCGAAGGGTGAAGTGGAAGCGCGAGCCCCTCCCCGGCTCGGACTCCACCCAGATCTTCCCGTCGTGGAGCTCCACCAGCTTCCTGGTGATGGCGAGCCCCAATCCCGTGCCGCCGAATTTCCTGGTGATGGAGCCGTCCACCTGCTCGAAGCTCTCGAATACCCGACCCTGCTGCTCCTTCGGTATGCCGATCCCCGTGTCCTCCACCGTGACAACCACCCTGTCCGGCTCGCAATCATGGCGGGCGGCGCGGATGCGGATCTCACCCTCCTCGGTGAACTTGATGGCATTCCCCACGAGGTTGAGCATGATCTGCTGGAGCCTGTTCTCGTCCCCCCGCACGAATACCGATTCCGGCGGTATCTCGTTGATGATCGACACGGCCTTGTTCCTGGAGAGGGGCCGCACCAGAGACAGTACCAGGCGGACCAGCGGATGAAGGTCAAGGGTGGTCTGGATCAGGCTGATGTCCTT
>JAFGJK010000030.1 GCA_016929135.1 Spirochaetota bacterium | reverse complement strand
GGCCGGATAGAGGGAACGGCATTCGGGCATGACGCGGGGGCAACGGGGATGGAAGTGGCACCCCTGCGGAGGGTTTTCCGGCGATGGGATCTCCCCGGCCAGGACCGAAAAACCGTGCTTCACCGGCTTCGTGTCCGGTATTGATTTCAGGAGGCTCTGTGTGTAGGGGTGCAGGGGCTTCCGGTACAGGCCGCGAGTGGAGTTCTCCTCCACGATCCGCCCCAGGTACATGACGATGATCCTGTCGCTGATGTGCTCCACCACCGCCAGGTCGTGTGCAACGAAGAGGTAGGTAAGGCCCAGCGTCCTCTGGAGGTCCGAGAGGAGGTTCAGGATCTGGCCCTGGATGGAGACGTCCAGGGCCGAGACCGGCTCGTCCAGCACGATGAATTCCGGGTTCAGCGCCAGGGCCCGGGCGATGCCGATGCGCTGCCGCTGGCCGCCGCTGAACTCGTGGGGATAGCGGTTCAGGTGCTCCTCGCCAAGGCCGGTGAGCTCCAGGAGCTCGTACAGCCGCTCGCGAATCTCCCGCCGCTTCATGGTCGTGTGGATCCGCAGCGGCTCGGTGATCATTTTTTCCACGGTCATTCGGGGGTTCAGGGATCCGTAGGGGTCCTGGAAGACCAGCTGCATCTTCTTCCGGAAGCGGCGCAGCTCCCCCGTGGAGAGCCCCCGCACGCTGGTGCCGTCGATGCGGACCTCCCCCTCGTCAGGCTCGATGAGCCGAAGCATCGCCCTGGCCGCCGTGGTCTTGCCGCTGCCGCTCTCCCCCACGAGCCCCAGGGTCTTTCCACGGGTTATCCGGAAGGAGATGCCGTCCAGGGCGCGCACCGTTCCGGGACGCTCGAAGAGCCCGCTCTTGCGCGTCTTGAAGTGCTTCGTCAGGTTTTTCACATCCACCATGGCAGGGCCGCCCTCGCTTCTGTACTGTGGTTTCATTATGAAGCGGCAGGGGTCTTTTGTCAATCACAAGAGAGGGAATGTGATGGCGCGGCTGAATGGAGGGGACAAGGGGGAGGGTGATGTCATCATCTGATCGATGATGGAGCCGGTGAAGGCGGCGCAGGTCCAAGAAGGCGCTTGCCATGTCGCCTTGCCCCTATAAGGGTATTTCACGGCCCGAAGTTTCCCTGAGCTGAGAGTCCAATGAATAATGACACTGTTCCCAGCATTTCATTTTTCGCTTGAACACTGTCAGGAGCTGTAATAGTATGCACGGAATTGGAAATCATGCGGCGTTTATAAAGGATTCCCGAACAAATTACGAATTCTTACCGGTTTTGGGCGTGCGAATAATGGAGGAGAGGAGTGTGCCCTGTATCGAGGTGCGGTGCCGCAGTGGGATCGCAATCGATAAATACCGTTCCGTCGCAAGGATTTATTCAACTGTGAGAGCGTAAGGAGGAATCATGCCCCTGAATATCGAAATAAAGAAAGTATCCGTATCCGACAAGAAGATGCTCAAGGAGTTCGTCAAGGTACCCTGGAGAGCGAAGATTTACAGGGATGATCCCGCATGGGTCCCGTATGTCATCAGAGATCTCATGCATTTCTGCAATCCGGAAAAAGGGTACTTCTTCGAGAACGGCGACGGCGAGGCGCAGCTCTTCATCGCCTATCTTGATGGGAAGCCGGTGGGAAGGATCAGCGCCCAGGTGTACAAGCGCTATGACGACAAGTATGACAGGGAGACCGGATTTTTCGGATTCTACGAGTGCATCGACAAGCTCCCCGTATCCAGGGCCCTTTTCTCCGCTGCGGCGGAATGGCTCCGTGCAAAGGGGAAGACGAGGATGCTGGGACCCGAAAGCTTCGCGAGCTACGATTCCATCGGGTTCGACGTGATGAACAACGGCAGGATGCCGGTGATCGGGAACTACCACTACGCCTACTGGTACGAGAAGCACGCGCTCGCCTACGGTTTTAAAAAATACATCGACTGGTACTGCTTCATGGTGAAACCCATCGCGGCGAACATGGACATGATGTACAAGATCAGGGACGAGCTCAGAAAGAAATCGGACGTGCAGTACACAAGGCTCACCATGAAGGAAATCGACAAAAGGGCCTCGGAGCTCCATTACATTCTGGACAACGCCTGGGAAGGGAACGAGGGGCACATCCCGATGACCGAAAAGCAGTTCAAGATGCACTGGGACGAGCTCAAGATGGTCATCATCCCCGATATGGCCATCTTCGCGGAGAAGGACGGGAAGACGGTGGGATTCATCCTGTCGGTGCCGGACGCGAACCCGGGCATCGCGGCACTCAACGGGCACCTCTACCCGTGGAGGATCGTGAAGCTCCTGTGGAGGCTGAAAAAATCGCATACTCTTCGCACGATACTCATGGGGGTGCTGCCCGAATACCGGGGAGAGAATATCGACCAGATACTCATTCTCATGACCATCGAAGAGGCGCTCAAGCGGGGATATGACGAGTCCGACTGCTCCCTTATCGTGGAAAACAACCACAAGATGATCGGTGCGCTCAAGTACCTGAACGCCGACATGTACAAGGGGTACCGGCTGTATGATATGAAGATATAGCGACCTTTTTTGTATGGTCGCTGCGGCACCGGCAGCAGGGAATATACAGCACAAAAATTCATGAGGTGAGAGCGGCTCGCTCGTGGTGCCATGCCAGCAGGGGGGTGCTGCGGATACAATCGTTTCTGTCCCCACGAATCCGACAGCAGAAGAATAGTATTCTAAAGAGAGGCGCCATGTGTGCACATGGCACGATTCTTATATTGATTTGTAGTATGGTGAAATAGACCTTACAAAAGGAGAACACTGTATGAAAAGAACTGTTATAATATATATTGCGGGATCTGTCTTCCTCGCCGGTTACCTTCTGGGCGACCACCGTAGCGCAGAGGCGCAGCAGGAGCAATGGGTGATGAAACCGGGAGTGGCGCAATACAAAGGAGCGGATTGGAACAACAGGGTCGGGCGCGTCAACGGCATAACCGTAGAAAGGGCCAAGGAAATCGCCGATCAGGATCCCCGGATAACCTTTTTCTTCATAACAACGGGATGCCGGATGGTGCTGGAGGGGAAGGGGGTTTTCAGAAGGGGCGATACCGTGTTTTTTTCCGGCCGGCCCTGGTACGGAAGCGCCCCCGGTCTTGCCGACTCCTATGAGAGGGTAATGGGGAACGATTCACAGAACAATGAGAAGGACGCCCCTGCCGATGATGATGCAAAGGGCGCCGTTAATGCCAGCATTCTGCTGTATGGAAGAACCAACTGCGGCTTATGCAGGGCCATGATGTCCCGGCTGGAGGGTGAACATATACAGTATACCTTCGTCGATATACAGAACGATGGCGGTCACAATCAGGAGATGTGGGGCAAGATTCGGAAGGTCCAGCCCAGCGCATCCAGCATACGGCTTCCCGTAATGGAGATAAACGGACAGGTGATGATCAGCCCCTCCTGGGAGCGCGTGAAAGACGCTATCGGGTCCAGATAAAAGCAGGACAGGGTTATGCCCCTCCACTGCCTCGCACCCTTCCTGTGTATGATTGATTGTGTACGGAAGGGTGCGGTATCGGCAGGGGGATGCTCAGTCTATCATTGCCCTGTCATGCCCCCTTTCTGATTCTTTATGCGCCACTGGATACGATCAAGAGATGTTCATAGAGATGAACTCGGCTCCACTGGTATTACGCGTGTCCCACTCTTTTTGGCGCACCATGCTTGCTTTCGAGCTTGCCAGGACGGGGCTCGTTTCCCCTTGCGGTATTCAAAACAGGTCGTTTGATGTACTTAGATGAGAGTGCCACCGGCGTCTTGGGACGGGTCAGGGTGTCATAACCGATACAATCTGCTCCGTTGTATGGAACATCCCCCGTATCGAATGCGGGGTGTCGGTGATTCTGTTGAGGCGTTTTAACCGCTGTACATCTGGCCGTCAGGCATCATATCATCAGAGGGAGGGACCCCGTATCTGTTTCTGTATTCCTTTCTCTTGCATTGGTCGATTTTCGGGCCTTTGCAGTAATTGGCGATAAAGCCTCTGCAGGCCAAAGAGTTGATTTCATTGTATTTTTTGAAGAATCCGCACTTTTCGAGCAGTTCACATTCCTGGCTCATCACACTCTCCTTATGCTGACCTTTTTTTTCATATATGTTGATATATTTATAATAGCAGTATAACAATGAAAATATACAATGTCAATATTCGAATGGATGAGAAGCGGTAGCGTTTGCACCCCTCATCGCGGGAATCGAGCTGGTGTTCCTCCGACCCCAATCCATGGGGGGCGAGCAGGGCGCTCCCGGCACGGGGCAGGGGAGTGGCTTTCAGTTTGAATACAAGATCAATCTCCGTCATTGCCCTTGAGGCATCCTTTCAGTTCTCTGCAGATACAAACGGCGATTGTACCAGAGGTGCTTGGCAAGGGGAGAATGGGGGGGATACATAGACGAACTCCCGTACCATACGGCAGGCCATGGCAACGGAATTCTACATCGGCACCTCCGGCTGGAGCTACCGGCACTGGCGGGGCCTCTTCTACCCTGAAGGGCTTTCCATGAAGGAATGGTTATCCTTCTTTTCCGGTCATTACAACACCGTCGAGGTCAACATGACCTTCTATCGGACGCCCACGGAGGCCGCGGTGCGGAACTGGTTCGACAGAACAGGAGACGGCTTCATCTTCACGTTCAAGGCGTCGCGCTCCATCACCCACCTCAAACGGCTTTCCGGCACAGAAGGGTTGCTGAGCGATTTTTACAGCCTTATGGCGGGCTGCGGTTCCAGGGCGCGCTGTGTGCTCTTCCAGCTCCCCCCCTCCTTCCGGAAGACGATGGAAAATATGGCCAGGGTGGACGATTTTCTGTCGCTTCTGGACCCGCGCTTCGATCACGCCATGGAGTTCCGGCATGCCTCCTGGTGGTGCGACGAATGCTACGGGTTGCTCGAGAACCGCTGCGCCTTCTGCTCCGTGGACGGACTGGATATGCCCCGCGGCCTGGTGGTTACCGCGGATGTCGCCTACCTGCGCCTTCACGGCAGGCGGTACGACATCTGTTACGGCAGGGGGGAGCTGCAGCCCTATGTCGACCGCCTGGCGGCGCTTGCCGGCCGGGGGAGACTGAAGAGGGTCTACGTCTACTTCAACAACGATGTGCAGGGCTTCGCGGTGAGGAACGCGGCCCAGTTCAGGGGAATGCTCGCCTGATCGTTCCTATCGGCAGGGCCCCCCCATGGCGGGGACCGCGTACCGGGACACCGCGATGCCCTGCCGATGCAGTCGCATCATTCATGGCACCGCTGCCGCCCCCGCGGTGGTGAGGGTGACTGCCACGCCGTTCTCGGAGAACGACAGGCCGGTGATGTGCGCCCATTACGAGTTCACCGGCTCGCGGGGGAGGTTCGTGAAGGGGAGATGGAAAACCGTCGATCCTCCGGTGCCGGGGACGGAGATCTGGATGATCTATGACCCGAAAAATCCGCGCCGCAGCGTGCCGGCGTAACGGGAAAGCCGGCACGCTGACTACAGACCGAGATAGAGCTTCACCGTGTGCCAGGCCACTTCGGGATCGTCGGGTATTATCCTGAAGAGTATGCCCAGGTCCCGGAAAAAATACCCAATTTTGAGGAATCCCGGTTCGGACTCTCCGCCGTATCGCACCCCGAGGCCCTTGAGAAGGACGTACTGGGTCTCCATGCGCCTGTGGAAATCGTCGTAATTCCTTTTCTCCTTCGGCGTCCAGAGTACCTCGCTCAACGCCAGGATGCGGGGGAAGAGCTTTGCGTCGGTATTTTCCGGCGTGGCGAACTCCGACCACATATTGGCCTCGGAGCCCAGCACCATCCCCTCCTTGTCCCCTGGAAGCCCCGGGGGAACAGGTTCGAAGGAATAGACCTTGGAAAGACCCGTTACCGCCAGGCCGTAGTCGAAATAGGTGTAGCCGGTGGTAGATACGATCGCCCGGTGCCCTCTCTCTATCGCCTCCGCGGCCCTGTCGCTCCCCCGCCAGAACTGCACGGTGGTGCCGGCCGGGGCGCCCCCCTCCAGGATCTCGTCCCAGCCGATGGTCTTTCTCCCCAGTGTTTCGAGATACGAGGCGATGCGGCGCATGAACCAGCCGTGCAGCTCCCTTTCATCCTTGAGGCCCTGTTCCTTCATGCGGGATTGGCACCGGGGGCAGCGGTGCCACTTGAAGGGCGGGCATTCGTCCCCCCCCACGTGGATATAGGTCCCCGGAAACAGGGCGGCCGTCTCGGCGAGCACGTCCTCCAGGAAGCGGAAGGTCCCGTCGTTCCCTGCGCAGAAGATGTCCGTGTGGATCCCCCAGCGTGTGCTCACCGAGAAGGGCCCGCCGGTGCAGGAGTACTCCGGGTACGCGGCCAGGGCGGCACGGCTGTGGCCGGGCATGTCGATCTCGGGCACCACCGTGATAAAGCGCTCCCTCGCGTAGTCCAGGATCTCGCGGACATCCTCCCGGGTGTAGAATCCGCCGTATCGTTTTCCCCCCTCGGTCCGCCACGCACCCACCTCGGTGAGTTTCGGATATTTTTTTATCTCCAGGCGCCACCCCTGGTCGTTCACCAGGTTCCAGTGGAAGACGTTCATCTTGTAGCAGGCCATCAGGTCGAGGTAGCGCTTGATGTCGTTTTTGCTGTAGAAGTGCCTGCTGCAGTCCAGGTTGAGGCCGCGCCAGGGGAACCGCGGCGCGTCGCTGATGGTGATGCACGGGAGGGACGGTCCCTTCTTCCCGGTCCCCTGTCCCGCCAGGAGCATCTGCCGCAAGGTCTGGCTTCCGCGGAAGATCCCCCGGGGCTCCCTGGCCCTCAGCATGACGCCGTCTTCACGAACCTCCAGCCTGTACGATTCTTCGCCCGCCGGAGCCTTCCGGTCGATGGCAAGGATAATGGCCCCCTCCGGCCGCGCGCCGGTATAGGCCTTCACCGGCACTGCGGGTCCCCCCGCGCCGGCGATGTAGCCGGCAAGGAGCGCCGCCGTTTTCTGCACGGAACGGTCCGGGTCCGCAAGTATCACCAGTTTATCGGAGCAATTCATCGTACCCGCGTGTTTCTCCAGCGACGAAGGGTACGGAACAATGGAAAGTGGGTCCGGCGGCGCTGCCACTGTTCCGTATTGGGAACATGCCATGAGGGAGAAGAGGGACAATGCGGGAAAGAGTATATGCATTTTCATCGGCGAGCTCCGTGGGTGAAAGTTTTGAATTGTGGATGATGGTAGATTATAGGGGCGGAGCAAATTTTCAATCACTTTATTTAAGCTGGATTTCCAGTGCCGCTATTCATGGGACAGTGGTGCGAGAAATCATATTTCATGCCAGGGTTTCCGGACCATGCACTGGGATCGCCAGTATCGTCAAGATCGCCGTTTGAAGGCATTTCATGGATGCTTCTGTATCTTCATCAGAATATTTTCGCAACCATTCTGCATCAAGGCCGTCTATAGTATATGACGAAGCGAAATGGAAATTCCGCATCATGTGGAACTCGATCAATTGAACCGGGCTCCAGAAGCGGCAATATGCCCGATTCAGCATCTGTACAACCTCGTGTCGCACACTGTTTTCGTAAGGAAATGAATAGAGCCATTATTTGACGGCAGTGCCGGGGGTTTCGCTTTTAGAGAATTAAAATATCGCCAACGAGGATTATATGAAAAAAAGAATACTCATGGTCTACCCGGAGTTCCCGGATACATACTGGAGCTTTAGACACTCGCTCCCGTTCACAGGAAAAAAATCTGCCTTTCCGCCGCTGGGCCTGCTCACCGTTGCTGCCATGCTCCCAACGGAATACGATGTTCGCCTTGTTGACATGAATGCGGAAACGCTGGATGAATGTCTCATTGATGAGGCTGACCTGGTGTTTGTATCAGCCATGATAATCCAGAAGGCGTCATTCGATCGGATCGTCGCCGCGTGCATCAGGATCGGTACACCGGTGGTCGCCGGTGGTCCCTATCCCACATCTTCGCACACAACAATAACGGGCGTTGATCATTTCATTATCGGTGAGGCGGAGACGACCCTGCACTCCTTTATCGGTGATTTCGAATCGGGTCGTGCGAAGAGAGTCTATGCCGACAATGCCAAACCCGATATCACCAAAACCCCGGCACCAAGGCTTGACCTTATCGATGTTTCGCGCTACTCGAACATGCTGGTGCAGTACTCCCGTGGCTGTCCCTTCAACTGCGAATTCTGTGACATTATTGAAATGTTCGGGAGGAACACTCGAGTGAAGACGACGGGCCAGTTCCTGAAGGAACTCGACAATGTGCTTGCAGCCGGATTCCGAGGGGGCGTTTTCATTGTGGATGACAATTTCATAGGGAAGAAGAACGAGGTAAAGGAGTTGCTCAGAGCCATGATAGCATGGCAGGAGGAGCACAGGTATCCCTTCACCTTTTTCACCGAGGCAAGCATAAACTGCTCTTCGGACGACGAGCTTCTGTCGTTGCTCTCTCGTGCCGGATTTGACATGCTGTTCATAGGCATAGAGACTCCCGACGAGGCAGGGCTCGCCTCTGCCAACAAGAGCCAGAACATGAACAGGAACCTGATGGATTGTGTCAGGACAATACAGCGCAAGGGGATGGAGGTCGCCGGTGGATTTATTGTCGGCTTCGACACCGATGATGAAACAATTTTCGACCGGCAGATAGACTTTATCCAGCGCGCCGGGATCCCAATCTCCATGGTGGGACTTCTCACCGCATTGCCGAATACGCGGTTATACCGAAGGCTTAAAGAAGAAGGACGGCTCCTCTCCGGATCTTCGGGGAACAATACCCATGACCTGAGGCTCAACTTTAAACCGGTGATGAGGGCGGACAGGCTGATCTCTGGATACAAGCACATCATCTCATCGATATATTCACCGAAGGAGTATTTCGAGCGGTGTCTGAATCTTCTCAGGAGCCTCCCGGTAAAAAAGGCATCATATCGAAAGGTGGGTAGCAGCGAGATCAGGGCCCTGCTGCGGTCTCTCATTGTCCAGACCTTTTCATCCTATGGTATTCATTACCTGCGGTTTTTACTTAAATCGCTCATGATTAACATACGGCTGTTCCCCGAGGCAATCGGGCTTTCGGTCAAGGGTCACCATCTTATTACCATTACAACCTCCATCCACAGGGCTGATGCCTTTGTCGCGATGCTGGAGCGGGTGCTCATGGATCTGAAAAACAGGCTGGCGTCACTCCCCTCCTGTCCCGGCAGGGATGTGGCCAGGGTGCTGGAGCGCCATGCCATTCATATCATATCCGTCGCACAAAGACGTTACAGCAGGCTGACGGACGAAACCAGGGTATACGTGCAGGACCGGATAAGGGAGTTTGAAAGACAATGCATCGTTATTCTGGATCGTATACGCCATGAGCTTTCCGGATCAATGCCGTCGTCTATTTCTGCCTGAATTCGAGCCGATCGACGCGGGTAAAGTTCCTGATGCGCTGACCCCTCCATACAACGGGAATAGCACCTTGTTGCCCCTGATCTCCAATATTGCCATCGTGTTCAGGTGTTCCGGCTGGTGTGATGCTTCGGGTCATCCATTGGATTACGCTCGGATTTGTAAAAATCGTCGCTTTTGATGCGGAGGATTGAATGATTTCCCGTATGAAGATGAAATGTTGTCTGGCGCCTCGGCGTCACTCCTGAAGTTTCGGGAAGGTGTCGCCCTGTACCGTAGGAGAAAGAGGATTGCACAGGGGGGCGGCATGCCTGATGTACGGTTGAATGGTAACTTCTGGTTTGTCTGATTTACCTCGATGCCGGCATTGTCCCATTCTTGCCAACACTGCTTTCGCCTACATCCCGATACTGCCCGTCACGCTGGGGACGTGAAGGAGTCAATGCTTCCATGGATCAACCGATCGGATCGGACGATGGAAGAGACTGGAACGAAGACGGTATAATAACACCCGTGAGGCATACATCTCGCGGTCTTTGTTCCTTGGCGCATGTCGCCCCGGATTTTCGCCGTTGCTGTTTGTTGAGAAATCAGAAGTCCGTGAATTGAAAGGGGCCGGGATCGCAGCGCAGCCGGCAACTGCAGTGAAAGACCGCAACTTTTTCGACGCAAAAGCAATATGCGGTATCGGTATCCGACTGTAAAATTAATCATTGAAATTCTGGACAATGTTTTGTGTAATAATCACCGAAGAAGAGATTATTACTAACTCCTGTTAGACAATACGGGTAAAATGCACTATCGTGCAAACACCTTGAATTCTGATGAACTCAATGACACATTCCTCCGACACTGGATTTCCGAAAATGACAAGATCTTCAAGAGTTGATGCGGCCATCATCCTAATGATCGCACCGTTCTTTTTTTTCGTGTTTCCCTTGCGTGTATTCGCTTCCGAACCCATTTTTCTTTCTGCAGAAAACCTCGACGGCAGGTATGTAGGAACTGAAATGGAATATTATGTCGATAGGGCTCGTCGCCTCACGTTCAATGATGTTTCGAAAAGGCAGTTTTCCTCAAAATTCAAGAAATGCAGCACCAACAGCATAAATAATTTCGGGAACCAGTCGATATGGTTGAAATTCCGGGTGCGCAATGACTCCGACGAAGAGCTGGAATGGTATCTTGAAAACGATTTCATATACTCGGATGAATTGATACTGTATTATCCCGATGGAAAGGGCCGCTACGAATCGATCGCATCCAACAACGCTCCCGCGTACCGACGGGAAGTGAACAGCATCACATTCATTTTTCCCGTTAAGACCCCTCCAGGCGAATGGATCTATTATCTGCAACAAAATCCTGTAGGATGGACATCGGTCGTGCCGAGGATATGGTCACCCAAGAACCTGATTACGAACCTCGTGACTGTTAACGTGCTTCATGGCGTTTTTTACGGAATTCTAGCCATCATGCTGCTGTATAATCTATTCATATTTCTGTCGGTCCGTGAAAAAGCGTATTTCTATTACCTGCTTCAGATCGTCGGATTGGCCTTAATTTATATGACCCTTGATGGGGTCGGAATCAACTATGTATGGAGTGAATTATTAGTCAATTTGAATAAAAGGTCAAATACGCTGTACTATTATCTGGGATTAATGCCGGTCCTGCTGTTTTTAAAGAGTTATCTCCAGACAAAGGAGAAAGCGCCCCTTGTGGATACACAGGTAAACTGTTTGATCGCTTTGAACTTCATTTTGATTGTATTATCCCTTACGCTGGAACCGTTATCACAGGCCATCTACCCGACAATTGTTTTGAATGTCTTCATATTGATTGTCGGTGTATACAATATCGTAGTACCGATACTGCATATAAAAAAAGGATCACGGCCCGCCAAGTTCTATCTTCTGGCCGTTGTTATGCTGGTCCTTGGAGCGATTCCTCAGGTATTCTTCTATCTTGGATTCGCACCTGTTTCGTTTGCAACAGCATACGGGCCCAAGTTCGGAGGCGTCTGCATGCTGGCCCTCTTCTCGTTCGGTCTTGCCGATAAGATAAACACCATGAAGAACGAGCTGGCCGACCTGAACGAGAACCTCGAGAAGAAGGTGCAGCTCAGGACCGGGGAGTTGAAAGAGGCGAACGATAAACTCAAGGAGCTGGACCGGGCAAAGTCAGATTTCTTTACCAACGTCTCCCACGAGATCCGCACCCCCCTGACTCTCATACTCTCTCCGATAGAATCCGTTCTCCAGAAGAAATTCAGCGGCGAGGTGGACGAGGAGTTTTTCCGGTCCATGCACCGCAACGCCGTCAGACTTATCGGACTCGTCAACAGCCTTCTGGATTTCTCCAAGATAGACGCCGGGAAAATGACGCTCTCTCTGCGGATGGTCGACATGGTGGAATTCCTGGAATCGCGGATACACTCGACGAAGGATGCCTTCGATTCGCGGGGGATATACTTGGAGCTTGTCAGCGAGAGCGGCGCCCTGAGGTTCAACTTCGATCCGGAGATGATGGACAGGATCGTGATGAACCTGCTGTCCAACGCGCTGAAGTTCACCGAGAGGGGAGGGGCGGTGAAGGTTGAGGTGGGGAAACGGGGCGAAGCCTGCCGCATCAGCTTTGCAGACACCGGCTGCGGCATACCCTCGGACAGAATACAGTCCGTCTTTGAGCGCTTCAGCCGGGCGGACGCGGGCGCAACGAGAAAATACGAGGGGACCGGCATCGGCCTCGCCCTGGTGAAGGAGATGGTGTCCCTTCACGGCGGACGCATGGACATCCAGAGCAGGGATATCGATAATTTCCCCGAGGATCACGGCACCGTGGTGACGATTGAGCTTCCCATGGATGCTGAAAGAATAGAGGGGGCGGAGATACAACCGGGGCAGTATGACGATGATGCCTCCCGTTTCTTCGCGGCGCGTGATTTTTTCAATTTGATGCCCCCTGGAGGTGTAAAACCTCCGGTAACGGATTCGGATGCCGTGGGAGGGGGGACCCCGGCGGGCGGTGAAAATGAAAAGGTTCTCGTAGTGGAGGACAACCCCGACATGCGGGAGCTGCTGAAGAATCTTTTACACGGCAAATACAGGGTATTCTTTGCCACCAACGGCAGGGAAGGACTGGAAAGGGCGAAGGAAATCAGTCCCGACCTGATACTGAGCGACGTCATGATGCCGGTCATGGATGGCTACGAGATGACAATGAGGCTAAAGAATGACATGAACCTGAAGGACATTCCCGTGATAATGCTCACAGCGAAGGCAGATACGGGAAGCATCGTCGAAGGGATGGAATACGGCGCCGACGACTACGTGGCCAAGCCATTCAACGCCGATGAGCTTCTGACCAGGGTGAAGGCTATTTTAAGATCGAAGAATTATCAGAGGATTATTGCACGGAGAAACAGGGAGATCGAGGAGGAGCTGGAAATCGCACGACTGATACAGAAGCAGCTTTTACCGGGTGACACGCTGGATCTTCCTGGCTACATTGCCGAATGGAAATACATTCCCCTGGACATGGTGGGGGGAGACCTGCTGAGCATATCCGGCGACGGCGAGTACATTGAGCTCTTTATCGCCGATGTCTCGGGTCACGGCCTCCCGGGGGCCTGCCTCTCCCTGATTACGAAAACGGCCATGGACAGTATCGAAGACAGGGGTTCGACCAGGAGTGTCCTTGTGCTGCTCAACGATGTCATCTGCAGATCCACGGTCAATTACAAATTCGTTACCGCCTTTTACGGCAGGATTGATGCCCGTCGGAAGGTGTTGCGATTCAGCTGCGCGGGCCATTATACTCCCTTCGTCTACCGGAGAGCCACAGGTGAGTTTATCGAATTGAAGGCGAAGGGGATCCCTCTGGGCCTATTCTCAGAAATAGAAATCGAGGAGAGGGAGGTCCAGTTGACACCCGGAGACCGGATCTTTCTGTATACCGACGGTGTGATCGATTGCATGGACGGCAGGGGCAGCGACTTCGGCGAGGGGAGGATGAAGGAGTTGATCCGGGACAATGTCGTATTATCGCCTCGGGAATTCACTGAAAAAACGGTGGAGGAATTGGTGCGCTTCCGCGGTTCCGGTAAGTTCAACGATGATGTTGCCTTCATCGTGTGTGATATCCCCTGATTCTCCCGTCTGCCGCCTGATGATGATTGAATCATGGGGAGTAAACGGTGTCGCGCGGATCACGGCTGCCGTGAAACCGCAGATACAGGGCTTACCGCGTCCCGCGCACGGGACCCGGACGGGCGGTCTGGACCGTCCGCCCTTGCGAAGCGAGGACGATTTTCCGATTGGGTTACAAGCGTGAGGATGCAAATAGCATGAAGAAGGGGGCGATGGGATCATCATTCGGGTTCACGCTGTATTCATGACCGAGGGATCAGTACTGACATTCACTCTTTCTTATTATATAATGCTGATATTTAAGGAGTTGCCATGGATTCGATAAGCCTGACCATTCAATACTCCCCGGAAGACCTCCATGAGAGTTACAAGCTCTATTTCCGTCACTATTACCCGATCCGCAGCAGACTGCTGCTGATCCTCGGGGCGGTGACGTTGGTCCTGAGCATCCTTCTTCTTCTGATATCGTCGGGAGATCCCGATGACATGGGGCTGTACCGTTACCTGGGATGGGTTTTCTTCATCTACGCGATAGTCGTTGTCGGTATCTATCTGTGGCGAATGCATACCCTGGGAAGGCGGATGTTCAAGAAGATGCCGGATTTTCAATCCCCCTATTCATTTCAGTTCTCCCAAAGGGGGATCGTCACGAAAGGGGCGTCCATTGCCTCGGACGCTGAATGGAGCTATTACCTCGACGCGATCATCACCCCGGACCTCATCCTTCTGATGCCAAACAAGTTGCGGTTCATTATGTTTCCACGGCGGTATTTTACGGATGATCAATTCGGGCAGCTCACACAATGGGCCGAGGCAGTACGGACAAGGAGATCCGGGGCATGACGCAAAAGGGGAGACTCCCCGGAGACCTGCCGCTCTACGGCGCCATCGCCTACGAGGATACCGCTCCCTGGACGAGAAGGACGCCCTCTCCTGAGCTGATGATGAACGCCACCCCCCCGGCTGAGTGCCCGTACCGGAGCTCCACGGTGGCGGGAAGGTAGACCGGTTTCTTGAAGCGGGTGTATATCCTCCGGATCCCCCCTGGCAGGTCCCTCGCCAGCAGTGCCGCCGCCCTGCTGGCGGAATACCAGCCCTGCACGATGGGGCGCCGGAAGCCTGCCATCTTTGCGAAGATCCTGGACAGGTGGATGGGATTGTAGTCTCCCGAGACCCCGGCGTACCGCCAGCCGGCATTCCCGGGGAGGACCCATCGCTCAGAGCCTTCTTCCATGAAGGGGGGGGCGGATGCCTGCGCCCCTTGTGTCCCACTCCTGCCGGCGCCGCCGCTACGTCTGGCGATATAGGTGCTGCTGCAGGAAGCGATCCTCCCCACGCCCTGGAGGAACACCACCGAGAAGCGGGCGGTAACCGGGCCTCCGGTTGATGGTTCCATCTCCACCGAGGCCTCTATATCGAAGGCTTCCTGTATCGACATGGGGCCGGACTGCTCGAGAAGGTTCTCCACCTGCACAAGGCCGGGGACTGGAAGCGGGAATTCCCTCTCCAGCATCAGGCACAGCTGGGCCCGCTGTGCAAAGAGATACAGGTAGCTCAGGGGGAGGGCATCCTGGAATCCGAAGAAGGCGGCGTACCTGTTTAGCTGTGCGCGATCGAGGTGGATCCCGTCGAAGCGGCGCTCGTCATGGTACCGGCTCCCCGAGAGGGGGATGCCGCGCCGTATCGTCGCGATGGCCGGCATGAGGAGTGATCGCAGTCTCGGCATATCCCCTGTGTGTTTCACCGGCCTGTTCATGATGTGCTCCCTTCGTTGGTGATGTCACCTTTTTGCGGTTCATTCCCCCGTCCACTGCCGGGGGCCTCCGCCTTCCCCCTTCCCAACAGGGCGCCGTAGTTGTCGAAGGCCGGCCGGGCCATGGCCACGATCATCGCCACGCCGGTGTAGAGGCCAATAAGGTTGGTGATCTCGATAAGCGTTGGTTCGTCGAAATGCCCGCGCAGATCCGCGAAGAGCGTGTCGCTCACCTCAAGGGACGCCACCAGGCCGTCGATCAGCCGCATCACCTCAGGCTCGCCGGGGTTCCAGAGCGCCTCGTTCGGCCTCCGGCGGGAGATATCGGCGATCTGCGCCGCCGTCAGCCCCATGGCCAGTGATATGGTCTCGACGTGAAGGCGGAATTCGTAGTCGTTCCCGGCCGCCACGCAGGTGCGGAGTATGATCAGCTCCCGCAGCCTGCGGGGGAGCGTCTTCCGGTCGAAGAGCCCTGTGGGGCCGATGAAGCGCCGTTCCACCATGTCCCTGAAGAGCCCCTCGTTCCTCGCCACCGTCCGGTAGAGAACGGGCGACGGCAGCCCCTTCGGGAATATCCTGTCCATCGTTTCCTGCATCTCGGCGGAGAGGGGGAGCGGCAGCGGCTGAATTCTCTGTGTGTCCATTCCGGTACCTCCTGCGGGCGTCATTGGTGCGCCTCCATGGACACAGGATACGATGATTGCGAAACCGGATCGCCTCATCCTATAGGGTGAGGCGAAAAAATGGCGGGGCCGTGGGAAAACGCCCTACCTGCAGCTGCTCCGGAAATCGGAGGGGGTCATGCCGGTGAATTTCTTGAAGGCCCGGTTGAAGCTCGCCTTGGAGTTGAACCCCGATTCATAGGCGACGAAAAGGAGCGATTCCTGGGGGTTGGCGCATATCCATTGCTTCGCCGCCTCCACCCGGTGGCTGTTCACCAGGTCGGCGAAGCTCATCTCCAGGTAGTTGTTGATGAAATGGGAGAGCTGGTAGGGCCTGACGCCGAGGTTTTCGGCCAGCCTCGGGAGGCTCACCCCATCCCTGCGGGATTCTTCGGAGCGGAGGACGGCGCTTACCGACTCTTTGAGCGACTCGGGATCGACACGCGGGAGAAGATTCGCGAAGTAGACGCGGTTCCTGCGCTCACCGTAGTAGTCGATCTTCAGGGGGAGCCGGAGCGAGACGATGTGGTTTGCCAGGATCAGGAGCACGACGGAGGCGATGGCCGCGCAATAGACGGGCGGGGCGGTGACGATGCCGACGCCGGCTGCGGCGAAGCTGGAGGCAAAGAGGATGTTGAGGACCAGGCGGATCCGTATCTTCCGGTCGATGTCGTCGCCGGCGATCCTGCCCGGCAGCTGCCGCGCCAGGAAGACCGCTGCGGCGATGAAATAAACCGTCCCGTGGAGCGCGGCGAGCGCCAGCGCCGGGACCGTGCCGACGGGGCACGCCGCGGCGCCGGTTGATCCCGGCAGGGCTGTCACCCCCAGCGCCAAGGCCGCTAGGGCTGCCGGAATAAAATGCAGCAGCTCCAGGGGGCGCAGCCTGTTCACCCCGGTGATGACGGACGTGATGGAGATGAGGTAGAGCGGGCCGATCGAGGCGATCCAGGGGACGCACGGCGCCGTACCGAAGGGGGGGCCCAGGTATTCCATGAGCGGGGGGAGGAGGAAAAAGACAAGGGCCACCAGGCAGAACAGAAACGATAGTGCTTTTTTGAGGTCCTGCCGTCTCCTCAGCCGCGATACGATCGAGATGGCGAGGATTGCATTTTGGACCACCCCCCAGGCGGCGATGACCGCCACTGCATGCGGAATCGTCCCGTCCATGAGGAATCATGGAACGATGTCGGGCGATTATTGCAACCCGTTTTTCCGGATCGCGGGGCGTCCGCGTGAATTTGGCTTGCCCTCCTGTCCGTCCAGGGGAATGCTCGGTCCATGGGTGGAGGCGATTACACCATCAGGGAGGCGCAGGTAAAATCTGTCCTGCGCACGCGAAAACGGGTGGACTCATGGTTCATCTCGATACAGGGGATGAACCTCTACCGGGGATGCAGCCACGACTGCGCCTATTGCGACGGCCGCGCCGAGAAGTACCGGGTGGAGGGGGATTTCGGTTCCGTCGTGGAGGTCAAGGTGAACGCCGTCGACCTGCTCCGCCGGGAGCTCGACCCGGCAAGGAAGCGGAAGCCCCCCAGGAGGGCCTACCTCATGATCGGTGGCGGCGTAGGTGACAGCTACCAGCCGGCGGAGGCGGAGTACAACCTCACCCGGAGGACCCTGGAACTGGCGCTGGAATTCGGATACCCGGTACACCTGCTCACGAAGTCGTCGCTGGTGACGCGCGACATCGACCTGGTGGCGGAGATACACCGCCGTTCCGGCGCCCTGGTGAGCTTCAGCCTCTCCTCGGCCGACGACGGCATATCGCGAATGATTGAGCCAGGGGCCTCCCCCCCCTCGGAGCGCCTGTGGGCGCTGGCGTGTTTCCGGGAGCGGGGGATCCCCGGCGGGGTCTTTCTCCTGCCGACGATACCCTTCGTCACCGACACGGTTCCGGTGCTGCGGGATACTCTGCGGCGCATCCGGGAGGCCGGCGCAGACTATCTCCTCTTCGGCTCCATGAGCCTGAAGGAGGGGCGGCAGCGCGAGCATTTTTTCAGAATCCTTTCGTCGCACTTTCCTGATGCCCTGAAGGAATACGATTCGATCTATCGCGGCGATCCCTGGGGGAGCCCCTCGATGCGATATGCCATGGCGGCGCAGGAGCGCTTCAACGCCTGCGCCGCGGATCTCGGCATCGCCAGGAGGATACCTGCCTGTTTCTTCAGCCACATCCTGGGGGAGAACGACCTGGTGGCGGTAGTGCTGGACCAGCTGGGGTATCTTCTTCAATCGGCGGGGCGGCGCTCGCGCTACGGGTATATCTCCTACCAGGTGAGCGGATTGGAGGAGCCGGTGTCTGCGCTGCCGGAGGGGAAAGGAATCAAGGGTGCCGGGCACGACGAGTGGCAGGTGATACGGGAGATATTGGAGGACGGGACCTGCCGGCGCTACGAGGAACTGCTGCGGGGGAACGCCGACGATTCAACATGATACAGTACATGCATGAAAGACCTGTTCATTCTGTTGCACGCGGACGGGTCCGTGACGGATCGTCGCGATGTTCACGCTTCAATGTGCAGATAAGTGCTTGATTTTCATTGGGATGCCATGTAGTTTTTCATCACGTGCATCGGGCATTTCAATACATGCAGGACAAAGGTGCGAGTATGCCGAACGTGAAGGTGTCGTCAACCGCCATGTCGCTTCTTTCACTGATCTGTGCGGCGGCGCTCTATGCCGATGTTTCGCCTCTGTGGGAGCGAGGCGGATTTAACATAAATGCCAGGGAAGGGGTACACAATGGAATTGTCCTGGAATCGCAGGAGGTGGAGATGCGCCTGGGCGATTCCCCTCATTTTACCGTGAATGCCCGCTTCGTGATGAGGAATCCAGGAAATACTCGAGCCGTAGTCACCATGGGCTTCCCCATAGCCCCTGCCGACGTAAAAACGCTCAGGGTGACGGTCAGCGGAAAGGCCGCGAAGGTACGTGTCGGCGCCTTGTCGAATGATTCAAGTGGCGCGGAGTTGATGTGGGGGAACTGGGAAACCGGTTTCGATGCAGCCTCTAAAACGGAAATACAGGTCACGTATCGATCCTCCGTGGACTTCTGGGGCCGGAGCGAGCCTGGCGAGATTATGTCGATCCGGGAAACGGTAAAACGCAGGCATCCGCGGTGGGCGCGCGCCGACGAGTTCCTGAAAAAATTCAGGTGGCGCCGGGCCAAGTACATGTTGCAGTCGGGATCGCAATGGAGCGGCAGGATATCAAGGGCCGTGTTCAGGGTCTATCATGAAAAGAAGGGGGGCGCCGCGATCCGTGACCTGGGGCCCTATTATACAGACGAACAATTCAAGGTGAACATCGCGGACAATCTCGTGGAGCTTGCGAAGATGCGGGAGGAGTACCTCTGGAAGAAAATCCTCAGGCCCAATGGCGGAACCGGAAGGATCGACGGCGATGCGCTGGTCCTGGAGTTCAGGGACATCGAACCCCGTTTCAGCCTGGATTTCTTTTTCAATCCCTTCCTGCTGCCGGGGGAGGAGGCGGGGCTACTGAGGGAGCTGCAGAAACTGGAGGGCGACGATGTCGTTATACGGCGTGTCATATCGCGCCTGGAGTCGCTTCAAGGCAATGGCAGGGTCTTTGAATCCGCACCGTAACGGAGGGGCACAACGGCGGTTGCACTCATTCATCCCCTATGGCATGATGGCGCCAAATGCGCTGTTTTTATTTGACATCATGTATGATTCTGGTATCCTCTATATATTCCTTCACCCGGAGGCGCGCAATGAAGGGAGCTGTTCCGTTTTTTATCGCCGCGTTTTTTTTCCAGTTCGCCGGTCTGTCGCTATCGCAAACGACGTCCTTCGCCGTTGAACGGGGGGTGCTGCCGAGGGCCCTCACGGTGACCGCCAGCGGGAAATCCTGCGTGTTCTGGTATTCGAAGCACAACAAGGAGTATGTCAGCATCAACGGTTCGGTGGCGGGGCCCTATGACGGCGTCGACTGGATGGACTTCATGAATTATATCCCCGAGTATTACAGCCCCGACGAAACGCAATTCGGCTACCTGTTTAAGAAAGACGGGAAGGATTTCATTGCGGTGAACAAAAAGGTCCATGGCCCGTTCAGCTGGGCCAGGCCCCCCCGTTTTTTCCGCAACGGCGAGGGGTATTGGTTTAATGCTCACACCGCCGACAGCAGGCCGTTATTATATTTGAACGGGAGGGAGCTTGGAGAGGAGACCATGGTGCCGTCCGTCACCGACGACGGCCGGGGATACGGGTACTATTTCAGAAAGGGCGGCAAGGAATACTATTGCGTGAACGGGAATAATTACGGCCCCTATGATATCGGTCAGTCAATGAATTCCCCGGCCCTGCGCAGCGGGGGGTCGAAATTCGGATTCAGCTACAGCGTTGGCGGGAAAAGCTACGTGAACGTGAGCGGCACCGTCTACGGCCCCTACCAGTGGGCCCTGATGCCCGCGATGAGCGACGGCGGGGATACCTTCTCTTTTTACTATAAAAAGGGAGGGCGGTATTACGTCTGCGTCAACGGCACCGAGTATGAGGGGCACGACATGGTGCACAGTCACGCGGTGAGCGGCGACGGATCGGCCTTCGCCTTCGTGTTCACCAAAAAGAACAGGTACTACGTCAACGTCAACGGCACCGTTCATGGCGACTGCGATTACATACAGGCCCCCACCTTCAGCAAAAACGGGGCCGCCTTCGCCTATATTTTCAAGAAAGGGTACAGGGAGGAGCATGTCAGCCTTAACGGAACGGACCTTGGCGGCCACGAGGAGGTCTATTCGAATTGGGGTTGCAAGCACTGGCGTGACGGCATTGCCCTGTCCGGGGACGGGAAGGGCTACGGATACGCGTACCGCGAAGGCAGGAGCATCCATGTGCGCATGAACGGGAAAGTCTACCGGCTCCAGGGGAACGCTGAATCAATACTCAAGAAGCAATTTAACAGTACGGTGAGTGAATTCGCCTATATCTTGGGAGGAGGGGAAGGGGATGTAAAGCGGTACGTGAAAACCTCCTCGAGGTCATTCGGGCCTTACACGTCGCTCGTTGACTTCTCCTTCACCCCTGACGGGAACCTGGCCATCGCCAGCATACGGGGGAACAGCGTCATGATACAGAAGGTCGTTCTGAGAAAGTGACCGATATGGCCCGGTGATCGCATCACCCGCGCTGAGGTGGGTAGGGCGTCTTCTCATTTCTCAATTATCTTCCTGTATATCCTCGTGTAATCCCGCGCTCCGGCGGACCTCAGGAGACCGGCAATGGCATCGTGCCGGTGCTGGAGCGCTCCCATGAGGGCGGTATAGCCGTCCCTGGCGCGCGCGTTGACCTGCGCCCCGGACTGTATTAACAGCTTCACCGTCTCGGTCTTACCCTGGGAGGAGGCCATGATAAGCGGCGTATCCCCCTTCGCGCACTTCACGTTCACGTCGGCGCCGGCGACGATCAGCGCGCGCGCCACGTCGAGGTTCCCCCTGGCGGATGCCCAGTGGAGGGGAGTCTCTTTTTCGTTGTTGGTGGCATTCACCCTGGCGCCCCTCTGTATCAGCATCCTCGTCTTCTTAAGGCTTCCGGAATAGGCCGTATGATGGAGCATCGTCCATCCCGAATAAAACTCGGGGCCGCTCGTAAACCTGGCGTTCACGTCGGCGCCTTTGTCCAGGAGCTTGAAGAGGATTTCGTCATGCCCGCTGTCCACGGCCCAGAACAGGAGGTTGGTTATTCTCCAGTCGTGTTTTTCTATCTTGACCTTGGTGGCATCAAGCATCCACAGCACCTTGTCCCTGAATGGGACGTCAGGCGGGATAGTGCCAAAAAGCGCCTGGCCGGCCAAATGCAGCGCCAGTTCGCCGTTATCGGTCCTGATGCCGGCATCGGCGCCGTTATCCAGCAGGATTTTCGCGACATCGGAGCATCGCCTGTGGCTGGAGCAGGCCGTATACATAAGGGCGGTAAAGCCCCCCTTCACCCTGGCGTTGACATCCGCACCCCCGACGACGAGTAACCGCGTAATATCCGGATGGCACGCCGCGGCGCCGAGTATGATGGCGGTGAACCCGGCAGAGTTCGCGGCGTTCACCGCCGCGCCTTTGCCCGCTAAAAGTCTGACAATCTCGGTCCGTCCGTTTTGAGATGCAAGCATGAGGGGGGTGTTTCCGTTGTGGTCCACTGCATTGATGTTTGCGCCCTTTTCCAGCGCTGCCGTGACCTTACCCATATCACCCGTCTTCGACCCCTCCAGAAGGTCCCAGTCGGCGATTTCCGCATACAGCAGGGCCGACGTGATCATTATGCACAGAGAGGCCATCGCCTTTATCCTCATTTCATCCTCCTGTGTATGATGTCACCGCGCCGGAAGCACCAGGCGAATCTCCAGCAGCCCTTTGCCGTGAGTGACCGCATCATGCCTGTTGGCCGACCTGCTCCCCCTCCTGGGAATGGAGAGGCGCCAGCGATAGTGATATGATACCAAAGGTGTACGGTGCTCTTCTAAAACGATTCCTGGTGTCCATCAAATTCCTTGCTGCTGAAAATTCGCCTGCCCTCTGCAGTCCCGTCGATTATAGCACAAGAATTGTTCATTGCAATTCTTTTCCTCAATGAAGCAAATAATTCACTATTTCCTGAACAGCCGTATGAGGCGCGAATAATGCCAGCGAAGAAGTTGATGGCAGGCGAATCCCGCGTACGCGGCCGGGGTATGGTGCGTGATCCCATGGTGACAATCTTCATTGACAAAAAGACCCCTCCGTGCGATACTATCACACCGTGTGTTGATTGGATGAACTCATCCACCCGGCAGCATCGGGGCGGCAGAGCCGTCAATTTCGCAGCGTGACATGATGCAGAACTGACAGCCCATGCATATCGTCATAATCGGAGCGGGTTCCATCGGGACCCACATCGCCTCGCAGCTCATATCCGAGAACAAGGACGTAGTGCTCATCGAGAAGAACCCGGAGCGCGTGAAATACGTCTCGGCCAGGCTTGACTGCATGGTCCTCAACGAGGACGGCACCAACATCAAGACCCTCAAGAGGGCCGGCATCGACAAGGCCGATTTCTTCATCAGCGTCACCAACTCCGACGAGGTGAACATGATCTCCTCCGGCGTGGTGAGCAGCGAGTTCAACGTCCCCTACAAGATCGCCAGGGTCAGGAGCCTGGACTACTCCCGGTCAAAGGTGCTGGGAAAATCCTTCCTGGGCATCAACTATATCGTTAATCCCGGGATAGAGACGGCGCACGACATAGTGGAGACCGTCGCCTACGGGGCGATCAGCGACGTCTTCACCTTCGAGAAATCGGGCATCATCATGAGAAACCTCTTCGTCGACCAGTGGTCCTCCTTCAAGGGGAAGAACCTGAGGGAGATCAGGCAGACCATCGACGAGGACTTCCTCATCGCGGCGATCATCAGGAGGAGCACGGTCATCATCCCCTCCGGCACCGACGAGGTCCTGGAAAACGACACGATCTATCTGGCCTCGTCGCCGCAGAACCTGGAGCGGGTCTTCGCAAAGGCGGGACGGCCCACCGGCGCGATACGGAACGCGGTGATCGTGGGGGGCGGTACCATCGGCTCGCTCGTGGCCGCCGACCTCCTGGACAGGAACATCAGGCTGAAGATCATAGACAACGACTACGAGCGGTGCAAGCTCGTTACCGGCCGGCTCTCCGAGGCGCTGGTGATTCATTCCGACATCTCCGACGAGGGGATTTTCGAGGAGGAGCGGCTCTACGAGAACGACCTGATGATCGCGGTCACCGGCTCGCAGGAGATAAACATCCTCTCCGCGGCATACGCGAAGTCCATCGGCGTGAAGCGCACCATCGCCATCGTGACCAAGCAGAGCTACCTGAGCATATCCTCTGAGTTGGGGATCGATTCCACCATCAGCCCCAAGACCAGCACCGCCGACGCGATACTGAAGTTTGTGCGGGGAAGAAACATCCAGAGCGTCCACAGCATATTCGACGGAAGGGCCGAGGTCATCGAGATCACCGTCGGGGACTCGTCGGAGGCGACGGGGGTACCCCTGAAGGACCTGGAGATGCCGGCAAACTCCCTGATCCTCTCGGTCAACCGCGACGGCGACGACTTCGTTCCCGGCGGGGACTTCGAGATACGGGGGGGGGGACGATGTCCTGGTCATCACCAGGAAGAAGTCGGTGCCGATCATAGAGGAGCTCTTCACGAAGGCGCAATGAACGGGCTCATGGTCATACGGATCATCTCCTTCGTGATGGCCGTCATCGGATTCTTCATGATCGTACCGCTGTGCATCGCCATCGGGTACCGAGAGGTTTCCTCGATAAAGGCCTTCGGCATCACCATCGCCGTCATCGCCGCCGGTCCGGGCCTCCTCCTCTTCCTGCTGCGTGGGAGTAAGGCGAAGATGCTCTCTACCAGGGACGGATACCTTTTCGTGGCCTTCTCCTGGGTCTTCGCCTCGATCGCGGGATCGCTCCCCTTCTGGCTCTCCGGCGCGATCCCCGTCTACACAGACGCCTTCTTCGAGACCATTTCCGGCTTCACCACCACCGGCGCGTCGATCCTCACGAACATAGAGGGGCTCCCCAGGTCGATGCTCTTCTGGCGCTCCCTGACGCACTGGCTGGGGGGCATGGGAATCGTCGTGCTCACCGTGGCGATCCTTCCCATTCTGGGGATCGGGGGGATGCAGCTCATCCAGGCCGAGGCGCCGGGCCCCACCGTCGACAAGATCTCCCCCAGGATCACAGAGACCGCCAAGAAACTCTGGGCGATCTATATCGGCTTCACCGTTGCGGAGACCCTGCTGCTCCTCCTGGGGGGGATGGATCTCTTCGACGCGCTGACGCACACCTTCGGCACCCTCGCCACCGGGGGATTCTCCACCAGGAATGCCAGCGTCGGCGCCTACAACTCCCCCCTCATTGAAGGTGTGATCACCGTCTTCATGATACTGGCGGGTGTGAATTTCTCCCTGCACTACAGGCTTCTTACCGGCAGCGGCGGGTCACTCCTGCGGGACACGGAGTTCAGGACCTACATTGTGGTGTTCCTGGGCGCCACGGCGATCCTCACCGTGTCGCTGGCCGGGAGAGTGTACGGACATCCCGGGGAGGCCCTGCGGCACGCCTCGTTCCAGTGTGCCTCGATCCTCACCACCACCGGCTTCGCCACCGCGGACTTCGAGCGATGGCCCCTGGTGGCCCAGGCGGTGCTCTTCATCCTGATGTTCTTCGGGGGCTGCTCGGGCTCCACCGGGGGGGGGATCAAGATCATCCGGCTGGTGACGCTGTTCAAGCAGGCTCTCAACGAGATGAAGTACCTTCTCCATCCACGGGGAATATTCACCCTGCGGATCAGCGGCAGCCCCATCAAGAAGGACGTGGCCTACGCCATATCCGGCTTTTTCTTTCTGTACATCTTCATCATACTGGCGGTGACGCTGGTGGTGGCCCTTTCAGGGCACGACATCCTCACGTCCCTGAGCGCCGCGCTTGCCACCCTGGGGAACATCGGTCCCGGCTTCGGCCTGGTGGGCCCCACGGAGAATTACAGTATCTTCAGCGGATTCGTGAAGTGGCTGCTTTGCTTTGCCATGCTCATCGGGCGGCTGGAGCTCTACACGGTGCTGGTGCTCTTCACGCCGACCTTCTGGCGGCGCTAGCGGTGTTTCGCGCCGGCGGGACCTTCTTCATCTGCCGTCGGGCCGGCATGATGAACAATGCATATGCGCTCTCGTTTTTCCGCTTGATTGCCCATGCATCATGATATATCATTTCCCCGGTGAGGGCGGCGGTACACATGCCGGGATCGCGACGGTCTCCCTGTCGATGAAGTCGTCGCGGCGCATTCGATTTCCTGTCAGGTTTAAAAGGGAGTAGCGACAATGGATTCTGCCATTTCATTCGACGATGCAACCTGCAGGCGCTGCGGCACCTGCGCCGCAGTGTGCCCCAATCGGATCATCGTGAAGGGGGAGCATGGGGGAATGATCGCCCGGCCGGACCGGGTTCACGTATGCTTCGGGTGCGGCCAGTGCATGGCCGTCTGTCCCACCGGTTCGATCGCCGTACAGGGGCTTTCCTACGGGAGGGATTTTTTCGACCTTCCCGGAAGCGGGCCCGACGAAAGGGCCTTCTTCGACCTGATACGGACCAGGCGCGCAGTCCGCAATTTCAGTGAAAAGCCCGTACCCGGCGGCATGCTCGAAAAGATCGTCGAGGCGATCACCCTGGCCCCGCCGGGGTTCCCGCCCCTGCGGTACGGCCTGATCGTGGTCAACGACCGGGGGGTGATGCGGCAATCGCTGCCGCACATGATCCGGCTGTACGATTATCTCTATGAGAAGATGAAGAATCCGGTCGCCCGGTACTTCATCAAAAGGGGAATCGGAGCCAAAAGGTTCGCCCAGCTGCGGGATCACCTGGTCCCCCTCCTGGCAACGCGGCTCGACGACCTGAAGAGCGGCGCCGAGGACACCATCACCCGCCGCGCACCGGCGATGATCCTGTTTCACGCCGACCGGGACGAGGAACTCCGGGACGATGTCGACGTGGCCGCCACCTACGGCATGCTGGCGCTTCATGCCCTGGGGCTCGGCGGCTCCATCATGGACATCATTCCGCCGGCCATCAACAGAATGAAGGAGCTTCGTGCCCTGTTCCGGGTGCCGGAAGGGCACGACGTGCTGTCGTCGATCATAATCGGGTTTCCGAAGTACCGGTACCGGCGGGGGATCCGGCGCTCTGCGCAGAGCGTCACCTGGATTCAATGAAGCATTGCGGGATGCGGTGCAATTACATTTGAAACGAATGGAGGAATGAATCATGACACGCTGGAGATCGTCCCTGTTTCACGGTTCCTTGCTCGCGGCGCTGTTGCTCTTCACCGCCTCCTCCTGCGACAGGCATCCGGCGGTGGAGCGCCTGAACCCGCCGGGGATGGCGGCGAAGAACCTCCCCTTTTCCGAGGCGGTGAGGGTGGGGGACACCTTCTACCTCTCCGGCCAGATCGGCACCGTTCCCGGCGAGATGAAGCTGGTGGAGGGTGGGATCGAGGCGGAGACGAGACAGGCCATGGAGAACATACGGGAGACGCTTCGCCGCAGCGGTCTGGAGATGAAGGACGTGGTGAAATGCACGGTCTATATGGCGGACATCGCGGAATGGCCGGCGATGAGCAGGGTCTACAGGACCTATTTTTCCGCGCCGTATCCGGCACGCAGCGCCGTCGCGGGGAGCGGCCTCGCCCTGGGTGCCCGCGTGGAGATCGAGTGCATGGCGGTGCGGTAGCCCTGCCGGGAAACTACTCGTATGGAGGGTCGATACATGAAACGCGCACTACTCATTATCCCGGTTGTACTGGTCATCGCGGTGGCGGCGCTGTATCTCTTCCCCTGCCCGTCCCCCCCCTTCACGAAGATATACGGCAGGGTGGACCAAAGCATCGCGGCCTCACTGGCCTCCTTCAGAAAGGACTATTCTGCCAGGGAGCTGGTTGTCGATGGCGCACGCTGGCGGTACTGCGTCGCCGGCAGCGGCGGCAGGACCGTCCTCTTTCTGCACGGCATGACCGGTGCCTGCGACATCTGGTGGCAGCAGGTGCTGGACCTGCAGGGGGACTACCGGGTCCTGTCGGTCACCTATCCTCCGGTGCGGAGCCTCTCCGGGCTCGCCGCCGGTATCATGAGGGTACTGGATTCCGAAAAGATTGAAAGGGTGAACGTGGTGGGGACATCCCTGGGGGGATACCTGGCGCAGTATCTCGTCGCCCGCCACCCTGAAAGGATCGACAGGGCGGTCTTCGCCAATACATTTCCGCCAAACACGATAATCGCCCGGAAGAACAGGGCCGCCGGCACGGTGCTCCCCCTGGCCCCCTCGTGGGTCGTCATGGGCATCCTCAGGAAGAACACCGAGGAGAAGCTGTACCCTGCGGCGGAGCGCTCCGAGCTGGTCAGGGCCTTCATGCTGGAGCAGTCCCACGGAAAGATGAGCAGGGACCAGTTCATCGCCCGGTACCACTGCGTGATCGATCCCTTCACGCCCCCCGATGTGGAGGCACTGCGTATTCCGGTCATGATCATTGAATCGGACAACGATCCACTGGTGGAGCCGGCGTTACGGGGGATGCTGAAGCGCACCTATCCCGGGGCGCGGGTCGTCACGCTCCACAACAAGGGGCATTTCCCCTATCTCAACGAGCCGGCGATGTACACCTCGCTGCTGCGGGATTTCTTCAGGTGATCGGCGTGTGTGTTCGGTCCATGGCGGCGGCGTCGTGAGGCAGCAGTCAGTATCGGAAGGTCATTGAGAGGGGCCCTGCCAATGCCGGGCCGTATGATGCAGGGAAATCCGTCGCCGCCGCCAATTACAGGGGTGAACCCATGAAGCTGCTCCCCTATCGCCGCTACGAGCTTGTAACGCCCTACGGGGAGGAGGAGATCCTCGCCATGATTGGGGATCGCTTCGACCGATGGAAATGCCTCTATACATTTTTCAGAAGCCACAGGCATCCTTACGAGGCGAGGGTGCTGGGCGGTGAAACGATCGAGCTGCGGAGGATCATCCACTACCGCAACTCCTTTCTGCCCCAGGTGCGGATGATCCTGCGGCCGGACCCGTGCGGGAGGGTTCGGATGGATGTGACGATGAGGCTGCATGACGTCACGATAGTGTTCCTTGCCCTCTGGGTTCTCGGAGTCCTTTCGTATTATGTGCGTATGATCGAGAACCTGATCTCCATGCTCGGGACAATGCCCCGGTGACGGGTGAAAGCCTCCTGTTCGCGCTCGTTCCGCTGGGCATGACGCTCCTGGCGTATCTGCTGACCATGGCCGGTTTCACCTGGGAATACCGGAAGGCGAGGGCCTATATCGATGAACTTTTCGGCGCCGGGCATTGAGGACGCCGGGGGGAGCCCGGCGGGATGCCCTGACTGTCAGGAGGAATCTTGTTCGATGGGTGGAAACCCATCGCCGGTGATTCCCGTCGGAAACTGGTGGATTCACGCAAGTCCGGGCCGGCCATGATCCGTTGTCCCGTATCGCGTTTTGTGGCAGGGCATCTCGTAACTCCGGGGGATTTTGGGATTGCAGTGGGATGGAATCGATCAGATATACCATCACACTTTTTTCGCTTGATCATCAACATTCATTCTCCTAACATGCACGAAAGAGAGATGCATGTAGCATTATTCTGCGATTCTGTATGAATTCTTATTGTATAATTCCAGGCGCGCGGATATGCAAGAAGCCGATATGACAGCGGCTATCAAGTGGAAGAGCGAGGGTGCCGTGTCCGATAGATGGCAATCCCTCCGGTGAAGATTCCTGAAAATCCAAAAAAAGTTCGATTGACCTTGAAACCGACCGGCATGACAAAAATCGCTCTGCACTGGAAGATACTGATCGCTCTCGTCCTCGCGGTCCCCATGGGATTGTTCTTCGGCAGCAACGGCATTGTCGATCTGACCGGCGTCTTCCGGTTTCTGGGAACGATATTCCTAAACGCACTCAAATTGATTGTGGTGCCTCTGATCGTTGCGGCAATCATTACGGGGATATCCAACATTCAGTCGGGGAAGGGATTCGCCCGACTGGGGATGAAGACCATTCTGTACTACATGACCACCAGTCTGATCGCGATTCTGACGGGTCTGCTCCTCGTGAATATCTTTCAGCCCGGCATCATTGACGGGCTCCCGGCCAAGGAGTCGCTGGCCCTTGCGCCGCTCTCTGCCGATCAGATTCAGGAAATCAGCGGGCGCGACAGAAACGAGATTTACAATATCTTTCTGCGAATGGTGCCGCCAAACATATTCAAGGCGGCCAGTGAAGGACAGATGCTCGGCCTGATCGTCTTCAGCCTGATCTTCGGTTTCTTCATCCGGGAGCTCACCGACAGATACAGGGAGGTCCAGCTGCTTTTCTGGAACGGCATCTATGACATCATGCTCAGCCTGACCAATCTGGTCATGAGAATCGCCCCAATCGGCGTGTTCGGACTGGTCTCCCTGACTGTGAGCGAGACCGGCTTCGATTCGATCATACCCCTCCTTAAGTTTGCGGCCATTGTGCTGTGCGCCCTGCTGATACATCTGTTCGTGTCCACGTCGCTGTTGCTCCTCGCCATTGGGAGGATCAACCCCTATCTTTACATGAGAGTGATGATGAAGGCCCTGCTGACTGCATTCTCCACAAGTTCGTCCTCGGCAACCCTTCCGGAGACTATCGAGGGGGTCTCTCTGGCAGGCGTTTCCAAGGAGGTGTCGAGTTTCGTGCTGCCGCTGGGGGCAACGATAAATATGGACGGAACCGCGTTGTACGAGTGTGTCGCCGCCATGTTCATCGCCCAGGCCTACGGGCTGGACATCAGCTTCGGGATGCAGGTGCTCATCGTGATCATCTCATTGCTCACCTCGATCGGCGTCGCCGGGATCCCCTCGGCGAGCCTGGTGGCCATCGTTATAATCCTGAGAGCCATAGGGCTGCCGGATGCCGCCATCGGTCTCATTCTGGTGGTGGACCGCCCACTGGATATGTGCCGTACGGCGATAAACGTGTGGAGCGACAGTTGCGGTGCGGCCATCATCGCGGCGACTGAAGGCGAAAGACTATTGCAGTCCAAGGAAGAATAGCTGGCGAATTCTGTGAAAGGAACAGTGTCGGGAATTCCGATGGAAAACCGCTGGTATCACGGCAGCCCGGTCCATGGGATTGTGTTTGGCAGAATGAGCCCAATCTGATGCGGCACTGAATACTGTTTGCCATCTGTAATGTCGAAATGACTGATTCAATCCAGCAACGGATAATCGAATGCTGTACTCCGGTTTCAGAAGGCCGTAGCGTTGCCATTGTGAGGGCAGCGTCCATCATCACCGGCACAATGGAGGGGATCCTCTCCTCGCTGGGGAATCCGCGGACCGCTGTTATTCTCGGACCATCGACATTTATGCGCCCGGAGGTATTCACGGGCACACCGGTGATCTACTCGCCGGTGCGAGGAATCGTGATGCTGCGGGAATCGAAGGGATTGTTACTGAGGGGGGCGGAACGATGATCCTCAACAGCATCTGGCTTTCGAGATGGTCTGTCTCGCGCAATAGAGCAAGAATCGATTTGGATAATCACTGAATCGGCAGAAAGAAGGTGATAGGTGAATCATGCAGCGAATCGGTAATACCCCCTGGGAAGTAATGTCGCAACCGCCTGTCTTTACCGGGGTTGACAAATTTGATAGATTTTTATAAAATTATAAACATACACTGCCGGTACTGCCTGGTGTCTCGGGGTATTCAATGAAGATATACAGAAAGATCAGATTCACAATAATTCTTGTACTCGCTGTCATTTGTATTATCCTTCTGCTTAACCTTCTGGTTTACCTCGAAAAGGACGCCGCAGGATCCAGCATAAGGACTTTTGCCGATGCCCTCTGGTATGCCGTCGTTACGTTGACCACCGTGGGCTACGGGGATACATACCCCGTATCGGCGAGCGGCAGGCTGATCGGCTATTTTTTTGTGATCTGCAGCCTGGGTTTCCTTGGATTTCTGATCAGCAAGCTCACCGATGTGTTTATCAACATAAGGGAGAAGAGAAAAATGGGATTATTCGGCAGCAAATTCAAAAACCACATTGTGATTATCGGCTGGGATGACTTTTCAAAGTCTATCGTGGAACAGCTGATCAATGCGGGCAACAGGGTGGCGATTGTTTGTAAGAAAAAGGACGACTTAGAGTTGATTCGCGAGAATTACGATGAGAAACAGGTATTCGTGCTGTTCTCTGATTATGACAACCTGGAAAATCTGAAAAAGGTGAAGATAGAGGCCGCCTATATTATTTTTGTTAACCTGGATAATGATACGGAAAAACTGGTGTATATCCTGAACATGAAAAAGAATTTTGGGAATTTGAAATTCCTGATTACCCTGGACAATGCCAGTCTGAAGGATACCTTTTACACGGCGGGGGTGGACTACATCCTTTCCAGGAACGAGGTGGCCGCCAAGCTGGTGGCCAGCTACATCTTTGAGCCAGACGTGGCGAAATACAATGCGGACCTGCTCTCCGCCACGAAAAAGGATAGTGACTTTGATGTGCAGCAGTACCGCGTCACTCCCAAAAATCCCTTTGTCAACAGCAGCTACGGAGATGCCTTTTTTTCGATAAAGAAGAACTATGACAGCATCTTGATCGGTTTGAGCAAGAAACGAAAAGACAATTATGAGTTGTTGAAAAATCCTCCGGATGATACTGTCATAGAGAACAACGATTACCTGATCGTGATTACCAATTTCGGGGCGGAGAAGCTTTTACGGCAGGCCTTCGGCACACGGGAGGGAATATTGGATCATGTGTAGCGGAGACCCCGCGCCCCTGTCTCCGTGTAAAACTTCATCAGTCATTCATGCCCCACCGTGTCTCATCATGGTTGTACCCGTGATCCCGGCCGCCGAAGACAAGGGGGCATTTCAGGGGAATGGGTATCGATAATTACTGGTCGCTGAATATTGTTATTGAACAATATTTTACAGGATGCTATGATATCATCCATGGAGAGGGTATCCCGATTTAACGGCGACGCATGCGACCGCTGCGGCGAATGCCTCCACCAGTGTCCCGTTTTGCAGCTGCCGATTGAAGAGGCCCGTACGGAGATGCACAATCTCATCGAGAGGGGTGGCTCGACGATTGTCCTGACCCGGTGCACCTCCTGCATGTCCTGTGACATCTATTGTCCGAAGGACGCCAAGCCCTACGGTCTCATTCAGCGCAGATGGAACGAACGGTACAAAAAAACGGGGGCCCCGCCGCTGTACCGTTTTGTCTGCCCCACGTATGAGCCGAACATATGGCAGCTTCTGAATCTGTTTGTATCCCCCGAGGAGCGGGGGTGGATCGATGAATGGATGAACGGCGAGCCCGGCAGGGATGACACGATCCTTCTGGTGGGGAGCTATACCCGCCTCTTCCCCTTCATACTGGGGCGCAGCGCGCTGCTCGGTTTCTTCAAGCCCATCGACATGTTGGATCAATGGGAGGGGGGGGCGTACCTTTACCAGGGGGGATACCTCGATCTCGTACGAGACATCGCCCTGAGGTGCAGAGAGGACTTACAGGCATGGGGCGCGAAAGCGGCTGTTCCTCTCCTTGACGCCGTCTACCATATGTTCGCTCACGTCCATCCCCGTGAGATGGGGGTCATCCACGTCACCCCCTTTATTAATTTCACCGAATGGCTGAAGGAATCCCTCGATACGGGCAGGATAACCTTAACCAGGAGCCTCAATATCGCAATTACCGTCCATGACAACTGCTATTCCAAACCCATGGGCAGCGCCGTCTGGGACACGCACCGGGAGATACTGAAGCGGTGCGGCTGCCGAATAGTGGAGATGCGTCATAACAGGCAGAACGCCCTCTGCTGCGGCTTCGGCAGGGGCGCCTCATGGAAGAGAAACATATCGATGCCCTTTGAGATTATCAACACGAGCATGCTGAAGTTCCGGGAGGCGGAAGAGACCGGCGCCTCGGCGCTCGTCTCGTACTGCGCCGGGTGCATCTACCTCCTCTGGGCTGCCAAGGAGCTTCTGGGCAGCAGGATTGACGTCTACCACAGCATCGAGATCGTGCGTATCGCCATGGGGGAGGATGTCCACCCCCCGCGCGATCATGTGCGCCGGGCGTGGGACATGATCGCCATAATAACCTACCAGTGGATTGTATCCCTGTTCCAGAAGAATTTCGCCATAGAGACGATAACCTTTGACGATGCCAGGAGCACCCTCATCCCCCGGCGGTACCCGTTGCTGCGGTTCATTCGCTGGACATTCAACAGCAGGATAATGCAAAGGGGGTATGGCCGGTTCTTTCGCTTTGTCATGGGGCTGGTATGCAGGGGCGGGACCGTGCCGTCCCCATGAGCGGCCGCAGGCTGCGTCTCTGATGCACTGTCCGTTAGACAGTGAATTCGAAATCGAAATGGGGTCCCGGCATCCTGGAATAGTGCATACGGCCGTGCATCTGTTCGGTCAGCGTCTGTATCAAGAGCATCCCGATATGACCGCCTGTTTTATTCTCCGCGCCGAACTCGAAACCGGGACCGCTGTCCTCATACATCATTGAGACAACCCTGCCGCGTATGGCCGATTCTATCCGGATCAGCCCCTTCGTATCCCCGGGGAAGGCATGCCGCAGGGAATTCGTGAGCAGTTCATTGATGATGAGGCCGATGAGGGTTGCCGCCTTCATTGTGATGGGGAAATCTCCGCCGGTAAGCTTCAGCTGTATCCTTTTCCTGTCTTCTGAATCCTTTTCGAGGATGTATCCTGATATGTCAGAAAGGTAGTCGTTCAGCAATATCTCATCGTTGCTTTGGTCGCTGTAGGTCAGCTTTTCGTAGAGCAGCTTGTAGACGTGCAGTCTCCGCCGTATTGCCTCGAGGTTTTCATCCTGACTGTCGCCGGAGGAGAGAGAGATCAGAGAATCGATCTCGGCGAGGTTGTTTTTCATACGGTGGTGGATTTCCCTGATCAGAATCTCCTTGTCTTTTAAATTCTTATTGATTATCTCCAGCTTTTCTTCAAAGTATCTCTTCTCCTTCCTCCTTTCCGCTGCGACGCGGTTCTTGAGAAGGTTGATCAGAAATACAACCAGCACGTAGATAATCAGCATCATGCCCGAGTTCCAGAGATGTGCCGAATCTATTCGCATGATTCCGTTGACGTTTGTCAGGTATATGAAAAATGACGATAACAGGCCCATAACAAGCCCGAAGATGCGGTTGTAGTAATATGTCGCGATGAATATCGGGATCAGATAGAGAGAGAAGAGCCTGAATCGCGAGGTGGTGATTATGTCGATGATGCCGATCAATCCCGTCAGCACGAGGGAAAAAAGAATTACCCCCGCAAGCGTAATTCTCTGTGTGCAACCGGCATTCATATTCGACTCCCATTCAGAACCGCATACATTGCAATGGAGCCACAGTATGCGTGCGAATACACCGGCTCAGGATATGCCGAATTGCTTCAAGTATTGTGTGACGGTAATTCATTGTCAAGTACAATCCAGGGAGCGCCTCTCCGCGGCCGTTATATGAAATCGTGGCAGGATATCAATCCGAGAAAAAAAGAGAGGGACGAGCCTGTTGTCTGTATAAAAGAGGTGGACGCAATGGTGCATTGAGGAACAACACAGGCGTGCCTCGGAAAATCCCTCCGGGGCCGCTGTGAGCCGATATTTCTCTGTATGATGCCCCCTAGAAATCCAGCGCCCTGATGTAGGCCTCGTTGAACCCCTCCAGCTCGTTCAGCTCCACCACCCGTATGGCGTTCCGCAGGCGTGTCATCGTCCGGTGAAACCCGGGATCGAGGCAGGACCGCTCCGCCGACTGCAGGCTGGTGTTCCCCAGGAAGCGGTACTCCGCGACGGGAAAGTCCGGCAGGAACCCCAGGGCCCTGAAATTCCCGATGTCCATGTGCTCGCCGAATGCCCCGGCGATGGCCACGGTGGCCACCGAGTCGGGAGGGGTGCCGGTCTCCCGGAGGAGCATCGCCGCCGCCGCCAGGCTCGCCCCCTTGGCGAGCTGGACGCTCCGGACGTCTCTCTGGGTGAAGAGGACGCCCCCCGGGAGCTCCAGGGCCTTCCCGTGGGCGTTCCATCCCATTCCCAGGGCCCGGGCCTCCCGCTCGGCATCCCCCGCGAACCGGCCGGTCCGGTCGATCACCCCGCGGCGCAGGAGGAGCGCCAGGAGATCGATGATGCCGGTGCCGCTGATCCCCACCGGGGTGCCGCCCCCCAGGACGCCGCACGCAAGCCGGTCCCCCGCCAGGGTCACCCTGGTGATGGCCCCCTCTGAGGCGGTCATGCCGTGATGGATGCTCATCCCCTCCAGGGCCGGCCCCATGGCGCAGGAGGCGGCGCTCACCTCGCCGTCGGCGCCTGACAGGAACATCTCCCCGTTGGTCCCCAGGTCGATGAAGAAGATCCGTTCCCGGAGGCCCCTCCCGTGCAGCAGGGCCAGGCCCCCCACCAGGTCGCCCCCCAGGAAGGCCGAGGCCGCCGGGTTCACCTGCAGGCCCCCCGGGGACGCCATGGAGAGGCCGATCGCTACGGGGGACTCCGCAGAGAAGTCAACCTGCGGCGCCCTGTAGGGGTAGACTCCCAGGGGACGCACGTCCAGGCCCAGGAGGTACGAGGTCATCACGGTATTGCCGGAGAAGGCAAGGCTGTCGATGGCGCCGCCGGTGAGCGAGAGCGCGTACTCCGCCATCGCCGCGATCTCGCCCCTCAGGAGGTCCACCAGCCTCCGGTGAACCTCGGGGTCCGCCGAGGCGGCGATGCGGGTGATGACGTCGTGGCCGTAGCGCCGCTGGGGATTCAGGGAGGTGGCCACCGGGCTGGCGATGCCGCTGACCCTGTCCACAAGGGAGGCCTTGATGGTGGTGGTACCGATGTCCACCGCCATGCCGTAGCGGGCCCCGGGCTCAGCGGTGAAGGCGTGATCCCGCTCCCCGAAGCCCGTCGCCGGGACCGTCACGGTGATGTCCCCCGTCGCCCTGGCCAGGCAGGCGAGCCTGCTACCGGGCTCACGGAGGAATCTCGCCTCCTGGGGGGTGACCGGCGAGAGGCTCCCCTCGGCGCGGACAAGGCACCTGCCGCAGATCCCCTTGCCGCCGCAGGGGGAATTGACATGCACGCCGGCGTCGGCCAGGATGTCGATGAGGAGCGATCCCTCACTGAAGGGGAAGGCTCTTCCCCCGGGGAGCAATGTAACGGTGCGCGTTTCCATGGATAGCGGTCTTCAGATTATTTTTTTAATTGATTTTTTGTGCAAGAATTATTTTTTTAGTGGATTGATATCGTCCCTGTTTGTAACAATAACCATGATAATCACAGCGGCAGCGGGGCACCAGGCTATTCCCGTGGGGCCCGTCCCGTATACCCGGAAAACGCTCTCCGGCGGTGCGGGGCATCATACACCATAGATGCACGGACAGATGAACGACTGTACCATCATATCATACCCCGGGAGCGGGAGCGCATCGCTCCTCTCGCTCACAGAGGCCAGGTCTCAGTACATGCTCCCTTTCGCCGGCAGGTTCCGCGTGGTGGATTTCACGTTGCGGAATTCCTTCTCCTCCGGGGCGCGGCGCACCATACTCTACAACAACATCGATGACGACCTGGAGGAGTACATCTCACTCTACGGTCCCTTCGATGACCAGAAGTTCCCCCCGGTGAAGGTGGTCTCCAGGAAGTACTCAGATATCGGCATCTTCTATAACCTCATTCTGGACAGCAACACCCATTATTATATACTCTATAATGGAGATAATCCCTCCATACTCGACTTCAACAGGGTGATGACGCGCTTCAAGGAGAAGCGGGCCAAGGCAATGCTCTTCCGGCTGCCGGTGGAGGGGAAGCACTCCATGGCACACAAAGCCCTCGTGGCGGACCAGAAGACGCTCCTGAAGGTGGTGAACCAGGCCATGAAGGATCGCCGGGAATCGCCCAACATCTTCGAGATGATCATCAACATCCTCATCAACCGGGGGATCGACAAGAGCAGCATACAGGGCCACTACTGGCCGGTGCGGAGCGTCACCGACTACTATTCGTTGAATTTCGATATCATACGCAACAGCGAGATATTCGGGCTCCTCTACCACGAGAAGATCATCCAGAGCAAGATCCTGGCGGACGGCTACGCCGTGATAGGAAGGGAGGCGAGGGTCAGGCGCTCCTTCATCTCCGATTTCTGCAGCATCAACGGGACGGTGGAAAACTCCATCATCTTTCCCGGAGTCAATATCGGCAGGGGGAGCACCGTGATAGATTCCATACTGCTCCCCTACGTCAGGATCGGCGAGGGGTCCAGGATCGAGTGCGCCGTCATCGACGAGCGGACCAGAAGGGAGCCGGAGGAGCAGTGGGACAACATCGGTGCCTCCTGCAGGGTCGGCAGCTCCGAGGAGCATATCAAGAATACGGATTTTCCCCGCTCCCTCTTCGAGAGCGTTACGCTCATCGGCAAGGACTGCAGGATCGCCGAGGGGGCGAGAATCGGGGGGGGCTGCTACGTGTCATCCGGTCTGGGCGAGGAGTTCATGAGGAAGAGATTCCTCTACGATGGGGAGTCCCTGGTGGCATCCAGGGCCCCGGGGGGCGCCCCACCGGAGAGGTAGAAGCTATGCCTGCCTGGAGGAGAGCTTTCCGATAATGAAGAGAATGCCGCCCAGGACCACCAGGCCGATACGAATGATCCATCCCATGGTGGGCCCCCACATGTCGATCCACATGAGGATCCTCAGGTTGTACCCGATAAAGGAGAGTATTATCGAAAGGATGCCGGCGACGGCGATGAACCCGCCGATTGACATCATGTACGATTTGATCTTTTCCATTCAATCCTCCCTGGAATTTTTCCCAGAGTGTATCGATGCCGGAGCCGGCTGTCAAGAAATTATCGTCTCCCCGGACCTCGGCGCGGCACGGAGGAGCCGGACCGCGCCGAGGGGAAGCCGGAAATGTTGTTGCCATAACAGGTGGAAGCAGTATGATGCGCCATTATGGCATGGCGCCGCGGCGCCGGGCCACGGCGATCGAACACGATGAAAAAGTCATTATCCCTGCTCATCCTGCCGCTCATCGCGGTCCTCGCCGCGGCGAACGTGCTTCGCGCGGAAACGGCGATTCTCCCCTACAGGGTGGAGAACCCCTCGGAGCTCCTCACCGCGGAGCAGGGGGCCGAGTACGCGCGGCTCCTGTCGCTGGCCGCCGTAGTGGCGAAGCGTGAGCTGGTGATCGCGTCGCCGGGGCTCCTGGAGGGGGACATGCGGTCCCTGGGGATCGACCCGGCCTCGGTGATCACCGCCGATGACCTGTCGCGCTTGGGGAGGCGGGGGCGCTACGACTACATCATCCTGGGGACGCTCACGAGGGTGAAGAAGAGCTATCGTTCCGAGAGCGTCCTCTTCAGCACCGCGGAGCGGCGGGTCTGCGGGAACTTCAGGGTATCGGCGCGCTCCCTCTTCAAGCTCGCGGAGGCGGAGATGAAGGAGGCCTTTGTGCAGTACCGGGACAGGAAGGCGGCCCGGGAGGCCTCCACCCTGGACCTGGCATTCGTGGTGGACATGTCCTATGCCATGAGCGGGGACTGGGGCTCCGTCAGGCGGGCGGTCTACGGCCTCTCCTCAAGGGCGGTGGACACGCTGGGTATCGATTCCAGGATATACTTCATCCCCTATTCGAAGAAGGTGGCGGCGCAGTCAGGCTTCGCCGTGCACAACTCCCTGAACCAGCTCAGGAAAAAACTCGCCGCCGTGAATCCCGCGGGGGCCTCGGGGGGGTTCGACCGGGCTCTGGAGTACGCGGTGAAGAACATCGCCTGGCGTCAGGGGGCGAAGAAGATGATCATCGTCATCGCCGCCTCCGGCTTCCCGGACTCCCGGGTGGCAGCGCAGTACGGGGTGCGCGCCGGGAAGCGGGGGATCGCGGTGCACGGGATCTCCGGCGGCGGGATGCGGGACGATCGGGACACGGTGCTGGAGCGGCTCGCCGACGCCTCGGGGGGAGTGAACCTGGGCGTGGCCTACCACCAGCGGGTCTATGACAAGGACGGCGGCGCCGTGGAGCTCTACATGGAGGGGGGGAGACTCTTCAGGTCGGACCTCTATGTGAAGTCCTGGAGGGACGGGATCCTGGCCTCCGGAAGGCAGCGGAGAAACCGGAGGGCCGGAGACCGCTTCGAGGAGATCTTCTTGGAAAAACGGGGCATCGCACCGGACCCGCACAACATGCCGGACCTCTACACCAGGGTGACCTTCAACCCGGTCCTGAACGCCGGGAAGCTGTACAATAACATCGACGCGGTGCTTCTCAGGGCGGCGGAGCGGTCGCTCCGGGGGGGTGCCGGTTCGGCGGGCCCCCTGGGGAAGGTGCTCATCACCGACGGCGCCATCTCCTTCTGGAGCCCCGTGGCAGATGCCGGGGAGATGCGCTTCTACCGCCAGAAGAAGGGGTACCCCTTCCCCTTTCCGCTGGGTATCGTCATCAGGAAGAACCCCGCCGATACCTACGGCATCTCCTTCATCCCCACCGTGCGCGGGATCACGTCGGACTTCGTTCCGGCACTGGTGAAGACCACCCTGAGCGATGTCGTGCAGAGAAAGCAGTACCACATGAATGAGGGGCTCTTCTTTCCGCCGGTATGGTTCATCGACGCCAGGGTCGAAGAGGTGGAGCAGACCGGCGGCATGGGGGATGTCCGGGAATAGCGGTGCCGCGGCGGCGCCCGCTAATTCGTGGTGATCAGGTTCTCGTACTGTTTTTTCAGGAGGGTCCGGTAGCTCTCGAACTCTTCCGGGTCCTCCATCTTGAAGTATTCAAGCACCGTGTCGTCGATGTAGGGGTAGGAGTACCTCCTCCCCTCGATCCCGCAGATCATGTTGGCCAGGTACACCGTGTAGACGATGTCGCGGAATTTTTCGTCCGCATTTTGCGGCGAGTGGTGGTACCGGATGGCCGCCACCAGGTAGTCAGGAAAGTACCATTTTTCGGCCACCATACCGCCGATCGTGGAATGGCTTATTCCGATGGCCATCTCCTCGATCACCGAGGAGGAGGCAGGCCCCTTCCTGTCCTGGACGATCTCCGCGATCTTCTCGGTGAGGGGCAGGTCAGTGGCGAGCAGGATGATCTTCCCCAGATCGTGGAGCAGGCCGGCGATGTAGACGTTCTCGTATATGGAGGTGAGCTTGAACTTCAGGGCGATGCTCCTGGCGTAAAAAGCGGTCCTGTTACAGTGGGTCCAGATCTGCTCGTATGTGGTATACCGCTCGTTTAATATCCGCCTGGCGCTGGATGCAAGGAGTATGGCGTTCACGTTCTTCAGGCCGATGGTCATGACCGCCGTCGAGACCGTCTCGATCCTCTTCCCGGGGACGAAGCCGGCGGAGTTGGAGAGCTTGATGATGTCTGTGGTAAGCGCCGGGTCGCTGGAGATGCGGCGCGATATCTCTTCGATCGACGCGTCCGGATCGTTGCAGAGCCGCTGCAGCACGAGGATGTTCTCCGGGAAGGTGGGGATCCCCTCGATCTCGGCGAGTATCTTCTCCTTCACCAGCGTCACCACCTCCTGCGGCTTCAGCTCGCGCGGTATGGTGATGGAGGTGACGGTGAGGTTCCCCTTCCGGGCGATCTTGAAATTTCTTGCGTCCACGCCCATATTGTTGAGGAGGAGGATGGTGAGTACGATCCCCAGGCCGGCCCCCTCGGTGCTGTCCTGTATGTCCTCGTATGCGTCGGTGAAGTCCTTCAGGGTCACCGCCTTCTGTATCCGGTACTGGATGCGCTCCATCTCCTCCGGCAGGATCGGGGAATTGTTCGAGACCTGAATCACCAGGCGGATGTTCTGTTCATGGAAAAGGGTCTCCACGAAGTAATCGCTGTTGTTGAGGTCGGACTCGATAAGGTCGAATTCACCGATGATGTTGTTCTTGAAGTCCGCTATCCCCCGCTCGTAATCCTGCGGGTTATTGATGTCCAGGTTCAATTTCTTGAAGTAGACCCGCTTCGCGTTCGCCTTGAGGGCGTTCACCAGGATCTCCCGCATCACGGTGATGGCGGTGTTGAGAAGGTAGATCTGGTCCGTTTCCGCAAGGATTCTTGCGAGGATGCTGTTGGTGATGATGAGGATGTCCTCGTCGATGTATTTAAAGCTGAGTTTGATCGGCTCGTGCCGGTGTATCTTTTCCGTGAGCTTCGGTTTGTTCAGTTTTTTCATTGTCGGTGTATAATCATTCAGGTTGACTGTTATTTTTGTGAATTATACGAACCTCTCTGATGACGTCAAGAATTAATCGGGTGTTGCCCGGCTCTGTATGGGCTGGCGGTCGATTATCTCCCCCGCCTTGTCCAGGAGCAGGTCGCGCCTGTTGAGGTCAGGGTTGTCCAGCACCATCTCCAGCAGTTCGTTCAATACCGTGCCGATAATCGGACCCGGCTGGAGGTTGAAGGTCTCCATGATGACATTGCCGTTGATGTCCAGATCGCGCACTGTAAAGGCATTGTCGGCCTCGATCACCTCCCGGATCTTCGTCATGAGGGTGCCAATGGGAGCGGGGAGTCCGCTTCTGGCGCCGTTCCCCTTCCTGTCGGCGAGGCGCAGTGTGATCAGGTCGTCTATGGCGTCGAGCCCCACCTTCCGTATAAAGCGGCGCACCGCTCCGTCAGTCCACTCGTCGGTGTAGTGGAACATGTGGTTGGTGATGAGGTTCGTCACCTTCTCCGTCTGCTCGTTGGAGAATTTCAGGCGCTTCATGATCTTTCTGGCCATCTTGGCGCCGATGATCTCGTGGTTGTAGAAGGTGTTGTCGCCGTTGGGGCCCGGGCGCCGCGAGGGCACCTTGCCGATATCGTGGAGGAGGGCGGCGAGCCTGATGATCGGCCTGTCCTGCGGGGCCGCGTCGCAGGAGAGTACGCTGTGGTAGTATATGTCGTACCGGTGGAACCTGTTCTGCGATACGTTGAAGGAGGCGTCGAGCTCCGGGAGCACCAGGGACAGCAGCCCTGTCCGCCGCATATGCTCGAAACCCACCGAGGGCTTCGGCGTCTCCATGAGCTTCAGTATCTCGTCGCGAACCCTCTCCGCCGAGACCTTCGCCGTCACGTGGAGCGTCCGAGAGATGGCCTCCAGGGTCTCCTCTTCGATGGCGAAATTGAGCTTGGCCGCGAACCTGCAGGCCCTGAGGGGGCGCAGGCCGTCCTCGGTGAATCGCTCCATGGGATCACCGATCGTACGGATGATCTTCTTCTCCAGGTCGGCATAGCCGCTCACATAGTCGATGATCTTTTGGTGCACCAGGTCGTAGGCGAGGCCGTTGATGGTGAAATCGCGGCGCTGGACGTCCTGCTCAAGCGTGTCGGAGAATGTCACCTTCTCCGGGTGCCTGCCGTCCACGTATTTGCCGTCGGAACGGTAGGTGGTGATCTCGAAGGATTTCTTGTTCAGGATTACCGAGACGGTGCCGTGCTTGATCCCCGTGGGGATCACCTTCCTGAAGAGCTTCATCATATCAGCGGGCCTGGCATCGGTGGCGAGATCGTAATCGAAGGCCTCGGAATTCAGGACAAGGTCGCGCACCGAACCGCCCACCAGGTAGCACTGGTGCCCCTTCTCCGCGAACCTTTCCACGATTTGGATCAGGCTCCGGCACATCCCCTGAGGGATAGCAAGTTTTTTGTCGATTTCCACCATGATATCGAGGCGCCAACGCCCATGCCATCTTCGTGCACCGCCGGGATTCGTCAATGAGGTTTTTTCCGGCGAGGCCACATATAAGGTACACATTATCAAAATGACAGGGCAACAATAATATCACCGCGGGACGAAAATATCGCCTGCGGGGCCGCGGACTACCGTATCTCGGAACCGCCGTAGGGCCTTGCCTTCACCTGCGCGGAGAGCTCCGATTCATGGTTGAAGGGGGTGTCTGGCTTGTAGGAATCATAGGCGCTGACGGCGAAGAAGTAGAGGACCGTGTTCTCCAGCCTCGGGTAGGTGAGAAGGCGCTTCTGGTCGCCCAGCTGGTTTTCATCGATCAGCTCGTTCGTGATGACGGCGGTGATATAGTTGTCCCTCGCCATGGCATTGGTGATGCGCTCGCCCTTTATGTGGCTGATGATTCCGTCATAGCGCTTCGGGCCGGTGCCGTAGTAGATCCGGTATCCCAGGATATCCGCCTCGACGCTCTTTTTCCAGCGGATGACTACGGTCCTGTCACCCGTGGCCGAGGCCTCGACGAAGAGGGGAGGGGCGGGCGGCAGGTCCCGCTGATAGTCCAGCGCTAGGTCATAGAGAAGGGGTGCGTGTTTACCCAGGGGGGAGGCCACCAGGTGCGCCTTCCACTGGTAGTAGCGCCCCCTGATGTAGTCGCCCCGATCATCCTTCATTTGGAATATCCCGTGCTGGTTTCTGGTGATCCGGTACCACCGCGGGGCCTGGTCCCACTGGGTGAACTTCTGATCGGCGATCCTGAACTCCATCCAGATGAAGCTGTTTTTCTGAATCTCCTCGGCCCATTTAAAATCGGTCACCTTGGTCCCGGTCCCGTCAAAGGCATAGACCGGGCTCGTCACCACCCCCTCCACGTTGTAGGGTGTGCGGTAGTCCACCCCGTGGGGCGAGTGCTCCCGGTAGGCAACGCGGGAGACCTTCTTGAGCTCCTCGAAGGGGAGATAGGTGATCCTGAACTCGTCCAGCAGCCCGTTGAAATCCCTCCCCAGGACCGCCGACGGGGAGTCCAGGCATTTGAAGACCCCCTCGTCGTTCCATGAGCCGAAGGTGGGGACGTAGACGCCGTTGTAGGGATCGCCGCTCTCGGTGGCGTAGACGGTCTCCTCTTCCTCGCCGTTGCAGAAGCGCGACAGCTTCCCGGAGATCCTGTCGTAGCTGATGCTGAAATGGCACCATTTGTTTTCAGTGAGGATCCTGCCGCGGTTCAGCTGGATGTCGAAGCGTTTCCCCTTCGGGTCCACAAACATGTTGTAGAATCTGGCTGATATCCGCCGGTTCCGTATGATCATCTCGAGACCGCGCTTTTCGCCGGAGAAGTAGCTCACCCTGGAGAAGATCGCGCCACCCTCCCGCATCGAGTAGGGCATCATCCTGAATTCCACCGTGAAGGATCCGAGATCGCCGCAGGAGCCGAGCCACAGGTCCCTGGCGGTCTCAATCTCGACGCGGTTGTTCCTTCCGTAAAAATGAGCGCATCCTCTCCCCAGCCCCTCCCCCTTCCGGAAGGAGTAATCCGCGACATGGATCCTGTAGTGCCGGGTGTCGTCGCGGACCATCTGCGAATGGGGGCGGTTGAAGGAGAGGACGAGGTCGTTGATGCTTCTGCCGCTCTGTTTCTGGTAGGAGAGATCGGCAATGGTGTAGGCCCTCTTCCCGTTCGGCATCTGCTGCACCGAGACGTTCGTCAGGTGGCGTTTCGGCACGATGGGAAAAGTCCTCCCCCCGGTGGTTTCCCTCACCGGGTACATGAGCAGGAGCGTGCCGCAGCTAAGCAGCAGTATTTTTAGTATCGGTCTGTGGAGCATCTGCCGGCCCTGAATTATCTGCTATGTTTAGTATCGGCATGTTCCAGTGACATCATCTTATCAATTCTTCGCTGGTGGCGTCCCCCGTCGAAGGGGGCCTCCAGCCACCGCTTCACAATGGCCAGGGCCAGCTCCTCGCCCATGACCCTCTCCCCCAGGGCAAGGATGTTGGCGTCGTTGTGGCGGCGTGACATCTCCGCCATGTATTCGTTGCAGCAGAGTGCGGCGCGGATTCCCCGTATCTTGTTCGCCGCGATGCTCACGCCGATGCCGCTCCCGCAGATCACGATACCGCACTGCGCGCTCCCCCGCACCACCCTTTCCGCCACCAGACGGGCGTAATCCGAGTAGTCGCAGGATTCCTGTGCACCGGTCCCCACGTCATCGAACTCAAGATCCGTGAAATGGGCGATGATGCGGGTCTTTAACCTGAATCCCCCGTGATCCGAGCCTATGGCAATAATCATTCCCTTGAACCCCTCATGAGAGTATGCGGTAGTATCCCAGATTACCGGTATTTTCGCAATACAAAATTTAGTGTGATCCGGATGTTAAGGGGTAGGAGGAGAAGAGACAGGTTGCATAAAAAATATCATTAATTATTTGACAAATAGTACAAAAAATAAAATCGTGCTACAAAAGAGAAAGTCAAAAGAGGAGTCAGCAATGAAAAAGTCGACATTGATAGTCATCGCGTGTTGTTTCATGGCCTTCAGCGTCGCCTTTGCCCAGGAGGAGACTGCCAAAGTCAATGAGGGGCAGAAGGAGGAGCAGAGGGGGAAAGAGGCGTTTTCATCGAAAGAGATCATCGTGAAGGACAGCCGGGAACAGACCGGTGTGGCCTCCATCATCACCGAAAAGGAAGTGAAGAACTCACCCGCCACCAACCTGGTGGACGTGATCAACGAGCGTGTGCCGAGCTTCTACACCGGCAACAACAGGGTGATGGGATACGGCGTTGCCTCCAGCGGGTCCGCCAAGATGTCCGTCAGGGGCATGGGCATATCAGGATGGGGCCCCACCACCGGGCTTCCGATACTGATCAACGGTCTGGATACCACTACGAGCATCATGGGGCATCCGATCGCCGATATCTTCACCATGAAGAATGTGGACCGGATCGAGGTGCTGCACGGACCGCAGCCGGTGCTGTACGGCTCCGGCGCCATGGGGGGCATCGTGAACGTCATCACCCGCCGGCAGGAGACCGAGGGCTTCAGCACCGAGCTGTCCGGCTCCTACGGCTCCTACAACACTACCGACGATTACGCGGTGCACCAGGGGAAGATCGGGTTCTTCGACTATGGAGTGTCGTACAATTTCCAGAGATCCGACGGACACCGGAGCCAGCGCACACAGGAGGGGTTCCGGCTGACCTCGGCGTACCGAAATCACAATGCCACCGCGCGCTTCGGATTCGAGATCGGCGATCACTGGTACGCCGGCTTCAACGGCTACCTGATGCGCCAGAACATCCACGACTCGGGCATGGCATACCGCTACTATACGAGCCTCTCGTCGCTCAAAGACCTTGAGACCTTCGATATCGCCCGAGAGGGATGCTCAGTGAACCTGATGAACCGCTACGACCGCTTCGAGGGGATGTTGCACCTCTACTGGAACCACGGGAAGCACGAGGCGGAGCGCACGGCGAAGAATATGGATTCCTACGAGCATGAGGACACGCTCTACGGCTTCAAGGCCACTGAGACGGCGAAGCTCTTCAGCGGCAACAAGACCACCATCGGCGTGGAGTCGAAGCGCTGGGGGGGGACGGCGAGGTTCCCGGACAACACCACGATGCCGTGGCTTCTGAGCCTGGGGAACTACTATGTCAAGGACAAGTACATCATCAACACCTCTGCCTTCGGCCTGGTGGAGCAGAAGATCATGGACTACGTGCTGGTATCCGGCGGCGCGCGCTATACCCACGATTCCAAATTCGGAGACGTGGTATCCTGGCAGACGGGCATAAGCATCTACCCGCTGGCCAGCGTCACGAATCCCGATACCGTCGACATGAAGATACACAGCAGCGTCGCCCAGGGATTCAAGCTTCCCGACCTCCGGCAGCTCTACCTCTTCGGTCCCTACCCGGTGCGCTATCCCAATCCCTGGCTCAGCCCTGAAAAGGACCTCTCCGTGGAATACGGTATAGAGAGCACCCTTTTTAACAGGGTCACCGTGGCCCTCACCGGCTACAGGATGTACGTGGAGAACATGTTCGTCCCCTACGGGAGCTTCCCGAACAACTACTGGATCAACCAGTACCAGCGGGTGATCTACGACGGGATCGAATCCTCGCTGCGCTACACCATGACCGAGATGGTGAGCCTGTGGGCCGGGTATTCCTACATCGACAACTCCTACCGGGGTAAGATGCTGGTCTACGTGCCGAGGCACCGCGTCACCGCCGGCGCCACCTTCGAGGGGTATAACGCCATGGTGGCCCTGGAGTGCAGCTATGTACGGGACGTCTACAACGACACCGAAGGCTGGGAGAGGCTCTCGAACTATCTGGTGTTCAACTCGCGGCTGGCCTATACCTTCCTGGAGCATTACAGGGTCTTCGTGAATCTCTACAATATCACGAACAGGAAGTACCAGACCTTCTATGGATACCCGATGCCGGGATTCCACATGATGGGGGGCCTGAGCGTCATGTTTTGATCCGGAGAGGGCGGCCCGAAGGGGCCGCCCTCTCTGTCTGTGGGCAGTTGTCGGATGGTACCGCCATCCGGCTTTTTTTCGCTCCGGTGGATCGAAATCGCCGGTGAGCTTCGGTGTCTCGTGTTTTTGCACGGGAATCCTAGAACCGGTAGGAGGGTCCCGCGAGTACAAGGCTCTCCCTGCGGCGGGAGAAGCAGCAGGCCCGGGAAAAGCCGTAGTAGTAGGTAATGGAAAGCTCGTGGGGCTCCGGTCCGCCCATCTCTTTCCCCAGAAACGTGCCGTTGAAGAGATAGCGCAGGTAGACCCCCAGCCTTGCACCGGCGTTGACGTAGCGGTACAGGTCCAGAAGCTCCACGGTCCCCTGGAAGAACAGGGGGATCCGTAGGCAACGCAGGTCGATCCTCCCCTCGAAGATGATGGAACCGGCGTAGAAGAGGGTGCGGCGGGGCCTTCGGGCGAAGCGGTATTCGCCCCCGGCGGAGAGGGTGAGCCACCGGGCAGTCTTCCAGCTGACAGTGGCCCTCCCCGCCTCGTAGCCGGTGTTGACCACCGTGCCGTGGTCATACAGGATGTATTCGTCCCCCAGGTGGGAGCTCGCGTGGTACACCGAGGCCTCCAGTATGAACCGGGCCGTTTCCATCGCCGTGTACCCACCTCCCATGAAGTCCGCGGTGATAAAGTTGAATGATTCGGAAAAAAACTCGAACCGGCTGAAGATGCCCCCCATGGCCCCCGTTTCAAACACAACAAGGGGGGAACGTACGGTGAGCACCGGGATAACGGCGCCGAAGTTGAAGACGCCGTAGTGCTTCATTTCCGCCGTGTCGTACATGTACTGCACCTCAACCGCCGGTGACCGCAGCAGGGCCTCATGCTGCGGCGCCTCAATCCTCTCCGCGGTGAAGAATTCCACCTGGGCCGGCGAGGCCGCCGGTGCCGTCAGGCACATTGCCAGGAGAATGAGTGCGCGATGTTGGAGTGCTATTCTGTATCTCATGTGCCCTGTGGCCGCTCCCCGCAGGAGCGTTGCGATGTCTCCCAGGATAGCCCTGCCGCGCCCGTGGAGGCAATAAAAAAAACGAGCCCCTCAGGGGCAGAGGACGATATTCTTCGCCCAGAGGCATTCGCCGCAGGGTGTGGGATTCCCGTAGCAGTCCTCCCGGAGGTCCGTCCTGTTGTAGCACCTGCGGGGGTCGTAGCAGGTGGAGCAGTCGGGGAAGTCCCAGTAAAGGAAGCACTCCCTGAAGCGCCTGAAGTCCTCGAGGCCCCATATCTCCGCGAGTCCCCTCCCGGTGACACTGCCGTAGATGGTCCGGTGGTGCGTGCGGGGATTGCCGAAATAGACTGCCCGGTGAGTGTAGGCGAGCTCCATGCAGGGTGCCACCTCCCCCATCGCGGTGACGAAAAGGCTCCCCCGTTCCATGAAGGGGCAGCGCCGCGGGATGTCCGCCACCTGCCCCGCCACCGTCATTGCACACTCCCGCATCTCCCGTTTCAGTAGGCGGCGCAGATCCGGGAGCGGTTTTCCCTGATTGACGTAGATGATCTCCGCTTCATGGTCCTCCCGGTAGGGGAAGAGGTTGGAGACGTACCATTTCTCTATCCCCATGCCTCTCGTATGCGCGATGATGCCCCGAAGATGCGCGGCGTTCTCCCGGCGAACGACGGTCTCGAGCGCGAGTAGGGGCCGCCCCGTGCCGTGCCCTCTCCGGGACGACAGGATCTCCCCGATTCCCCGCTCCAGCTGTTCCAACTGGGCGCCGACCCGGAGGGGGGACGAGGAAGAGGTGACAGGGTCGTCCCAGGAGAAGACGACCTCCTCCAGGGGGACGCCCGCGATGAGATCGGCACACTGGGGGGTCACCAGGTGCCCGTTGGTGACAAGGGTGACCGCGGCCCCCAGCGTGCCCAGGGCCCGCAGGTATTCCATTGCCCGGGGATTGCAGAGCGCCTCGCCGTACTCGATGAGAACGATGCGGTTCAGCGATTTCAGGGCGCGGAGCGATTCCAGCAGAGGGAGGAACACGGCATCCTCCATGTGGGCGGGCCGGAAATCCACCGCTGCCTTTCTCGGGCAGGAGATGCAATCGAGGTTGCATCGGGTGGAGAGCTCGATAGAGACAGAGGTGAGCTCCTTCGAAACCCGCTGCGTCTCCGTCCTGTTTGTCCAGCTGAACTGCATGCAGACATTGATCAAGCCGGTCCGGGCCAGGTCAAACATTATCTGCCGGCAGCGCCATTGCCCGGGGGAATCGCGCGGATGTGATCCCGGTAAGTGCGAAGTGGATGCGACCACCATGAAGGATGAGACCCGGTGTTATGAATAAATGGAAAAAACACTTGCGATTTAATGGCAAAGTGCGCTGAATCGTCTCATAGCCATGGATACCTCGAATAAAGTCATCCTCATCTCCGAGAACAGCAGGATTGCAACCCCCATACGGCACGCACTGAACAGGCAGGGGCTCGAGATAGAGTCGGAGTATCTCAATCTCCATGCCCTGGCGGTCATGCGCAAGGGTATCGCCCGCACAGGGAGGACCACCTTCATCCGGAACGAGCTGGTGCGGTACATCAGGGAGCGAGGATTTCCCGCCGCCGTAATCATGGACGCCCAGGCGGACTTGGGGTTCCCCCAGGAAAACGATCCCGGCATGATCAAGCTTCTGAAGACGATTCTCATCTCCTACATCATCTTCAGCAAGGGGAAGGATTTCGGGAAGGTCCGCGGCGCCTTTCTCCTCCTCACGAAGGGGAAGGCCTTCGGGGAGCGCTACGGGATGGCGGCGGACCCTCACAGGATACTGGACCAGCTCATGACGGAAAACCCGGCCATAAACGGTTACATCGACGAGCTGAAGAATGACCGGAATCGCTTCAACGATCTCTTCTATATAAAGCTCTTCGATTCCGAGGTGGCCTCCGACGCCGTCACCGAATTCGTCGACGCCTTCGTGAAGGGGGCGACGGTGTGGCGGGCCGGAGGCGAAGCCGGGACATCGGCGTCTGAAGCGCCGGCAGCCGGGGAGGACTGCCGAGACGCCGGCCAGGATCGTATATAGGATCGATGCCGATATCGTATACGATGACGGCGACATCGTCCCCGCGTCGTCGGACGAATATGCCGGGATGAGGGAGCGCCAGTTCTACCTGATCGGCTCGTGGACCAGCGGCACCGAGCTGGAGGTGACGAGAAAGATCGCCGCGGTGATACAGAAGGGAATCGCCGAGGGGAGACGCTTCAGCTTCAACGACGAGATCCTCTTCAACATCGACGACCGATGCACCATCGACAAGAACACCACGCTCTCCATCGCCCAGCTCTTCACGAAGAATCTGGCCGCGTACAAAAAGATATCCCTCTCCTTCAGCGATGAGCACGGAAGACTCGCGGAAAAGTCCCGGGGATTTCCGATGATACGGGACATGATCGTCGGTCCTGCGGCGTGATTCGCCTTGCCCCGTCTTGTGCCCTTCCGTGATGAGGACGGTGGCGCGGGTACCGATAAGGTCTTTTATTAATAGAATCCGCGCCGGAGAGCCAGCGCCCTGCGGGAGGAGCCTCCCCTCGGATGCGGTACGGTTTGGTCCTGTCGAAGCAGCACCCCGGCGGAACCGGTAAAAGTTATTGACACGATTTTTCCGTCCCGGGCATGCTGGTGGGCCTGTCAGAGGGAGGATATGAAATTCAAGCTGATATATCCGAAATGGAAAAAGCTGGAGGGGCAGACAGAGTTCAACCTGCCCCCCCACGGGCCGGTGGTGATGGCTGCATCGCTTCCGGACTACGTCGACGTGGTCTTCGTCGACGAGAACCTGCAGACCCTGGATTTCGACGACGGTGCGGATTTCGTGGGTATATCTATGATGCTCACCGTACAGGTGAGACGGGGATGGGAGATCGCCGACGAGTACCGCCGCCGGGGGGTGAAGGTTATCTTCGGCGGCATCGCCACGATGCTCCACGCAGAGGAGACCCTGACGCACGCCGACTCGGTGTTCCTCGGCGAGTCCGAGGGGCGGATGGAGGAGGTCTTTGCCGATTTCAGGGACGGGGCGCTGAAGCAGGTGTACAACTACCTGTCCGCACGGCCCCCGGTGGATCTGGTGGGCCCGGCCAGGAGAAGCATCCTCGAGCGGGATCTCTACTATCACAAGGGGATCCGCATGGTGGACCTCTTTCACGCATCGCGCGGATGTCGCTTCAACTGCTATCCCTGCGCCGTGGCATACCTGGGCGGAAGGGAGTTCAGGCCCAGGCCCATGGATCGCGTGGCTGAGGAGCTGGCGACCATCGACAACAACAGGCTCTTCATCGTCGACAACTCACTGGCCCAGGACACGGCCTGGGAGATGGAGCTCTTCCGGGAGATGATACCCTTCAAGAAGAAATGGTGCAGCCACACCATCGAGGACAAGCCGGAGGTGCTGGACCTGGCGGCCCAGGCCGGCGCCTGGTACGTCTACCAGGCGGTCTTCGACACCTCCGATTACATACGCCAGAGGATTAAGCGGTACCACGATCACGGGATAGCGGTTGAGGGGACCATCCTTCTGGGGCTCGACGACCACACCGAGGACTCCATCAGGCGTCTCATCGATTTCCTGCTGGAGATAGAGCTTGACCTGGCGGAGTTCACCGTCCTCACTCCGTTCCCGCACACCAAGGCCTTCGATGACCTGAGGAAGCAGAAGCGGATACTCAGCTACGACTGGGACAGGTACAACGCGGGCGAGGTGGTCTTTCAGCCGAGGCACATGGCGCCAGAGCGGCTTCAGGAACTCTTCAGCTTCGCCTGGGAGGAGTTCTACCGGGATGAGCCGCAGCAGTACAAGATGTACAAGCTGATACGGCGCGTGGTGGAGAGGGAGAAGGCGGATAACACCTACGTCCCCCGGCGCCGCGACCTGGCGGCCAAAACCTTCGGGCGGACGGCGCGGTGAGATCGCCGGGGATGGTGGATGCATATGCAGGACCGGTTCATCGACGATATATACGAATTCAGGGGAGAGTGGGATGTGCCGTCACTCTGCGGTCTCAGGGTGGTGAAGGGGGAGAAACACCATACGGTGATCGCCACGGAGCTGTACGATAAGAATCCGGGCACTTCGATCACTGCCTTTGTGGAGCAGCTGGCTGCGATGATCTGTCGAGATTATTCCCTCGACACTAAGCGACTCGTGTTCATCGTACGGTGCCCCGACAGGGGCTCGAAGCTCGAGAATTACCGGGAGCGCTTCGACCGCGTGAGCTTCACCATCGACGGCGGTGATTTCGCGGATCCGGATTGGAGCGAGATCACCCGGGAGGAGGCTGCGGCTCTTGTCGGGGAGGACGGGGATGACTAGAGGGTGGGGCAGGACACCTCCCTCTCTTCACGCGGCGCGGCGGGTCCTGGGACGGGCGCTCCTGCCGATGGTCCTGGCAGTATCACTGTTTCCGGCGCCCCTGCTGGCCTTCGGCCTCGGGGCATTCGGGACCTACGGTGAGAGCTTGATCCGGTATACCTACAGCGAGCCGATAACCGAGCGCCGGGTGACACGGGACCATCGGGGCATGTCCTGGGCTTCGGGGATCGTCTTCGATTCCGACGTGGCCAGGGATGTCCTGGTGAACTATCGCCTCCACGTGGGCGCCGGTGGTGCCGAGCGCAGGTTTCCCTGGCAGCGACTCGTGATGACATCGTATTCCATGTATCATGCATTCGGTTTTTCACCCTGGCGGAACGAGCTGGTTCGTCTCTGGCTCGGCCCTGAATTCGGCTACGGCTTTGGGATCGGGATGAGCAACAGGAGGCACATGGAGGCCTTCGGAACTATCGGGGTCACCGCCGGGATCAATATTCATGCCGGCCCCCTGATCTCGTTTCTTCTGGAGGGGGGATTCCGCTACGGGCTCTTCGCCGGCGACATGAACTACATCGACGGCATGTGGGGGCAGGGGTACGGCTGGGCGGTGGGCGCCGGCATCATGTTCAGGTTCAACGACTCCTACCGCTTTGTCGAGGAGCTGTGAAGCCGCTCTGATCTGATTCACTCCCGGCCGGTACCGCCGCGGATCTTGCCAAAGGCCTCTTGGCAGCGCTGGATCGCAAGGCTGAGTCCGCGTATGAGGTTTTCCCTGAGGTCGCGGATGTCAGGGATCGTCCAGTCGATGAGGCCGGTGCGCAGCGCGTCGTTCGTGGAGCGCGCCTTGTCGAGATACCCGCTGGAAAACTCCGATTTCAGCGCCGCCGCCTCGTCCTGTCTCCCTTCGTTGATCAGCCGCTCGTACTTCGTCCCGTAGAGAAGGTCGAAGGCGGCCTCGACCCCGATCACCGCCAGCACCGCCTGCTCCAGCGCAAGGTAGACGATTCCGGGCCGCAGGAACCTGTTGAAGGCGTGAATGAGGCGGCCGCCGTAGTTCTGGTTCAGCACCACGCTCACCACCGGTATACGCCCCGCTATGTTGACGTCCAGCGATTCCGCCCCGATGGCCTGTATCCTCTGGCGCTCCTGCGACGAGCCGGGGACGAAGCCGGAGGAATTGGAGAGGATCACCAGCGGTATCCCGTTGCTGTTGCAGAAATCAGTGAAGATCCTGAATTTCTCCGTTCCCATGGCGTCCGCCCCGCCCCCCTTGAGCAGGGGCTGGTCGGCGATGACGCCAACAGTGGCGCCGTCGAGGCGGGCAAGGCCGGTGATGAGGTGCGGACCCGAAAGGGGATTGTTCATGTCGCGGTAGAATTCAAGGAAGCTCTCTGCGTCAAAGACGGGGAGGATTACCGATTCCAGGATGTCGTAGGGGGTCCCGTGGTCGCCGGGGATGCGGGGCGTCCCGCCGGGGCGGATCTCGTCGCCCGGCGCGGGTCCCATGGGGTCCATGAGCCGCAGCAGGGCGAGTGAGAGGTTGAATGCCTCACTTCTCGTGGCGACGTGGAAGACCGCGTTTTTCTCGGTAAAGGCGATTCTCCCGTGTGTCTCCCCCTCGGTCCTCACGTAGATGACGGCGTCGGCGGTGCTGTTGATTTCGACGGATTCGAGCCCCTCCGGGTCGGTGACCACATGCAGGCGGATGCCGGCTTTTTTCCGCATGGTGTCCATGAGATCAATGTGGGGCCGCACGCTGGCGCTCTCGTGGTAGTCTGGCCGCTGGATCCATCGCTTTCCGAATATGAGGATCTGGTGGCACGCGGTCCTGTGGGCGGTCCGCAGGAGCTCCCTGGCCTTGATGATGGATGCCGGGGACTTCAGGCCGCGGTCCGTCCTGGCCCCCAGGATGAGGACCCGCCGCCCGCCCATCTTCGCGAAGCCGCCGATGCAGGCGCTGGATGCGTAATAGTCCTCCTTGAAGGGGAGAAAGACGCCGTCGTCGGTGTGTTCCCGTATCAGGGACTCGCTGAACTGTATTACTCCGGCGGTCCCGGTCTGTCCTCCCCGCCGGACCGTTTGCCTCCTGCGTATGGCTGCCAGCGGGGATTCCATGGTGAAGAGGTCGTGCAGGCGCTGTATCACGCTGATGAGCTGGAGCTTGTCCCTGGCGACAATGTCGACGATGCCGGTCCACTTCCCCAGGATTTTGGCGCCGCCGATGTCGTAGTTCGAGATGTCCTCGCCGATCACCGTCCGTATGACGCTGGAGCCGGTGAGCACCCGGTAGGTCTGTTCCGAGTCGAGCATGACCTGTATCGAGGCCTGGCTCGACCCGTACACGTCGAGGCCCGCGGACGGTCCGATCCCCACCGCGATAAGCTGGAAACGACGGCGGGCTGCCGCCGGGACCTCCAGCCGGAAGTCCAGGTCCAGGGCGCGGAAGACCTTCATCAGGAAGGGGTCCCCGTTCTGCTCGAGGAAGCGGCGGAAGGACCCCGCGTCCGGCCGGGAGGTGAGCAGCGAGTTCATCATGAATCCCTGGGCGCCCCGGTTCAGGGAGACGACCCCCTCCATTATGTTGGCGCCGGCGCTGTCGTTCCACACGTAGAGCGGCCAGTCCCTCAGGTACGCCAGGTAGCAGGCGGCGGCGTATTTCAGGCCTTCCCAATTGCCGGTGGAGCCGCCGCTGATGCGGGAATCCTTCATGTAAAAGAGGGCGTCGCTACCGCCGATGGTGCCGCGGAAGATTCTGGCGCCGACGGGGCGGACCGCCGGCCTGGCGTCCAGTCCCAGCTGCTCCCGCTCCGAGTCTATCATGCGGACCTGCAGCTCCTGCATGCTCCCGTCGTCGAAGCACTGGGAGGCCCATATCTCGATGGGCCACTTCCGCATCCTGAAGAGGCGCTGGTTGACGATGTTCGGTTTGCCGTCGATGCAGTAGGGATTCTCCCTGTCGCTGTCCTGCATGAATTCCACCGAGACCGATTCGCCTGCAGGGTAGACCAGCAGCGGACGGTGCCGCATGTCCCTGCCGGCGGGGTTCTGCATCGTGATCGATACGATCCCCCTGATGTTGCGGCCGGAACCCATACCGTCGAAGGCACTGGCAAAGGCGCCCCGCATCTGCCGCAGGGTGACGTACCCCCCGGCCTGCTCCGCGCAGTCGTCGCAGGTGAGGGTGATGCCGCTGGTCACGAGCTCCAGCCAGCAGCGCTCGTCCGCCCTCCGGTGCAGCGCCAGCGGCCACGTGCCGTCGCCGAGGGCCCAGCGCAGGTCGTCGTAGCGCCCCCCCCCCTCCTCGTAACAGGCGTGGCAGTAGGCGATCAAAAAGGACCCGCCGCCGTCCCCCCTGGGGGTGATCCGGTATGCCGCGGCGGTCATGACGGGTGAGAAGAGGGGCTCCACCGTGTTTCTCTGCTCCAGCACCGACAGTCGCTCCTGGATCATCCGGGTAAAGAAGGGGGGGAGGGGTTCCGGGGCCATGCCCGGGGGGGCCTTCAGCGCCAGTCTCTGCAGTGATGCCTTGTTCTCCCTTCGGTAATCCAGCAGGCGCTCCCCCGGGGCCGTCAGCTTCGTCGCGCCGCTCTTCAGCGGACCGACTATCATCCCCTGGAGCTTCTCCGCGAAGGTCCGCTTTATGAATTTCAGCAGAGTATCGTCCCGCTCCGCCTGCTCCTGCTCCAGCAGCATCGCCAGGGTTCTGCGCGTCCCCTCGAGGGGCCGGGGGACCAGGGAGAGCATCTGCACCGATTTCTGTATAAGATCGGTGTGCTCCATGCAGAACTGGTGCGAGAGGCGCAGGAGGAAGAGATGGAACTGGGAGAACATCTTCTTCACCTCGGGCCGCCCGCTCCAATGCGACAGACCGTAGGCGTTGCGGAGAATGTCCATCACCTCCTCGAAGGAGGGGGAGAGCTTCAGGTCCCGGCGCCGCTCCACGTGGAGGTTCAGCTCCTCCTGGTAGGTGAGGCCGCTTTCGGAGAGCACCGGCGAGAACACCCGCTTCACGCAGGTGAACTGGAGTATCAGCCTGTCCAGCGCATCCTGGGTCCTCTCCGGCACCCGCCGTCGCATCCCCTCGGCAGGTATCCTCTTCAGTATCCTCTTGAGCATGTCGATGATGCGCTGGTCTCTGATGAACCCCTGGGAGGCCGAGGCGAGGAGCATCATGAGGTCCTCCAGGTGGGCGCCGGGATTCTTCGAGGCCCAGGCCTCGCAGTCCTCCCGCATCAGTTGCTCCGGGAGCGTCCTCCCCCCCCTCCGGTCAGTCGCGTGTTTTTTCCGGGGGATGGCCGAGGCGCGCGCTTTACCGGCGCCGCGGGTCCTGATTGTGACGAGCAGCTCCCCCTCCTGGACACTCCTGCCAATCACCCTCCCGTCCCTGGTGGTGGTGAGGATCAGGCGGGAGGCGTCACCCTCCTCGATGAGGGAGATGATCTCCCCGTCTTCTGGCGCGCTGATCACCGATTCCATCTTCATCGAAGAGAGTACCACCAGGGGCTCCCCCCTCCTCACCAGGGCCCCCGGCTTCAGCCGGTCGCTGCAGAAGGAGACAAAGGTTCCCTGGAACGGGGAGAGCACGGTGGCGATGTCCCCTCCGCCGGCGGACCCCTCGGGCTCCACCCTGAGGCGGAAATAGTCGATCTTGTTCTTCTCGTCCTTCATCCGCAGGTCCACCAGGGGGCCGTGGCGGTTGATGCGGATCCTGTAGGAACTGTTGCCGTACTGGAGGAGCAGATCGTCGCTCCGGTCGTTTATTGAGACGATGAGGATGGTGCCGCTGAATACCGAGTCCACGTAGGCGTAGAAGCGGTCCATCGACACCTGCAGAAAATCGAGCCTGCAGCGCGCCCCCCGGTGCTCCGTGAAGAAGCCGGTGGGGACGCTGGGGAGCACCGGCGCCTCGATATACCCCTCGATGTTCGCGACGATCATGAAATCGCGCACCGATTTTTGGATCAGACGCACGTGCTCGGCGAAGGCGCCGAAGATGATGTGCTTGATCCTGCGGGCCCCGCCGGCGCAGCTGCCTGCCTCGCGCTCCCTGAAGGAGAGGTCCGCGTGTTCCAGGAGGATGTTGTTGGTGTAATCGCCCCCGAGGAAGGCCCGGTGCCGGACGATCCTCAAAAGCTGGCTGATGTTCGTCTTTATCCCCTTGATGTAAAGCTCCTGGAGGGCTCGCTCCAGGCGAATGATCGCCTCGCTCCTGGTGGCCCCCTGGGCGATGATCTTCCCCACCAGGGGATCGTACATCGGGAGGATCGTGTCCCCCTCGCCGAAGCCGAAATCGCACCGTATCCCGTTGAAGGTGGGGAGGTCCATCTCCACGATGGTCCCCGGCGACGGGAGGTAGTCGTTCTCCGGTTCCTCGGCGTAGATGCGGCATTCAATGGAATGGTCCCTGTCGACCTCCCCCCGCTTCAGCGCCTCCAGACCGATGATCTCGCGCTCCCTGCCGTCGAAGTAGAGTATCTGCCATTTCGCCAGGTCGATCCCCAGGGACTGGTCGGTCACGGCGTATTCCACCTGGAGCCTGGTGTTCATCTCCAGAAACCCGAACCGCCCGGTTGTGGCGTCGAAGAGGAACTCGACGGTGCCGGCCCCGCCCCCCCTGCAGTAGCCGGAGATGCGCGCCATCGTCTCCGCGGCAGCCATGAGCGGAAGGGACTCGGCCTCCTGGAGAAACGAGTGGCCGCTCTCCTCTATGATCTTCTGGTTGCGCCGCTGCACGGCGCACTTGCGTATCCCGATGGCATGGCCGTTGAACACCTGTACTTCGATGTGCACCGGCTGCTCTATGAATTTCTCGATGTAGAAGAGGTCGCTCCCGTAGAGATCCCTGCCGATCCTGGCGCAGGACTGCACGGCCCAGGTAAGCCCCTCTTCGCCGGAGACCGGGTACATCCCCTTGCCGCCGCCCCCTGAGACCGGTTTCACCATCACCGGGTAGCCGATGCGGCGCGCCTCCTCCTCCGCCCGGTCCATCTCCGCCGGCGTGAGGATCCCTGAGCTGTCGAAGAGGGGTATGTCGTGCTGCCGGGCGAGCTCCCGGGCCCTCACCTTGTTCCCCAGGGTGCGCATGGTCCGGTGATTCGGGCCTATGAAGACGAGGGGGGCGCCGGCCTTCGATGAGGCGTTGATGGCCTCGACGAATTCCGGATTCTCCGAGAGGAATCCGTAGCCCGAGTAGATGGCGTTGGCGCCGATGAGCCGCGCCGCAGCGATGACGGTCTCGATGCTGGAGTAGCGGTGGTGCTCGCCGATGAAGACAACCTCGTCGGCGAACTCATACCAGGACTGCCCCCTGTCCGGGTCGGTCACCACGGCCACCGAGGGAATACCCTCCTCGTGCAGGGCCAGGAAGAACCGCTTGGCGATCTCCCCCCTGTTGGCCACCAGCACCTTCCGGAGCCGGTGGCCCCTGGTGCGGCGGGGCGGCGACAGGCCCTCCGCGGGCCTCCCGGCCACGGATGGGTTGATGCGCCGCAGCCGCTCCAGAGAGGCGGCGATCAGTTTTTCCAGTGTTGCCGTATCCATGACAGCGTGCGGATGATCGTATCCTGTATGTTTTTAGTATAGCACAACGCGGGCCCTTTTCCCAGTCATTTTCGGTATTTGTCCGCACCGGGCGACCGGTTATGATAGTACGCCGGCCTTCTGATGCAAGCCATTTTCGTGAGTGCCGCGGACATCGGGATGATGCCCCGTCACTCCTCCTCCGCGTCCGTGATGAACTCCTCGAAGTGGTACCATTCGGTGGGATGCTCACGGAGCGCCCGCTCCAGGTGGTCTGCGTAGGTCTGTGCCGATTCCCGGACCGCCGCCCTCTTCCCCGCCCTGCCGTCGGCGGCGACATCGATGGGGTCAGAGCAGGTGATATGGTAGCTGCCGGTACCGGTCCGGAAGATGAAGAAGATGAACAGGGGGGCCCTCGCCAGGAGGGCCATGGCGTGGGGTCCCTGGGGGACCAGGGCGGTGCGGCCGATGAAGCGCACCGGGACGGCGCGCTGCTCATTTCTCCAGAGGCGGTCGCCGGTGATGGAGACGAATCCGCCGCCGCCGATGAACCTGACCCCCTCCAGTATGTCCAGCGGCGATTCCCGGTCCTGCTCCACCGCGATGATGGTGATGCCGCTCTCGGAGAGGGTCTCCTTCTGGATTCGCTCGATCCGTTCCTTGTCCCTGGCCCCCATGTACAGGAGCAGGCGGATTCCCGTGTCCTGCAGCAGGCGTGCCGCGATCTCCCAGTTCCCCATGTGGGACATCAGTATGATCCCGCCCCTGCCGCTCTTCGATGCGGCGACGAGGTGCTCCAGCCCGCGGGAGGTGTAGCTGATCCGCTCGGGGAAGTGAAGGAGGAAACGGTCCAGGAAGACGTGGGTGAAGTTGTGGTACTGGCGCCAGGTGCACCACAGGTGGTATGCGCGCCCCCGTGCCGGGTAGAGGGCCCGGTAGAACCTCACGCCGACGGCCACACGCCTCGGGAAGAGGAAGAAAAACCCGGTGGCGATCCACCAGGAGAAAAACCTGAACACCCAGGGTCCGAAGATCCTGGTGAGCGCGGTGAGCGTTCTGTAGACCGTCCGTTCCATGGAGCTATGCCCTGGCGGTGAACCAGAATTCCTCCCTGCCGGTCCCCGAGGGGGTCACCTGGATGTCCCTGAACCCGCGGCGCCGGAGCCTCAGGCAGAGCGCCTCCCGGGAGCGATAGGCGGGCCTCCGGCCGGAGAGCCTCAGCCGCAGCTCCTCCATGCTGCGAAGGAAGGTGCGGCGCCGCAGGGGGATCGTGGTGCGGATGACGATCCTCCCCCCGGGGAGGAGGAGCGAGTGGATGCGTGAGAGGGCGAGATTCAGCTCGCCGTCGTCCAGGTGGTGCACCATGTCGATCATAAGCGCGGTGTCAGCCCCCCCCCGGATCGCCGGCATCTCCGGGGCTGCACCGGCGGCGATGGAGCCGCGGCCGGCGATCATCATGTCGGCGAAGCGCGCCCTCTCATGGTCCGGCTCGATGCCGTAGAGCGATGCCTCGGGATACAGCTCCAGGAGCCACAGGGCAGGAACGCCGAAGCCGGTGCCGATGTCGATGATCCGTTTCGGGTCCGGCACCATCGATCCGAGCTCCCGGAACATCGGGTCGGTCTTCATTTTGAAGAAGGCGAAGAGCCGGGGATGGGCCTCCAGGTGCCGCAGGCGCCGCATGATCCGACGGCGGTGCTCCCGGGATCCTGCTTGGAGCCCCGCGGTGGCCGGCGCTAGGGGCGGGAAGAGGCGCCGCAGCAGCGGCGGCAGTATCATGTACGCCCCGACGATGGAAAAGACGATGGCGGTGAGCGACACGATACCCACGCTGCGCAGGAGCGTGTGGCGCGCCAGGACCATGGAGCCGAAGCCGATCATGGTGGAGGTGGAGGCTAGGAGCACCGCGAGGTTCATGATGTCGATGGGCTGCCGCGTGTCCCGGGGATGGCGCTGGTAGGCCTTCACGATGAACAGGGTGTAGTCGATGCCCATCCCCAGGATGATGATGGCGATCATCAGGCTCGGGATGTCCAGGGGGCGTCCCAGGAGATGCAGGGTGCCCAGGGTGCAGACGAAGGTGAAGATCACCATGAGGCTCGAGACGAGGGTGAGCGTCAGGTCCATGAGAAAGATGAGAAGAAGCAGAACCGCGCCGATGCCCAGGATCAGTATCATCCAGAGGAAGGTGGAGGAGAGCGTCTCTGAGAGTCTCCTGGAGAAATTGGCGGGATCGAAGATCCTGGCCAGCGGCGAGTAGCGCCGGTGGAACCCGTCCGGGCTGAAGGAGGGGCCCAGCGTGACGGTGGATGTCTGAAGCCAGAGATTGCCCTTCCGGGTGATCCCCAGGATCGGGGCCAGCGCCTCCGGCACCGGCTGTACGGTGCCGGAGTACTTCAGCGATTTAAGGAAGGGATCGAAGGCGCCGGCGGAGAACCCCACCTCGCGTGAGACGGATGCCAGGTCACGTTTCAGGGGGATGGTGCGGGCCGGCGACCAGAAGTCGTTCCAGGCCCTCGCGTTGACACCCCCCCGCTCTTCGCCGGGGACGATCATCGATGAGTTGAAGAAGGAGGCCACTCTCCCGCCGGCCCTGTCGCTTTCCAGGAGGGCGCAGAGGCGGTCCCCCTTGGCCCGGAGGTCCCCCAGGCTCGATCCCTCGACGAGCAGGTAAACCTTCGTGAAGATCGTCCCCCAGTGGGAACTCACGGTCTTCTCCGCCGCCAGTGTCTCGGCGGTGACGGAGTTCATCGCGCCGATGTCGATCCTGAAGTCCGGCTTCGAGAAGAAGAGCATCACACAGAAGAGCGCCAGGGCGATGAAAACCTTGCGGAGCCGCTGGTCGGCGCCGATCCACCGGGCGACACGGCGCACCGGCAGGACCTTTCTCCGGGCCGCCGGCGCCACGGCCGGGAAGGCCATGGGGAAGACCGTATGGGCGAAGATGAAGGAGAAGGCGTGCCCCATGGCGGTGAACTGGCCGATCTGAGAGAGTATCTCGAAGCCGCTGAAGACCAGGGCGAGGAAGGCGCCGATGGTGGTGAGGGTGGCGAAGAGACCCGCGGTCCAGACCTCGTGGGCCGCCTGCCTGCCGCTGGTGGCCTCGTTCCGGTCCAGGAACAGGAGGAAGGCGATTCCGTGATCCACGGTGATGGAGACGACGGCCCCGCCGAATCCCAGGGCAAGGATCGATATGGAGTCGTGGAAGAGCGAATAGACGAAGAGCGAGCCAACGGTCCCCACCATGGCGGGGACCATGGAGAGGAGCCCGAAGAGGGGCCTGGGGAAGGAGAGGATCAGGAGCAGTGCGATGCCCAGCGTCGAAATGGTGAGGGCGAGCTCCACGTCGGACTTCGCCATGTCCTCGTTGTCCAGGGCCGCACGGTAGGCCCCCACGGCGGTCACGGTGAAGGCGCGGCCCCCGGCGCCCCGGGCTATCTCACGGCGGGCATCTTCGATGGCGGCCTGGATCCTCCTGGCGTAATCGGTGTCCGTGGCGGAGTGCCGCGGTTTCAGCAGGATCAGGAGGCTCCTGCCGTCCTGTGTGAGCAGCTGTCCCCGGTACAGGGTGGCGCCGCCGCCCGGCGAGAGGTCCGAGAGCCTGGACAGGACGATCCAGGCGAGGCCCAGGGGATCGCGAGCGATCATCCCCGCCTGGCCGATACCCTCAAGGTTCGCCAGGTCGGCCATCCGCTTCTCCAGTACCTTTTTTATCTCCCCCCGGTGGAGCAGCGGGGAGACCCGACGCTCAAGCTCCTGGGGGGTGAACAGGAGCGGCAGCGATTCCATCACCTGCTCCAGCATCAGGGGGAAGAGCCGCTGCATGCCCGAGGTGCCAACGCTCTCAAAGAGGCCGCTCTTCACCAGGGAGGCCTCTGCCCGCTGCGCCGCCGCCACCAGGGCGTCGGGATCGCTCTGCTCCAGCGAGATGTCAAGGGCGATCTGGTCCTGGATCGGGTGGTTGCGGAAAATGTAGGCGGCGTCGGCGAGGACCGGGTCGTCGGAGGGGAGGGAGTTCAGGATGTCCGAGTCGATGCGGATCCTCTGCATGCCGAGGAAGAAGAGGAGCCCCACCACCGCCATGGTGACCATAACCACATCCCAGCGTATCCTGGTCTTCTGCCGATCCATGTCCTGTCCATGCCCTCCGGATAGGGGCAATTCTCGGGGGACGGGGCTTTTTTTGACAAGAACTTTTACTGCAGGGGAGGCACCCGGGGGGAATACGCCGCACCTCCCACAGTCCCCCCGAGGGGCATGTCACGAGTAATCCTTATCTATTGCAACGATGCCAGTGGAAGGACCGGTCTCATCCAGGAGGTCCCTCGGGGGGCTATTGCCTGCATCGGAACAATGGACCGGCAGTCGGTGAATTGTGCTCACGGGGATGAATCCGCCGCGGCCGATACACCTCATTGTGTTGCATGGAATTCACTACATATTAATATTGAATGATATGAATATAGAAATTGGTTATTCGAGAGTCATTGTGCTTAAAAACGTGTTATTGCTCGGTTGTTGCCTGGCTGTATGCATCGGGACCATTGTGCTTCACATCGGCATCTATTATTTTAAATAAAACAGTTGTTATCATCAACGATATTGGAATTAACAATGCTCGTTGTAATCTTGGCTTTATCAGGAGGGATGACATAGAACAGATTACTTTTGAAGAGACAAAATATTCAAAATGGATTGGAATCAATGAGAAAAAAAGGATATATAGATCTTTGCCTTTATCTCAAAAGTTATTACAACGACTTAACGGTCAGTCGATGAACGACAATTTAAGAATTCGATTCATTGAACTTAATGCCGATACATATTCGATTTATAATGTTATTGTTTTAAATGAAGAAATTAAAGAAGGTAATGTGACCTGCACCTAATGCGGTACCGTCATGTTGATAGCATCCATTTCATCGCGCGAAATTTCATCGTGCGTATTCAATAGTCCTCGCCGCAGTAATAGCGGAATCGAAGGGGGAGCCTTCAACCTGAAGGCTCCCCGCAGTTCAAATATAACCAGAGGTCTACTGTGCCGGTTCCGCGGGCTGCGCGGTCTCGGTTTCAGCCGGCTGTCCCTCGGCCGCTTTCTGCGCGTCTTCCTGCGGCGCGCGGTTGCATCCGATGATGACAGCGCCAAGGGCGAGCGCCATGAGCAATACACTGAGGATCTTCTTCATGATGATGATCTCCTTACAATAGTTTATATCGAAACAATCTGACATTCAGGAAACCTGCCGTCAGAGGTTTCAATCCATCCGCTGTTGCAATATATAACAGGGCTACCCGGAAAAGCGGACATTCCTTTTGAAAAAAATAGGCCCCCCGGGTAAATTATTCGTTGTCATTCCCGCCTCCATTCCCCATCTTTGAAACCGTATGATAAGCGAACGGCGTTTGCTGGAAATATACCGGCTCCATAAGAAGGAGCTCTTTCATTATATCTTCAGGATGATTTCTTCCGCGGAAACGGCCGAGGACGTACTGCACGATTGTTTCGAGAGGCTGATCCAATACTCGCAGAGATACGACCTGGAGGACGTAAACCTCAGGTCGTTCCTGTACAAGACCGCGCACAATCTCGCCGTGAACCATCTCCAGAAGGAGAACAGGTACCAGAGGGTGGAATTCGACGACGCCGTCGCTCCGGGAAGACCTGACGAAACGGCCGCCCGGCTGGAGCTTGATGAGCTCAACAGGGAGATCTACCGGTTTCTCGGTCAGAGCGACCCGGTGGCACGGTCGATCTTTATCATGCGCAAGGAGCAGGGGATGCAGGTCGGCGCGATAGCCGAATCCCTCGGCATCTCGGAAAAGACCGTACGGCGCAAAATCAACGGGCTCCTTGAAAGGATGTACGAGCAGTTGAAAAAAATGGGATTATTGAATATTTTCCTGGTTTTGTGAGACTTTTTCGTATTTCCTTTGTTATATATAACAGGTGATGATATGAAAGGGCATTTAGACAACACCGAGATAATAGGATTCATCAACGGTGAATCCGGGGAAAAGGCACCCTCGGTGGCCGCCCATATCGCGGAATGCCCGCAGTGCCGTAAAAGGCATGCGGAGATGCTCTCCCTTGTCGCTCCGACCACCGGGCCCGTACCCGGGCCCCGCAGGGGGCTGGAAAAGCGGATCCTCGCCACCTACAGGGGATACGGCACGGGAACAACCTCCGGGGTCGCGATGCGTGGGATACCGGGATGGATTGCCGCGAGCAAACCCAGGGCGGCCCTCGCCGCTGCCGTGATCGTCGCCCTGGTGGGCGCCTCCCTCTACTTCGGGATATCCCACCTGACCAGGCGCGAGGTGCTTCCCATATACGTCTATTACTTCAGGGGGAGCTCCAGCATCGACGATGAGAGGGTCCGCTACCACATGCCCATCAGGGACAGGAGCGAGATCCGTGTCGGCAGAGGCTCGGTGCTGGTTCTGGCGTGCAAGAGAAGGTTCATCGTCAAGCTGTTCGGGAACAGCGAGATGATACTGAAGAGGCTACCGGTTTCAAGGGGACAGGGGGGGCACCAGTTCGTTTTCAATCTCAGGAAGGGGACCATATTCACCACGTACCGGCAGAACAGCGTCGAAACGAAGTATTTTTATTTTACGCCCAACGCGAGCCTCGCGACTAGAAAATCTTCTTTTATAATGAAGGTCGCGGGCAACCGAACCATAGTCATTCCCAAGGACGGGGCCATCAATATCAGGTCCTTCATGGCGAAGGGCATCATAACCGCGTCCCCGGAAAAGGACTACGTGATATCCTCATCGATTGAAATCAACGATCCCTCGGACCGGCAGGAAACCAGGGACCTGAGGATGTACCTGGAGCAGCCCTTCAGCAATGAGGAGATTCTCAGGCTTCGCCAGATCCTTGATTCGATCATCTAGCGTCTGGGGGTATGCCCGGCCGATTCCTCACCCCCACTGGACCGGATGCAGTCCTTCGCCGGAGCTCCCCGGGGCCCTGTGCCGAATTTCAGGTGAGGCTCCATCGTTCTCCCGGCATACCGTTTCATGAGCGGAAAGCATGACGAATAACGTTTTTTCGTTTTTCGCTTGTTTGCTGCCGGGTACTGTAATAGCATGCACGATAAAGAGAATCATACGGCATTGTTACGGTATTCGCGGAAAGCTGGCAGAATGTTTCCGATCCGGGGCGCATGAAAAGCTTTGAGGGGACTGTGGCCGACACTGTGGGACAGGATCGTCATGGAGCCACTGCCGAAAAACCTAATTGTGCCGAAAGTAATACCCTTTATATTACCTAGAGAACTGGAGAATGATATGAAGACGAGGACATCGAGAATCACCGTTTCTCTGTTCATTATGATGTGCGTGTTAATTCCAACCACACTAAATATCAACATTTCATTCGGCAGCGACGATAACGATCCGTTTGGAGAGAATAATCCCGGTCAATACGTATATTATCATGATACTAGAAAGAACGTCTATGGAAACAAGAACGCGCTTAACAGATTATTGGGGATAATGAAGATAGGATATAACAAGTATCTTATGAGAATATATGATATCGATGAATCTCGGGAAGGTATACTAATCGGAAGTTATATTAGGAATAATAATCATTATGAATTTATGCCCAAGCAGGCCAAGGGCGATCAGTACTGGTTATCCCTTGTAACGGCTGATTTATTGAATATCTTGAACTATTACGGAAATGAATACTCCAATAATCAGAAGAATTCTCAGCGTAAAGAGATTACGATTAATTCAAATTGGAAGAATTATGGAAGAGAACTAATTAACCGTTATTGCCCCTGGATACCGTTTTACCATTTGAAATCGAGCGTTCTTTCCGGTACTAAGGAATGCAATATCAAATGTGTCTTTTTTGGAAGAATGATGCCAAATGATACGATATTCTTTCAGATAACAAACATCCCCAATGTTGATAATGATGCTAATGCGAACTACAGGATAGAAGCAAAGGGGGCGAAGAGTATTAATCTAAACGGCATCGTGTTTAAACTGGATGATAATTGGAAACTGATGAAAGGAGATGTGAAGACCGGTGTGCCACATGATACCTGCTGGGTGTCGAAGTATTCTGCACGGGATTCTCAAATCGGTGTTGAGACAATCGAGCTACATAATAAAATAAAAGCCGGTGGCGAGAATGAATTGTTATTTCTATTTATGAATACAAGCAAATGTATTATAACCGATTCCGTATCGATAAACGGTAAAACCATTTCTTATATAATACAGGATGTCAATACCAACACCTATAACCGTCAGATATTCCATATCATCAAATTTTCTGCAAATGAGGTAAAGGTAATTAATTTCTCTTCTTTTGAAGTGATCTATACCAGCAATAAAAGCTACTTTGATAACATTGTTACATCGTATCATGCGAATTGATATTCATCAATATTGCTGAAATATGAGGGGATGTTGTCGGTGCTTTCCCCGGCCTGCTGCCGGAGCGGTCCGGCAGCAGGCCCGGGGGAGCGCAGGTTTATTGTAATCAATCATGCATAAGGGGATGCGGGAGTGTCCTGTACGGACGCCACCCGGTCAGCCTGTCATTCGGTGAATCACTATGGGCTTTCATGTCAAAGAGCTGGTGGATGTTCTCGGTCATATAATCGCACTGCTTGAGTCCGATGATGAAACTCAGTGGAAGAATCGCATGATTGAATCAAGGCGCAGATTGCTGGATTCGGATCATTCGGGAATCGACCATCTTCTCGGTTCCTACGGCGGCATGGGCTCATTCAATGATTTGGTAATCGGGCAGAGCATCAAGAATGGAAACCTGGTATGGGAAGAGGATTGTAAAGAGAAAAACGATACGCTGAGCAGATTACGATCAAGAGCCTGGGAGCTTGCATTGAATATTAAATCGAAGCGGGGAGTGTGACCGGCGCCACAGGGCGGGACCGTCATGGTATTGCGACCGATACAATCCGACGTGCCTCGTGGAATTTTCCCCATTCGGAAAATATTCTGATCAAGGTCCCGGGGGCGTATCTCGTCTGTGGTGTCATTCTTTTTTGCATCAATAATTCTATTGAATTCGGAGACGAACATGTTGGACAGAAAGGCTTTGAAACAGGCGGCGAAGGACAGGCTCAAAGGAAAGTGGGGGACCGCGGTGCTGGTTACACTGGTATACATCCTGGTGGCAACACCGCTGGGATTGCTGTCAAACATCAAGGAGCTGGGCGATATCAGAGGATTATTCAACATCGCGTCGCTTTTCATAACTGCGCCGATGTACATGGGTTTGTCCATCACCTACATCGCATTGGTGAAACATGACACGCTCCAGGTGGGCAATCTGTTCGGCGGTTTTAAGATATACGGAAAATCCCTGGGTATGTACTTGTGGATGTTGCTCTGGATATTTCTATGGGCCCTGCTGTTCGTCGTACCGGGCATCATCAAGGCGCTGTCGTACTCGCAGTGCATCTACATCATTGCGGACAACCCGAAAGTCAAGGTCACGGACGCCCTGAGGATAAGCATGAAGATGACCGACGGCTACAAGTGGGACATCTTCGTCATGGGATTGAGCTTTATCGGATGGATGCTGCTGACCGTGCTCACGGTGTTTATCGGTCTGCTCTGGCTCTTCCCCTACATGGCCGCTACGTACACCAGCATGTACTTCAGGCTCAGGGAGCTGGGCCTTCAGAGCGGTAAATGCACCGAGGAGATGCTGAACGGGGCCATCAGCCCGGTGAAGTGAAACAGAGGGGGCGCCGTTCGTCTCGACGCGACCGGCGATTCCATCAGTCTACATGCTGCTTTTTAAAAGGAAGTAGCAAAATTCAGGCGAGTAACGTGGCGGTCCTTGTGTGCCGGTACAAACTGAACCCTGTACAGCTTCAATCGCGTTGGTGAGAAACCCTTCACCTCGCTTCCCGCCCTGTACAGGCCCGATGCGCGTTCGTAGTACACCTCGATCACGGCGTCCTTCCGAATCAGACCCGCGTCTGCCGCCGCCACTTCTATGAGCGTGAGATCCCTTCCTTATTTTAACATTTCCGCCATGGAATAATCGTGACTGTGGCCGGTAACGTTCCTGCGTACCTTCGTGACCTGCAGGGTGGCGCTCATGCTCTTCACGCCCGGTCGGTACTCCCCCGCAGCCCGGACCCGCGCCTCGAAGAGAAAACTGACGACGGTGGATGCGGCGATCGCGCTGAATGCCGCCGTCACACCGAAGATCGTCAATGAGATCAAAAATCTTATCATATACAGCTCCGTGTGCATGGTATTCGCTCTTTTCGTCATCCTCTCTTGGACAGGTTCCGGGGCTGCTGCGTTCCGCGAAAAATATTGTGTGAACATTTATCGAGAGACTGTGCCGTGTATTTCACTATTCGCCAACACAATTAATGAGTATAATATTCCTGCTGGAATTGATCGGCGGCGTCATGGCGACGTGACCGGCACACCCGCTCTGCCGCAGGATTTCCTGTATATCAGAACCTGCGGCATGGAGAAGGCTCACACGGTATTGCTGTAAATTGGCCGTTCCTCAGCATTGCCTGCTCGCTGCACAGCATGGCGGCGGAATGCCCGGGGGCTGGTGGCTCATGCCCGTACCGCATGCGGTGTTATCATCCCGAAGCGGCACCGTGAAGGATCATACAATTGTTATGCTATTAGCACTTTATCGGTGTTGACACAGTGGCGGATCTGTGCATACTGGGAGTCATCCTGATGAGGAAAGGGTGATGCCGATGAAACGATTACTGCAGTATTTTCTCGTTCGCTACGAAAACGAATCCTTCATGCTCCAGCAGCAGTCCCGCATATTCCTGTATTTCGTCATGGCGGCGCTGGTCCTCGTTTCCGCGGTGGTCGTTCTCATGAACATCTATTCCCCGGAATCGCCTCTGTCGGGGCGCAATCTCATGCGGGTGTGCCTTATCATTCTGTGCGCCGTCGCCCTGTTCCTGATCCGCACGGGGCGCTATCATCTGGGGGCGAAGCTGGCGGTGTTCGGATGCATCGCCGTCATGGGCGTCCAGCTGGTCTTCTCGGATTTCAGGGGTGTTGCCGACCTGGCATCGCGCCTCATCATCCTTTTCATATTCATTAACATCGCCGCGGTATTCACGGAGCGGTGGACGGTCATCGCCAGTTCGCTGCTGAACTTCCTTGTGGCGCTGGTGACCACCCTTCGCGCCGCGGTTCCGGCAGACGACAAGGCGCTGCTGCTGATCTACTTCTCCATCACCAGCGTCTTCATCACCCTGCTGGCATTTCTCCTGCTCACCATCGTAAGGGCCTCGATCCGCAGGATCGAGGAGAGCCTGGAGAAGGAGAAGGAGCACGATATGACGAAGCAGCTCCTCGACGCGGGGCGGGACCTGTCGCGGGACCTGGCCGACCTGTCGGGGCGACTCAAGGGGGAGACCCAGTCCCTGGCGCAGCGGACCACCGAACAGGCCAGCGCCCTCGAGGAGATCACCGCCACCATCGAGGAGTCGGCCGAGGCGATACGTAAGAATTCCGACAACACGCACCGGGCCAGGGACCTGGCGGTCCAGGCCGTCGGGATCGCCGAGGAAGGAGTGCGGCTGGTGCAGAGTGCGGTGGAGGCCATAGATGAGATACGGGAGTCGGGGGACAGGATAGCCGGCATCATCTCGCTTATCAACGAGATATCCTTCCAGACCAACCTCCTGGCCCTGAATGCGGCGGTGGAGGCGGCCCACGCGGGGGACCGGGGCAGGGGCTTCGCGGTGGTTGCCAGCGAGGTGAGAAACCTGGCGAGACGCTCGGCCGAATCGGCGCGTGAGATCGGCGAGCTCATAAAGCAGAGCAGCGAGAAGATCGAGCGGGGGACAGCCCTGGTGGCCGGGAGCGGTGATGTCATTCAAAACATACGGAAATCGGTCAGCTCGGTGAGCGACCTCGTGGCGGGAATCGCGGAGAAGAGCAACGAGCAGCGGATCGGCATCGAACAGATCAACTCGACCCTGGTACAGATCGATTCCGCGACCCAGGAGAACACCGGGATGGTGGAGAAGACCTCGGCGATCAGCGACGACCTCGCCGGCAGGGCCAACAAGCTCCTGGCGATGCTCCTGGGAATGGACCGCTGAGGCAGCCGCTCGATCCTGAATCTACTGGATCCGAGGGTTCAGCAATCTCCGGCGGAACATCCGCGGGATGAATATCCTGGCGGTAATGAGTCTGGCGAATACGGAGGAGTTCCTCAGGAAATCCACGAAGGGGCGGAAGTGGGAGATCCTCACGGTCCCGGGCCGGTAGCTCACGCTCACCGGCGCCTCCACCACCGGGAGCCGGTTCCATCCCGCCCTGGCCAGCACCTCCACCTCGAACTGGAAGCGGTCGGCAACGGCGCCCAGACACAGCGCCTCCGGGAGCGGGTAGATCCTGAACCCGCTTTGGGAATCGCTGACCTTCCCGCCTCCCGACATCCGCACCCAGAAATTGGAAAACCCCCTGCCGAAGCGGCTTGTCCAGGGGACGTCCTTCCCCGCCATCTGCTGGCGCACTCCCAGCACGATGGGGCGCGTGCCCGGGGGGATCGCGGCGATGAGCGATTTCGCGTCCTCCGGGTCGTGCTGGCCGTCCGCGTCGATGGTGATGGCCCAGTCCGCGATTGTTGCCGCCTCGCGGAACCCTGTCTTCAGCGCCGCCCCCTTCCCCATGTTCGCCTCGTGGCGCAGCAGCGTGATCCCTTCGATATCGGCGATCCGCGAGGGGGAGGCGTCGGTGGAGCCGTCGTCAACCACGATCACCGGGTACCCCAGCGACTTGGCGGATGCCACCACGTCGGCGATCCTCGCCTCGTGATTGTAGAGGGGGATCACCACGGCAAAGCGGCCGGTTGACTCGTCCCGCGCCGCCACCTTTAGACCAGCCCGAAGATGAGAGAGGTGTTGATGCCGCCGAAGGCGAAGTTGTTGTTCATCCCCTTGGTGAAGGAGCTCTCGATCGTGTCCTTGAGGACGTGCCGCACCGGCGCGCACCGCGGGTCCGGCGTCTCCAGATTCCTAGTGGGCGCGATGAATCCATCCCGCATCATGAGAATGGTGATGATCGATTCGATGGCGCCGCATGCCCCAAGGGTGTGGCCCATGTACCCCTTGAAGGCGCTCACCGGAGCGGCGTCTCGGAATATATCGTACGTCGCCGAGGACTCGGCGATGTCGCCGGCCTCGGTGGCGGTGGCGTGGGCGTTCACATGCCCGATGGCGTCGGCCGGGATACCGGCGTCTGCCAGGGCGATCCTCATCGCGCCGGCCATCCCCGCGGCGCTGGGGTTGGTGAGGTGCGAGCCGTCGCAGTTGGTGCCGAAGCCCAGTATTTCGGCGTAGAGACGGGCGCCCCGCTTCCTGGCATGGTCATAATCCTCAAGGACCAGACAGCCGCCCCCCTCGCCCACCACGAGGCCGTCGCGCTCCGCGTCGAAGGGGCGCGGCGTGGCCTCAGGCCTGTCGTTGAACCTCGTCGAGGTGGCCCGCATGATGTCGAAGACCCCGGAGTGCATGAAGTGCATCTCCTCGGCGCCGCCGGTGATCATCACCTCGGCGCGGCCGCTCCGTATGGCGTCGTATCCGAAACCGATCCCCTGGGACCCAGAGACGCAGGCGGTGCAGGAGGCCACCACGGGACCCTTCGACTGGAACATCATCGCCAGGTTGGCGGCGCAGGTATGGCTCATGAACTGGAGGTAGGACGAGGACTGCATCCCCTTGAGGCTTCTGGTGCTGAAGACCTTTTTCACGAACTCCTCCAGGGATGTGGAACTCCCCTGGGTGGAGCCGTAGGAGACGCCGCAGCGGTCCGATGATGTCGTCTCTTCCGAGAGGCCAGAGTCCCTCACCGCGTCGATCGCCGAGAGGGCCGAGAGGATTCCCACCCGCCCCATGGTGCGCCGGTACTGGCGGGGGATCGCCGATTCGTCGATGTCCCTGCAGAGGCCGGCCACCAGGGTGCGCATGTTCTCGATGCTCTTCCACTCGTCGACGCTCCTGATGCCGGTGACCCCGGCCTTCAGGGAGGATTTGAGCTCCCCCATGGTATGCCCGATCGGCGATCTCAGACCGATGCCGGTAACCACAACCCTTCTCCCGTCGCTCATGGTGTACGCCCCCTGTGCTTAGATGTGTCCGGGCAAAAACGCCACGGCCCAGGTACCGGGCCCCGTGTGAACCCCGGTGGTGAGCGAGAGCGGCTGGAGCAGAATCTCCGCCCCCGGGAAGAGGGAGCGCACCTCCCCCTGCACGGTCTCGCGCACCCAGTCCCTGTTGTCGCTGTATTGCAGCATGATGAAGGGGGAGGGGTCCCCCTTGAGGATCTCCGTCATCCTGTCCATGGCGTAGCGGATCTGGTCTGGTCCCTTCCTGACCACGGCAACCTTCTTCGCCCCGTCCGGGAGCGGCGTGATGACCGGTTTCATGTGGAGCATGTCACCGAAAAAGGCGCTGGTCTTGGAGAGCCTGCCGCCGGTAGCGAGATACTGGAGCTTGTCGATGAAGATGTACTCGTCGCAGAGGCGGTTTGCCCGGAGGGCGTAATCGATCGCCTCTTCGGCCGACGGGGCATCCGCCGCGTGGCGCGCTGCGGCGATGGCCAGTACCCCCAACCTGCCGGAGGCCGTGCCGGTGTCGATCACGGTGAGGCGGCCGTCGCGGTCGTGCTCCTCCTTCCACCGGGTGGCCACCTGCCAGTTTCCGGTGAAGATCGAACCGACGCAGAGGTAGAGAACCCGCTCGTACTGGCTCATGACACTGGCATAGCACTGGTGGCGCTCGAAGATCGACGCCTGCGAGGTGGAGGCCCGGGATCCGGACCGCATGAGCCGGTAGAGCTCCTCGGGGGAGAACTGGGTCTCTGGGAGGGCGCGGTTGTCCACGGTGATGTAGCTCTCCAGAAGGGTGAACCCCAGGGAGGTCGCATCGTCTCGGGTGATGGAGCCGGCTGCATCGGTCATTATGTGCAGCGGACCGCGCCTGAGGGGGTGTGCAAACTCCCGTATCTGCCTGTCCAGGTCATCGGAGGCCCAGTTCACCACGCTCCCCAGCGCCTCAAGGCGGCGGCGAGCCTCTCCGCTGTCCCTGGCGTGCAGGTGGACCTTCACGTACTGCTCCTCCGGAATGATAATGACGCTCTCCCCCGATGCCGATATCTCCCTCAGGGCGGCCTCGCTCCTGTCGTCGATGCGCAGCACCGTATCGATGCAGTACCCCTCTTCGCCGTTTTCGGAAAAGCCGTTCCTTACGCTGAGCATATCGCCGAAGCGTTCGGTCACCGGCACGAAATCCTCGTCGAGGCCGATGAGTCCGTAGTAGAATCCCTCGAAGAATATGAACATCCCCAGGGCGCCGGAATCGACAACGCCGGCAATCCTCAGTTTCTCCAGGAGGTCCGGCGTCGACTTCACCGCCTCGTCGAGCCTTTCGATGATCCGCTTCACGGTGGCCTCGGTATGGAAGATGTTCTTTTCCCCACGGTAAAATTCGTTGAGGGAGTCGAACACGGTGAGCATCGTACCCTGCCGCGGGGCGTTCACCGCCTTCCAGGCACGTTCCCTCCCCAGCGCCACGGCGCCGGCGATGTCACGCTCTGTCTCCGCGGTGATGAACCCGGAAAAGAATTGCGTGGCGATGTTGCCGGAGTTTCCCCTTGCGGAGAGGAGGAGATTGTACGAGACGCTCCCCGTCACGCCGCCGGCCATCATAAGCGGCGTGAGGCTCATCTTCAGGTTGCGCCCGGTGTCCCCGTCAGCTACCGGGAATACGTTTATCCTGTCCAGTAGCTCGGACCAGGCGGATATCCGCTCCAGCCCCGTGGTGATTCCCCTTATCAGCATTTCGTGCATGTCACGCTTCCAGCTTTTCCCTTATGTCCGCGGGTATCATAAATTGCATCTCCATCTCGGGCACCTTCACCGCCACCTGCTCGCTCCGGCCGGTGGTGCAGACACGGTGAGTGTCGGCCAGGCGTATCTCGAAGTCCATTACTATTTTGAATCTCGCCTCGCGGAGAGAGGCCCTGCAGACGAACAGGTCCCTGTGCCTGAGCGGGAAGAGGTGTTTGGTGGAGGTCCTCACGATGGGGAATATGTAATTCGTGTCACGGTGATACGAGTGAAGGTCCACGCCGCACTGCTCGAAGAGCCCGAACCGGGCGGTCTCGAAGTACTTGAAATAGTTGCCGTGCCAGACCACCTGCAGCGGGTCGAGATCGTGGAACTGGACCTGCAGGGTCACCTCGTACGAGGGTCTACCGTACGCTTCCATCCGCCCCGTGCTCCCCCATCATCCCCCCGGCGATAAGTCCGAGAATTCGCTCGATGTCGGCGTCCATGGGCCTGTCCGTCGCGAGCGGCTCTGCGTGAGTCCGGATCAGCCGTAAGATGTCGTTGATGCGGGGGCGCTGATCGGCCCTGCCGCGGATCTCGCAGGCCTGTGCCGCCGCGAGCAGGTGGATCGCCAGCACCCTCATGGTGAGCGTGCAGACCCGGTCCGCATCCCGGGCGGCAATGGTCCCCATGCTCACCTTGTCCTGGTTGTGCGACTCCGTGGACCGGGAAAAGGATGCGGCCGGCATTGTGAGCTTCAGGGCCTCCGCAGCCAGCGCCGACGAGGCGATTGACATGGCCTTGAAGCCGTGGTTGTAGGGGCGCTCCTTCTCGCCGGTGTTCACCAGGTCGGCCGGGAGGCCTCGGTTGGTATGGGGGTCCACCATGAGCGCCACCTGCCGGTCGCTCATGTCGGCCACCGACGCCAGGGCTGACTTGAGTGCGTCCATGGCGAAGGAGATGTGCCCGCCGTAGAAATTGCCCCCCATGAGCACCTCGCCGCTTTCAGGATCGATCAGGGGATTGTCGTTGGCGCTGTTTGATTCTATCTCTATCCACCGGCCGATCCATTCCAGGGCGTCGTGGAGCACCCCTAGGATCTGGGGCGAGCAGCGCAGCGAGTAGGGGTCCTGGAGCGTCTCAAGGGTCCCCTGCGCGAATTCCCACTGGTTTGTCGACGAATGAAGGTATGCTCGCAGCATCTTCGCCACATGGTCCTGGCCCGGGTGGGGCTTTGCGTCGGATATGGCCTGGTGATAGTGGTGCGCGTTGCCGCTCATGGCGTGTATGCTCAGGGCCGTCGCCGCCACCGCCGCCTCCAGTACGCGCCGGGACCTCTCCATAACCATAAGCGCGATTCCGGTCATGGTGGCGGTGCCGTTGATCATGGCGATGGGTTCCTTGGGCTTGAACGCATAGGGCTCGATGCCGGCCTGTGCCATCGCTTCCCGTGCCGGCATCCTGGATCCGCGGTAGTAGACCTCCCGCTCCCCCGTCAGGGCTGCGGCGACATAGGACATGGGGGTGAGGTCGCCCGATGCGCCCACGGAGCCCTCGGAGGGGACCACCGGCGTGATCCCGCTGTTCAGGAACGCGGCAAGCTGTGAGAGCAGCTCCATCGATACCCCGGAGTATCCCCTGGAGAAGCAGGCGAGCCTCATGGCCATGGAGGCTCGCACCTCGGGGACGCCCAGGGGGTCGCCGGTTCCGCACCCGTGGAAGCGGAGCAGGTTCTCGCCGTTTTTCAGCGCCACTTCGTGGGCCATCCTCTTGCTGCAGGATTTGCCGTAACCGGTGGTGACGCCGTATACCGGCACCCCCTCTTTCAGAGCCCGGTCCAGCAGCCTTCTGGAACGCTCGATCCGTTCCCGGAACGTCCCTTCCCCGCTTATGGAAACGGTGGCGGATCCTTCGGCGATTTTGAGCAGGTCTTCCAGGGTCAGGGAGCGGCTCCCGATCGTAACTGTGGCGGTGTCTGTCATTGATCTTCCATACTAGGGCAGGGTTCGGCCCCTGTCGCGGTTAATGAATCTTTATACCTTTTTTAAAAGGGTATTTGTCAAGTTTTTTTATTGCATGATTTGTGGGTCTCCCTGTAGAACTCGAGCTATGAAGTCACGAATCGCTCAACAGCTTATGAAGGTCCCCTATGTAAGGCGAGCGGTGAATGAACGGGCAGACCTGAGCGCCTTCAGGGAAAAGCCGGGTGTCAGGGTATACGTCGGCCTCGTGGTGATCGCCATCAGCTATATCATCGGGTGGCCCGCCGTGGCCCTTTTCGGGGTCCTCTCCGTCTATTTTTCGGAGCCCCGTATCCTGCTGGTGGGGGGACCGGCGATCTACGGGACCTCCCACGTGGTCTTCTGGGTGGGGATCTATCTCGCAGGGGCCAGGTATACCGCTGCCTTTTTCCGCTGGGGGGCGAGAAGGCTGGTGGAGAGGCTGGGGGGGGGGCGCTCCGACGAGGGGGGTCCCCGGGTTCCATGAGAGGATCAGGCGCCCCAGGCGAAAAAACGGGGGTGTATGGCAATATATTTTATTGTTGACAAAAAAAGCACCCTATACTAATTTTGCCATTCCATGTTTTCCGGATCAGTGCGAGGCGGGGTGATTCACGCGTGGGCCAAAATCAATCTCCATCTCAGGGTCCTCGATAAAAGGGATGACGGATACCATAATATAGTAAGTCTCATGGCCAGTATCGGCCTCCACGATCTTTTAAAACTTGAGGATATTCGGGAAACCGGTGCTGCGGGACGATCCGCGGTGATAACTAATCGCGGGGGTGCCCGAGGCGATATCACTGAATCGATACCTGCCGGGCAGAACCTCATCGAGAAGGCGTCACGGGCCTATTTCAGGGCGGCCGATATGGATGCAGTGGCCCTTTTCGGGCTGGAGAAGAACATACCCGCCGGTGCGGGCATGGGGGGCGGCAGTGCCGATGCGGCTGCTGCGCTGAGGCTCCTCAACCTGCGTTTCCGGCGGCTGGACGATAATGAGATGATGCAGACCGCCGGGGAGATCGGGGCCGATGTCCCCTTCTGTCTTTACGGCGGCATGGCAATATGTCGCGGAACCGGCGACCTGGTCGCACCGATCGAGAGCGTCCTCCCTCATACGGTCCTTATCGTGAACGCTGGGATACATGTGAATACCGCGCAGGCCTACCGATCGCTGAAAAGAGACGGCGAGATGCCCTGCGATCCTGCGGACCTTGACGAGGAGATGCGCGCCATTGAACGGGGGATCGACGAAGGCGACATCGGGAGCATCGCTCACCGTCTGGCGAACGATTTTGAGGGCCCGGTGTTCCGGGAATACCCGGTGCTCCGGGAGATCAAGGGCGAGATCGGGGAGAGGGGTGCGGTCTACTCCGCCATGACCGGCTCGGGCTCCAGCGTAATCGGACTCTTCGAAAGCGCCGAGGACGCGAGGCGGGCCGTCGAACACTTCCAGCAGAAGGGGTACTTCGCAGAAACCACGGGCTTTGTCAGGGGATACGGTGACCCCGGTGGCGTTTCCTGATGTCGGGGGCCACAGGGCGGGTTTAACCCGATCGATGATATGCACATTCATGCGGCCGTTGCATCTCGCATTACGGGAACATGAATGTCTGTATGATACTACGGGGGTCTGAATTCGAGTTATCCCTTGAGGAGTAGCCAAGTGGTACGGCATCGGGTTTTGGTCCCGACATCCCCAGGTTCGAATCCTGGCTCCTCAGATACGGCAACCGGGAGGTCATTACGAATACCGAAACAGTAGCGGTGGTGCTCGCCGGGGGGAAGGGTGTCCGGATGCAGTCCGAGCTCCCCAAGGTGCTGCACCGGCTGAATGGGAAAACCCTGATACTACATGTCCTTGAGAGCCTCCGGGATGCCGGCGTGGGGAGAATCCTTGTCGTGGTGGGATACCGGGGCGACGAGGTGATCAGTGAAATCGGCGGCCGCGCGGAGACCGTTTGGCAGCATCAGCAGCTCGGCACGGGACATGCGGTGATGCAGGCAGAGAAGGCCCTGGAGGGATTCTCCGGGAGGGTGATCGTCGCCTGCGGGGACGTGCCACTGATACGCCCTGCCACCTTCAGGTCCCTCTTGGGGGCGCTGGACCGGCAGGACGTGAAGGCGGTCATCCTTACCATGAACCTGGAGAATCCTGCGGGGTACGGCAGGATAGTGAAGGACGGAAACGGAAGGTTTCTCCGGATCGTCGAGGAAAAGGATGCGACCCCGACCGAGAGGTCCATTATGGAAGTGAATACCGGCACCTACGTGTTTGACAGAGACTTTCTTTTCAGGGGGCTTGCCGGGATCGACCGGAACAATGCACAGGGCGAATACTACCTGACGGACGCGGTGCAGCATGTGTTGAGAGAAGGATTTGCGGTCCAAACGGTGCTGCTGGACGATGCTACCGAGGGAAGGGGAGTGAACAGCAAGGACGAGCTTTCGGGGCTTGAGGAATATTTGAAGAGGTAAGGTATTGAAAGCAGTGGGCATGCGCACGATGAAAATATTCTCCGGGTCGTCGAACCCGGATCTGACGGAATCGATATGCCGATATCTCGGTGTCGAGGTCTCCAAGGCAGAGCTTAAGCGCTTCAAGGACGGCGAGATTTCGGTAAAGATCAAGGAGAACGTCCGGGCGCACGACATCTACATCATCCAGTCCACCTGCAACCCCACCAACGACCATATTATGGAGCTGCTCCTTATGGTCGATGCCGCCCTCAGGGCCTCGGCCAGCAGGGTGACGGCGGTGATCCCGTATTTCGGATATGCGCGGCAGGATCGGAAGGTGGAGCCACGGGTTCCCATATCAGCGAAGCTGGTGGCCAACATCATACAGGCCGCGGGGGCGGACAGGGTTCTCACGATGGACCTGCATGCGGACCAGATACAGGGGTTTTTCGATATACCGGTGGACAACCTGCTGGCGCTCCCCACCACGGTGGATTACATCAGGAGCCTGAGGATCCAGGATGCCGTGGTGGTTTCCCCGGATTCCGGCGGGGCGGAGCGGGCACGCCAGCTGGCGAAGTACATCGATGCGAGCCTTGCCATCATCGACAAGCGGCGGCCGGAGGCGAACATCGCCGAGATCATGAACGTCATCGGCGAGGTGGAGAACAAGAACTGTATCCTGGTGGACGATATGGTGGATACCGGCGGTTCCATCTCCAAGGCAGCACAGGCGCTCAAGGAGAAGGGGGCCCATGACGTCTACTGCCTTTTCACGCACGCGGTGTTGTCAGACGATGCGATGTCGAAGCTTGAAAAGGCGGGGTTCAAGGAATTGATTTTTACCAATACGATCCCCTTCGGGGGGACGATGACGAATGCGAAGATCCTCTCGATCGCTCCGATATTCGGGGAGGCGATTCGAAGGATTCATAACGGGGAATCGGTGAGTTCCCTCTTCGCAATTCAGTGATGAATAATCTTTTATAACCAATAGAGGGTACCATGGAAAGAAGACATCTGAACGTCGAGATAAGAACTGAAAGGGGAAAGAACGAGAATGTCAGGTTGCGGCAATCGGGGTATATCCCTGCGATCCTGTATTCCCACGGTGAATCGGAGTCGATCAAGGTGGCGCAAAAGGACTTTTTCACGCTCTTCAAGGGGCGCGTTTCTGAGAGCGTCATTTTCGATATCATATACAAGGATAAATCGGGGACGGAGGGGCTGCAGGCCTTCGTAAAGGACTATCAGAAGAACCCGATCACCGACGAGATCATTCATCTGGATCTTTTTAAAGTAACAAAAGGTGAAAGGATCCACACCCATATACCTGTTGAGATTGTCGGTCATTCCGCAGGCGTCAAGCGCGGGGGGACGATGGAGATATATAACCGTGAGATCGAGATCGAGTGTCTCCCGAAGGATCTGCCCGAGAAGGTGAGCGTGGATGTTACCGAGATGCTGGAGGGGGACACGGTTCATGCAAAAGACATTGTGCTGGGCGATGACGTGAAGTTGCTGAGCAGTCCGGATCTTGTGATTGTTGCCGTCCATGCAACCAGGGTAACTACCGAGGCAGAACCGTCCGAGGGTGAGGAGGCTGCCGAGGGGGCAGAGGGAGCCGCAACTGAAGCAGAGGAGTAGTATGCTGCGGTAATTCGGCGGTTTCTTATTTAAATTCTATATATGGAGATAGGCGTTTTTGAAACTCATCGTAGGTTTTGGAAATCCTGGGGATAGATTCGCCAACAACAGACAGAATATCGGCTTTAAAGTTATAGATATCATCGGGAATAACGAGAACATTGAAGTAAAGATAAAAAAGAAGAAGTCCATTATCGGAAGAGGCAAGATAATGGGCACGGAGGTCGTTCTTCTCAAGCCACAGACGTTTGTGAATCTTATCGGCGAATCGGTTCTCTATATCGCCTCCTTCCTCAGGATCAATGTTCGTGACATAATCTGCATCGTTGAAGATTCATCGCTCGAGGTGGGTGAGATGCGTGTCGATTACGTGATGACCGGGATCGTGCATCCCGGCATTGAATCGATGACAAGGGCGCTCAAATCCGACAGGTACGCGAAGATACGCGTTGGGATCGGAAGGCCGAAAAAGGGCGTTGATATGGCGGCCTATCTTCTGGAGGACTTCACCACTGACGAGAATCTCGTGCTCATTGACGTGCTGAACAAGACCGAGGAGGTGGTGAAGATGCTGATTAAGCACCCCATCGAGGAGGTCCAGGAGCGCTACAATCCCGAAGGGGCATTCAGGATCAAGCGAAGAAAGGTGAAAAAAGTACACATCGACCACAGAAAAGCGAGGTAGCGTCGTACCAGCTATTTCAGTTTTCCTTCCGCAATTTTTCTTGACTTTATCCATTTATCCTCTATAGTTACATCTGTTTGGAGTTATCCCCGTTATTTTCAGGTGCCGGTTCAATCGGTGTGACGAGGGGCGGCCCCACTCACGGTACAAGTCGTTGCGCACGGTGTTATGCATTTGGTATCAACTCTAAGCTTGAGGGATATGGCAATGTTTAAAGGAGTGAGATCGGCGCTGGTGGTGTTCTTTGCGTTGTTGCTGTGCGGTGGAGTGTTCGGGCAGACGCGGAGATTCAACGAGGCCTACAACCCGTTACATGTGGCAAAGCGGCTGAGCTACGAGAATTTCAGAGACCTGAAGATGCTTCAGACCGCGATTCTGAATTTCGGTGGCGGCAAGGACGAGGTGGACCGCCTCATTGACCAGTACGCCGAGGCGAGCGCTCTGTATTTCCAGAGTCGCTACGAGGAATCGGCAAACCTCTTTTCCGATAATCAGAGGGAGATCCTGATCTCCGCAAAAAGGCTGACCACAAAGTACAAGGACACATCCGAGAAGCTCCTGCTGGACACTACGAAAAAGACGATTAAGGACGAACTGGAAAGCGCGCTGAAGAAGGGGAAGAAGGAGGAAAACTATACCGAGCTTTTTCTGAACAGGGCGCGGTTCGCGGTGAACACCGCCAATGATTACTATGACCGGTACAAGGATGCCACCACCGCCTCGCCAATGAATTTCATCAAGGCCATTTTTTATTACCGGCAGGCCAAGGAAAACATGTTCGAGCTCTTCAAGACCATTGAGATGGACAAGGAGAAGCGGGACGGCATCCTGGAGCAGTATAAAAGGGACATTTTCGACAACGAGAACAAGGTCTATCAGTCGAAAGAGAAGAATCCCTGACGTTATTTACGCGTTCGAGCCTTCATTGCCCAATCCTCTTTGAGCACCCTCAGGGCCTGCAGCCGGATCTCCAGGTTCCGGTGGGCCAGCAGGTCGATGACGTCCTCCCTGGTCTGGGCGTCTAGGACGTACCCCTTCAGGGCGATGAGCGATGCATTCAGCAGAGGATGGCTCGATTTTTTTTCCCTGTTGAATATTTCCTTGATCATCGGATAGAGGGCGTCGTCCTTTACGGTCAGGCATTTCATTGTCGTGATCTTGACACTCTCATTCGGGTCCTTCAGCCCCTTCTCCGCATAGGTCAGAATTGTGTCGCGCGGCGCCTGGTCACCAAGCGTCATCAGCCCCTCGATAGACGCCTCCCTGATGAGCCAGTCGTCACTGTCGTAGCAGCGGGTGAATACATCGATTACACTGGGATTCCTGAGGGGGGCAAGGGCCTTCAGTGCCTGCCAGCGAACATTGGGGCTGTCATCGGAAAGCGCAATGTCGCTGAGCCGCTCAAGAGTTTTTTCTGTTTTCATCGCGGCCAGTCCCTTGAGTGCCTCGATCCTCACGCCGGGATGCTGGTCTTCGGATGATACGATGAGGGCGATCTCCAGGAGCTTGTTGTCGGATCTCTCTCCCTGTGCAGCCAGATCGGATACCGCATGTTGCCGGGTCTCCCAGTCGGAGTTCTGGTATTGCAGGATTCGATCCTTTATCAATGCGGCGATGGCCGCTTCATCCGTGATATACATGCCGTGCCCGCAGTGGACGAGGAGCGGGACAAGGAGCATCAGCGCACAATAGAACGAGCGACGGCATGGGACAGCTGCTCCGTGCCAAGGGGTTTTGGGTTTCCTCATGATCTCGTTCGGCGTGAGTGACATGGTATATATCAATCTAGCACGGCCGCGTGAAAATGTAAAGAGGATTTACCGCCAGCTGAGGGGTGACCCGGTGCTGATAAAAAAATTTGAATTTTATATTTCCTGTTGACATTTGATACTTATGTTTTATGTGGTTATAAAATTTAGAAGACAAAAGAGGAGGCTTGAATGGCGTACGTGATCAATGATGATTGCACGAATTGCGGAGCCTGCGAGAGCGAATGCCCCAATGAAGCGATCAGTGAAAAGAAGGATAAAAGATATATCGATCCGGATATCTGCATTGACTGCGGAGCCTGCGAACCGGTATGCCCGGTCGAGGCGATATCGCCAGGCTAAAGAACACTGTGGCGCGAGAAATCGCGCCATTTTCATCTGCTGCTCCCCCGCCGCCCTGTCGTGAACCCCGATGTGGGATTCAAACACGATCGTTGACCTCATCTCCTCATGAAGAGAGGGTCCGTTGCGTTACCTGGCACTCTTGTTGAAATTGTTCTTGATGATTTCGTTCAGGTACTCGCCTGGATGTTCCACCGCATCGCTGGTAATGGTGAAGTGATCCATCTTAAGCAGTCGTAGTCCGTGGTAATAGTCATTGAACAGATCATTGCAGAGCTGCTTGACGCTTTTCAGCCGTTCCCCCGCCATCTCCTGAATCTTCTTTATCGCCGCTTCGTCAAAGTCGAGGTATATTCCGTGATCGACAAGAAAGCTCTTCTGGAAGCTGTGAATGCCGTCCTCGATGAGCAGGTGCTTCAGTACCATGTCCGGGTCATTCACGAGCTCCGCCGTGGCCTCCAGTGTCTTAATCTGCGTTGAGGGGAGGCTCTTCTCGAATTTTATAAGAACCTTTTCAAATACGCTGAGCAGTCCCCTGGCCCCGGTCTTTTCTTCATGTGCCTTCTGCGACAGGAGGCGCAGCGCCTCGTCGTCGAAGCTGAGATCGATCCCGTACGCCCTGAAGTCCATTTTTTTGCCCAGCACCACCGTGCTGTACTTGTTCTTGAGTATCTTGTAGAGACCGTTTTCGTCAAGCTCGTTCAGGACGACGTACACCGGGAGCCTACCGACGAACTCCGATTCGAATCCGAATTCGATGAGGTCCTCCGTCCTTACCATCTTCAGCATGTCCATCCGGTTGAGGCTGGAAAACTTCTTCTTTTCAAACCCGATCGCCTGCTTGTTGAGCCGCTTCCCGATGATCTCCTCCAGGCCGCTGAAGGCGCCCGATACGATGAAGAGGATGTTCCTTGTGTTGATTTTTCTTCTGGAGACCTTCCCGGTGCGCTGCGCCTCCATGGCCGCCTCGACCTGTGAGGCAAGGTCGTGGGGAGTCTTCAGATCCACCTCCGCCTCTTCCATGAGCTTCAGAAGGTTTCTCTGAACGCCGGTGCGCGATACGTCCGGACCGTAGAGCCCCTTCGATGATGCGATCTTGTCAATTTCATCGATGTATATGATGCCGTATTCGGCCCTGTTGATATCGCCGTCCGCCTCGTAGACCAGTTCACGGACGAGGTCCTCCACGTCGCCCCCGACGTATCCGGTTTCGCTGAATTTCGTCGCATCGGCCTTGACGAAGGGGACACCGATTTTCTTCGCGATGAGTTTTACGATATAGGTCTTACCGACGCCGGTGGGTCCGATGAGTAGCATGTTGCTCTTTATGTTCCCCACGAGCCGTTCATCATCGGTGAGCCTTGATTCTATCTTCATCCTGTTGAAGTGCGTGCAGACCTTCGTCGCGATTACCTCGATGGTCCTCTCCTGGTCGACCACGTACTGGTTGAGGAAGCTCTCAAGCTCTTCCGGCTTTATATCGAAATCGAATTTCCCCGATGCCTTCCCGTCCACGCCCGGTTTTTCCCCGGCCGTGTCCGACTGCTGCTGCGCCTGTTCGGATTCAATGTTCAGCAGGTCATCGAGCTTTTTATCAGGATCAAACGCTGGTTTCGTCATTGTTCTCCTCGAGTGTTGTATGTCTCACATATATTGAGTAAATATATGGTTTCCCAGGTTACATGGCAAGCTGGGTAGCCGAAATATACATGCAAAATGATGCTATCTATAAATACACGATATTTTTCATAAAAAAGAGAAAAAATTGTTGCCATATACTAAACATTTATATACTATACACTTGTAATGAAAAAGCTATGAGTTCTATGTATCATAGATTAACACGATCTCTCTACTGTCCGGAATGCGGTTCTCTTCTGGTTCCCGATTCCGGTTGTTTTTACTGTCGCCACTGCGGGTATTCACTCTGTTCGATATAGAAGAGGAACACAAGGTGATGATACGACATGAAAAGAAAACGGGCTTATTTATACCTGAAACTCGCACAAAAAAGGAAAGAAATGCGTATCCGGGGTATGGGTATGCATCTCGTTATCGTAATGATCATGAAAGCAGGCGTCCTGTCTCACAACCCCATACGGATCTTTTCGGAGCGATAAAAACAGCATTCAGGGGGGGTGAGGTTACCAACACCTTTATTGTCTATTCTTTCAACGATTGATATCTGATTTTGAGCAGGGCTCTCGCCTGTACAACGCCCACAGACATCCCACTTTAATCCCCCAGCAGGCCCTGATCTCAATAGCAAGCGGAAAGGGGCTGATATCATATCAGCCCCTTCTCTGCCGAAGGAGGGACTTGAACCCTCACGGGGTTGCCCCCGGCGGATTTTGAGTCCGCTGCGTCTGCCAGTTCC